>JANPJB010000100.1:0-14402 GCA_031425295.1 Flavobacterium sp. | reverse complement strand
ACCGTCACAAAAGGATAACCACTGCCATCAGAGCTAGGTTGAGCATCATTGCTTTTAAGAAACTTTTAGTTTTTTAATCCTAAGACGATTCCTTACATTTGAGGCATGAACATCGAATCGCAATTAGAAAAAATATCAAGCTTCCAGCATCTCGAACTACTCGCCAACCAAGTCGTTGAGGGCTTCATCTCGGGCATGCATAAAAGTCCGTTTCACGGGTTCTCTGCGGAATTCGCCGAACATAAAGTATACAATTCCGGCGAAAGCACCAAGCACATCGATTGGAAGCTGTTCGCCAAAACCGACCGCTTATACACCAAACGTTTCGAAGAAGAAACCAACCTGCGATGCCACTTGATCATCGATAATTCCTCATCGATGCATTACCCAAAACTCAAAGACGACCAGCCTTTTTACGAAAGCAAAATTGGTTTTTCAGTATTGGCTTCTGCCGTACTAATGAACCTGCTCAAAAAACAACGCGATGCTGTCGGCATGAGCATTTATTCCGATACGTACGAATATTACGCGCCCGAAAAAGGCAGCGATCGCCACCAAAGAATGTTATTGAACAAACTTGAAAACATAATTGAGACTCCATCGGCTACAAAAACAACGGATACGATTACATTTTTGCATCAAATCGCAGAGAAAATTCACCGCCGTTCGATGATTATTTTATTTACCGATATGCTACAGACGAAAGATGACGACGCGCTTTTCAATGCGCTGCAACACCTTAAACACGACAAACACAAAGTGGTTTTGTTTCACGTCATCGATGACAAAACGGAACTGCATTTCGATTACGACAACACGCCGCGAAAATTCATCGACATTGAAAGCGGAGATGAAGTGACGCTTTTCGCAGAAAATGTAAAAGAGATTTACGAAGAAACCGCGCAAAACTACTTCAAGAAACTCGCACAAACCTGCGCACAGAACAAAATAAAGTACGTTCCCGTAAATGTGGGTGCCGATTTCGAAAAAATACTCACCACATACTTGGTTGAAAAACAATCCTTTGGTTAGCCCGTTTTAAAATTCTAAAATATTTTCACGCAATAGCTTGTAGATACAAAAATCTATACTATATTTGCAACCGCAATCGTAAGATCGCACGCAATTATGCAGAGGTTTGGTAGTTCAGTTGGTTAGAATACATGCCTGTCACGCATGGGGTCGCGGGTTCGAGTCCCGTCCAGACCGCAAAATTGGGAAAAGGTTTTCAGCAATGGAGACCTTTTTTGCCCAAAATGGCGAACGCCGAAAGATAGTTGTGTTGTTTTCGCTACGACTTTGTAACTCGTAGCATGGTTTAGTAGTTAGACCAATGAAAAGCTTTCCACTTTGGTGGATGGCTTTTTTGTTTTTAGGGCCAATTCTGATGGCACACTTACGCTGAAAAACACACACAACAGAAAACCTACAACATTCAGCCCACAACAATTTTTCTCGTTTTTTAAAATAATATTGTACTTTTAGTCCGTCTTAAATCGAATCGGTTGCCACAGAATATGAGAAAAAGAATTCCATTATTATTGCTGCTACTCCTTAGTGTTGCTTCGTGTCAGTACGTCAACAGACAAATTCCTGATCAAGACGAACTGTTGAAAAAAGAGCTCAACAGCATCAATTGGAATCAAGTCGACGAATTGCCGAATTTCACAAGCTGCGACTCGGTAGCCGACAAAACACAAAAAAAACAGTGCTTTTTCGATTATCTGACCCAGCTCATCCAACAAAAACTAAACGGCGATACGCTGCATGTATTAAACCCGCAACTCGACACCATCGATGTGAAGGTCACCGTTTTACCCAATGCAACCTTCGAATTCGAACCGCAACTCAACGATACCGTTTCCTACGACACTCAAAAAATCGATAGCATTATCAAAACGCGACTCGTCGATTTTCCAAAAGTCAATCCAGCCATCAAGCGCGGCATTCCCGTCAAAACCCAATTTATACTTCCGGTAATTTTAAGTGTGGCAAAAAAGTAGGAGCTATTTCCCGCTTTCCGTTGCAAGTCCTCGCTGCGCTGCGGGCTTTACACTGCAATCGGGGCTAGGCCATTGATGAAATGATGTGCAATTGTTAAAGTCTCAAAATTTTACTGCCAAAATCTAAAATCGCCTGCCCTTCCATTCGTACTTTCCGAACCACGAAAACACGGCCACGCTTACGCAAAAGAACGGATACAACACAGTGCTGAACAACAAAAACCAAAGCCATTTTCCAGTTAGAAATCGATTGGCTTTGTAAAGTAAAATCGTATCCACAACAAACTTCAATACGAACAAAATTCCGACAAAAATCCAAGGCGACCGACCGAAAACCGATAGCCAATAACCGGCAGCAGCCAAAATGCAACTGATTACGATCGCGAGGTTGCCTAAAAAAACGATCACCGCCAAATCTTTTCCGAACACACTTGGGTACGCAGCCGTTTTCGACGCCCACCGCATACGCTGTGAAAATAATGCTACCCAACTTTTCTCAGGCTTAGTATGCACGATACTCTCCTTCGATTTTAAAAAATGTACTTTCTCCGGACATTCATGCATCGCTTTTTGTAAAAGAAAAACATCGTCGCCGCTCGCAATCTGGCTGTTTCCCGCAAAACCGTGCAGCTTTTCAAACATTGATTTGGTGTAACAGAAATTCGCGCCATTACACAAAAAACCCAATCCCATGCCGAAACTTCCGATCGTTGCGCCTTGCAGACTCATCAAATCCAATTGCTGAAAATGGTGCAAGAATGATTTATCACAGTCGTAAACCACCGTGCCAACAATCATCTCGACGTTATTTTGCTGAATATATTGGTCTAAGGCCGCCAGCCAATGCACGGGGACTATGCAATCCGCATCGGTTGTGACCAACCATTGATGCTGAATAATCGGAACCGTTCGTGAAATTGCATCCTTTTTTGGAGAATTCGACAACCGGATATTCTCCAAAAGTGTCGTTTGAAACACGCCGTTTTCCATACGCCAATTGTAAACCTGACGCGCCGAATCATCCTCTGAAGCATCATCAACCAAGATGATCTCGAACAAATCACTCGGATAGTTGAGGTTTTTAATGCTTTCCAAAAGTATCGGGAGATTTGCACTTTCATTGCGAAACGGCACGACAATCGCGAAAAAAATACTGGGCTGGCTTGGCGTGAAAGTTGTATTTTTAACCTTGTCGAAACCCACAATCAATTGTGCGATCGTGACCACATAGATCATTAAAATCAAGAACAGAATCAGCATCATGATTTGGTTTTCATTTTAAAATTCAACACATAATAACTGCCAATGACGACCGGAATCACAACATTCAGCAGCCACATCAGCGTGGTGATAAAAATAACAATCCATTCGTTAACGCCCAACAGTCCGAAGAAATAAACCGCCACGCTGCCTTTGACGGCGAAGTCTAAAAACTGAAAACTCGGCAGTGACGACGCCAGAAAATAAATGCTTGTGATGGCCGACATCAGAATCAGGTACGGCAAATGCACATCAAAAGCCAGAAATAGAAAGTAATACTGATGCGAGAAAACGAAGTAACGGCAAAGGCCTAAAACAATATATTTTTGGTGAATCGATTTCGGAATCTCGTTGATTTTATGCAAAAGTTTTTCGAGCGAATAGCCTTTTATCGTGAACGCTTTTACGAACCATAAGCCCGCAATCATAAGTAATAGGAATCCGAACAGCAATGCGATGACTTTACTGGTTATGATGTTAAATTCCGCATTGAAATACAGTAGCCCAAAAATCCCAAACACCACCGTTAATATCATTTGAATGCCATTGCAGATCAGGTTTAGAAACACGATTTTCTTGGTTTTCGATTGATCAAAGAAGAGTGCTTTTCCGGCGTATTCCCCGAGTCCGTTTGGTGTGAAGATTCCTGCGGTCAAAGCACCAAGAACCTGCGCGGTTGCATCCCGAAGTGAAATTTTTTGAAACGATCCGACGAGATTTTGCCATTTCAGGATTTCAAAAAAGCGGTTCAAAAAACTGAGCAACAGCAAAAATAAAATGCCGCCAACCGATTGGTTTTTATTGAACAAAGCAGTAAATTTTTGCCAGTCGAGTTGATCATTGTCCGCCAATTGCCGGTAAATGAAATAAAATGCGCCCGATACGATCAAAACTTTGATAGTAAAAACGAGGAATTGTTTAACTTTGTCAGGAATTGCAATCATCGCTGCAAAGTAAAGCAATATAATTCCAAAGCACTTAGAATCACATTCCGATTTTCTTTTTTTAATCTGTCGGAATCCGTTCACCCGAGGCTTTAGCCGAACTGACGAAGTAATCTGTGTTAAAAAAAATGGCAAACGAACGCATCATCTTAGGCATCGATCCCGGAACCACAATCATGGGTTTTGGCATTATTAAAGTCGTTGGCAAAACCATGGAATTTGTGCAGCTCAACGAATTAATCCTCAGCAAATACGATGATCATTATACCAAACTCAAAGTCATTTTCGAACGCACTATTGAACTCATAGAAACGCACCACCCAGACGAAATCGCGATTGAAGCACCATTTTTCGGCAAGAACGTGCAATCGATGCTCAAACTCGGCAGGGCGCAAGGTGTTGCCATGGCAGCAGGTTTGTCAAGACAGATTCCGATTACCGAATACGAACCTAAGAAAATTAAGATGGCCATTACCGGCAATGGAAATGCGAGCAAGGAACAAGTCGCCAAAATGCTACAGCAATTGCTCAGTTTGAAAACATTACCCAAAAACCTCGACAGCACAGATGGTCTCGCTGCTGCGGTGTGTCATTTTTTCAATTCGGGAAAAGTCGTCGGGGCGAAAAGTTATACCGGTTGGGATGCTTTTGTGAAACAGAACGAGAACAGAATTAAATAATTAGATCATTTGAAAATGTGCCCGTTTAAAAATTACGTTGTATTCAAGAACGAGCGACCATTGCAAATTTCCAAATTTCCAAATTAAATTGAGCGGTATCTACATCCATATTCCTTTCTGCAAACAAGCTTGCCATTATTGCGACTTCCATTTTTCGACTTCCATGAAGAACAAAGACGAAATGGTGTTGGCGTTGGTCAAAGAACTGCAATTGCGGAAAAATGAATTCAACAATGAAACGGTCGAAACCATCTATTTCGGGGGCGGAACACCCTCTATCTTGGAAATGGCTGCCTTGAAATTGTTGATTGATACCGTATATGAAAATTACAATGTCGTAGAAAATCCTGAAATCACGCTCGAAGCCAATCCCGATGATCTATCGGAAGACAAGAATATCGCTTTATCTAACAATCGGATCAACCGCCTTTCAATTGGCATTCAATCTTTTTTTGAAGACGATTTACAATTGATGAACCGCGCGCACGATGCTGAAGAAGCCAAAGCATGTTTAGTAGCAGCTACAAAATATTTCGACAATATTTCGATTGATCTGATTTATGGAATTCCGGGCATGAGCAACGAAAGATGGCTACACAACATTGAAACTGCGTTGTCTTTTGGCATTCCACATATTTCGAGTTACGCTTTGACGGTCGAACCCAAAACGGCATTAAAGAAACTGATTCAAACCGGAAAGATTAGCGCACCAAGTGATGAAGCCGCACAAGAACAATTCGAAATCCTGGTCAATACGCTTAAAGCGAATTGTTTCATTCATTATGAATTATCAAATTTCGGCAAACAAAACTATTTTTCAAAAAACAATTCCAGTTATTGGCTTGGTAAAAAATACCTTGGCATTGGTCCGTCAGCCCACAGTTACGATGGCATTTCGAGAAGTTGGAATGTCGCGAACAATGCTTTGTATATCAAGTCGATTTCCACAAATCAATTGCCGAATGAACTCGAAATCCTTTCCGTCAACGACCGCTACAACGAATACATTATGACTGGCTTGCGCACGATTTGGGGTGTCGATCTGCGGCGCATTGAAATGGAGTTTGGCCCTATAACCTCAACTTATTTGCAGCAACAAGCGCGGCGGTTTCTTGATGACGGTTTGCTTATTATTGAGAACAATGTTTTAAAAACTACTACGAAAGGAAAGTTTTTGACGGATGGAATGGCATCCGACTTATTTTTAATAAATTTGGAGTAGTTACAATTCGCCACGAACGCACTATCACACTAAATACCCGAGTGGATTTGCGCCTTTACGGCATAAAACAAAACGTGTGCAAGCAACAATCACCACCCAAAACCAAACCTTCGAAGTTGATCTGTCAAAACCCATTGATATTTCGATTCCTCTAACGAACACCGATAAAAATCCGATCGCCTGGTATATCGACAAACCCGTAATTGAACCGGTTCGTTTTGGTGACTGGGTCGGGAAAGTATCCGAAGGAAGTTCATCAACAAATTTCAATAATATCTTTTTTAATCCACACGGACATGGCACGCACACGGAATGTTTGGGGCATATTACCCACGATTTTTACAGTGTAAACCAAGCATTAAAACAGTTTTTCTTTGTATCAGAACTCATTTCAATCGCACCCGAATGGCAATCTGAAGATTGGGTGATCACTAAAATCCAAATTGAAAAAGCACTCGCAGGAAAAACGCCGCAAGCCATAATAATTCGAACTTTACCAAACGATGCGCAAAAATTGCATCAAAATTATTCGAATACGAATCCGCCCTTTCTTGAAGAGGCAGCCGCTAAATTCCTCAGAGCGATCGGCGTTGAACATTTACTAATCGATTTACCCAGCGTCGACAAGGAACATGATGATGGAAAACTCGCAGCGCACAAAGCCTTTTGGAATGTGAATAACGTAACCGATCTTAATCCCGACGCGCGAATCAACGCGACGATTACCGAAATGATTTTCGTTCCCGATGCCGTGGAAGACGGTGGTTATCTGCTGAACATCCAAATCGCTTCGTTTGAGAATG
Organism: Flavobacterium sp.; assembly: GCA_031425295.1. Lineage (GTDB taxonomy): Bacteria > Bacteroidota > Bacteroidia > Flavobacteriales > Flavobacteriaceae > Flavobacterium. The sequence goes on along the minus strand of JANPJB010000100.1, from coordinate 7,490 downwards.
ACGCCAGCCCAAGCAAACCAATTCTATTTGCCATTTTGAATGATGAATTCTAAGTTTTAAATGAAAAACGGAATCCATTCAGAATTTAAAACTTAATACAAATGATTACAGTTTCAACCGATAAGGCCAAGCTCAATGTTCCGTTCATCCAGCATTTCCTGAAGGATATTTACTGGGCTGCCGGTAGAACGCTCGAAGAAGTACAGACGACGATCGATCATTCTTTTTGTTTTGGAATCTATCGCGATGACCAGCAAATCGGCTTCGCGCGTGTCATTACCGATTACATGGTTTTCGCTTATCTGATGGATGTGTTTATAGATGAAGCGCATCGTGGTAACGGATATGCTTCAATCCTACTTGACGCGATGGTGTCAGAACCAAAACTTCAGGAAGTCAAAATTTGGCGCTTGGCAACGAGTGACGCGCATTTTTTATATGAAAAATTTGGATTCAAACCGTTAGCACATCCTGAAAAAATGATGGAAAAAGTAATGTTATAATGCTGGGCGTTACCCTTCGGGTCGGGCTTTCCGCAGTACACGGTACTGCTTCCAAACGCGTAGCATTCACCGATTACCTATAAAAAATATTATCCAATGAGGTAATCCCTAACGCAAACGTTCATCTTAAGTTTGAACAATGATTTTCAATTGAGGCGCTCGGAAAAAACCACTTATACTTTAAACAAAATGAACATTCAACAATACTTCGAATATTGTCTTGCCAAAAAAGGCGTCACGGAACACTTTCCCTTCGACGAAGATACATTGGTGTTTAAAGTCGGTGGAAAGATGTTTGCTTTGGCTTCTCTAAGCGAATGGGAAAAAGGCAATCCGACCGTAAACCTCAAATGCGATCCGGATCGTGCTGAAGAATTGCGTGCGCAGTATGACGATATCCAGCCTGGTTATCATATGAGCAAAGTACATTGGAATACGGTAAATGTCAATCGGGATGTGTCTGATCGTTTCATTCGAGAATTGATTGATCATTCGTATGAATTGGTTTTCAAAAGCTTAACGAAGAAAATCCAGGGTGAAGTTTTAGGAGTTTAACCGCAAGGTTCGCAAAGCGCGCAATGAAAAATAACATTAAAATAAAAACCCGACAACTGTAAAATTGTCGGGTTTCTTTTTTAAATCTTTTTGCGCTCCTTGCGGTAAAATCAAAGCGTCCGTTTCTGCTTTTCCAAAAAGCCATTGGCCTGCAATTCGAGCAATTCCGTAGCTTTCTTACGTTGGAGATCGTACAATTTTTTGTCTTGTGAAATATCTTCATAAACCCTGTCGTGCATTGACGCACTGGTTTTGACTAACAAATCACGCTGGTATTTGTCCTGTGTTATGGTCGCTTTTAAGGCCGTTTCGAGATCTTCGAGTTTGTAATCGTATTCGCCTTTTGGCGCTAATAATTTGGCAATGATCGGCGAGGTTTCAATCGCAAAGAAAAGCAACATGATAAACATCGAAGGAATCAACGGAAGTTTATTCAAGGCATTGATCCGCGCCATCAATCCATCGAAACCGTCGATGATGGGTTGGGTTTCCGTTACTTTTTTATCAAGATCTGCTTGTAAGGTTTTTGTCAATTGCTCCCGTTCGGCAATTTTAGCCAAATTGCTTTTTCGCAGTGTGTCGAGTTCTGATTTTGCAAGATCGTGTTTTGCGATTTTCTCTTTAAAAACCGGGCCTTTTCCCAATTTCATCGTGCCTTTCGTACCTTCCGCTTCGGTAATGTAGGTTTCGTAAAGACTATTGACTTGCGTCTCTTTCTTAATAATTTCCGATTTCAGGCTGTCGATTTCCGTTTTGTTTTTATCGAGATCCGACTGGAAATAATTCGCCACTTGCTTTTTATTGTTCAAAGCCATCACATTTTTTTCTTTCAATAAAACAGTGTTGATTTCTTTTTCGAAGATTTTGATTTCGAGCGGTTTTGAAATTACGATCGCAATGATAACCGCCAAAAGTATTCGCGGTGAGGCCTGAACAAATTCACTCCAAAAACGATCGCGCTTGCGGATTGTAGACACGATAAACCGGTCGAGATTGAAAATTAAAAAACCCCAAACAACACCAAAAAGTAATGCGGGGTAAATGCTGTCGAACACCGTAAAGAGTGCGTATGAACTCGCGATAAATGCCATTACGGCGGTGAAGAAAACCGTAGCGCCAATACCAACAAACTTGGTTTGTTCGCCTTCGGAGCAGTCTTGAAGCAGCTTTTTATCGGCCCCAGAACACAGGATGAAAAAGGATTTTAACATGATGATTGATTTGTGCGGCGGTTTCCCGAAGCTGATTTTGATGATGATGATTAGTACAAAAGTAACGCCAAAAGTTTCATCTTGTTATAACGGATTGATTTATTTTAAAGTGGTATTTTGCGTCGACTTTATGAAAGCAACACAATCGATACTAATCATTGGCTCCGTTTGGCCCGAACCCAATTCGTCGGCTGCAGGTATACGAATGCTGCAACTCATCGATCTGTTTCAACAGCAAGATTGGAAAGTTACTTTTGCCAGTGCGGCTTCTGATAGCGATTTTATGTTTGATGTAACACAGCTTGGTGTTGAAAAAGTCGCGATTCAAATGAATGATTCGGGTTTTGATGTTTTCGTTAAAGCACTGAATCCTTCGATTGTAGTTTTTGACCGTTTTATGGTGGAAGAGCAATTTGGTTGGCGGGTTGCGGAACAATGTCCGGATGCATTGCGAATGCTTGATACCGAAGACCTGCATTGTTTGCGGCTAGCGAGACAAAAAGCGTTTCAGCAAAAAAGGGATTTTGAGTTTGACGATTTATATTCCGATACGGCCAAAAGAGAAATCGCGAGTATTTTGCGCTGCGACATCTCATTGGTTATCTCGGAATTTGAAATGGACCTGCTAGAAAATCAGTTTAAAGTCGATACAAACTTGCTGCATTACCTGCCTTTTTTGGTGGATGAAATTGATCCCGAAACTACCAACAACTGGCTGCCGTTTCAAGACCGGAAGGATTTTATTTTTATCGGCAACTTCCTGCACGAGCCGAATTGGAACACGGTGCAATATCTTAAAGAATCGATTTGGCCACAACTTCAAAAACGATTGCCAGAGGTTTCGATGTTGGTTTACGGCGCTTATCCTTCGCAAAAAGTGTTGCAATTGCATCAGCCAAAAGAGCGCTTTTTAGTTTTGGGCAGGGCGAAAAGTGCCGTCGACGTTGTTGGAAACGCACGCGTTGTTTTAGCACCCATCCGCTTTGGAGCCGGAGCCAAAGGAAAACTACTTGAAGCGATGCAATGTGGTACACCAAGCGTAACGACAGACATCGGAGCGGAATCAATGCATGGCGATTTGCCTTGGAATGGGATGATTGCCGATGACATTCACGGTATTGTCGATGCTGCAATTGAACTTTATCAGAATGAATCGCTTTGGAAAAAAGCGCAACAAAACGGTATTGCCATCTTGAATCAGCGGTATCAAAAGAAACTGTTTGCAAATAATTTTATCGGGCGGATTATGTTTGTACTCAAGCATCTTAAATCGCATCGGAACGACAATTTCATTGGCTCTTTATTGATGCATCACACAACGGCAAGCACCCAATATATGTCGCGATGGATTGAGTCTAAAAACAAAAAATAATCTATTTAATTGGTGTTTTTTCTTAATTGACCAGCCGCGTATTTTTTAGCTTTTATGAGTTTGCCTTTTTCGTCAAAAAATGCCATGCATCAAAATAGTAGCTATGGGTTTCTGTAACATTGACGTTAAATTTGGTATTGCATTCTGAAGCCATGATTCCATAAGTCCTATTAAACAATTCTTTTTCGACTGGGTATCTGTTACAGAAAGATAAAAATAATCTATTGGTTATCAATTAATTAATAAAAATTCCCTACATTTAATAACCCAAAATTGTATTTCACCCCAAATTTCAAAGACGTATTCATTAATAACCTTAATAAATCCATTTGAAATTATGAAAACAATCAAAAGCACTTTCTTGACAACGCTCTTTGGAGTACTGCTGTTGACTCATTCGATGACAGCCCAAACTGACAAACCGTATTATGTTACAGCAACGACCCTGCATTGGAACATGAATCAAAAAGATTTTTCTTTAGATGATTGGAAAGCCACTGAAAAGGAATATCTAGATAAGGTGGTTAAAAAGAACCCTTTGATTTTGGCGCAGAATGTATTGATGCATTATTTTACACCAGATAATACGGAACTAATCCTTGTCCATAGTTATGCGAATTGGGAAGACATTGAGAAATCGTCTTTAAAGACGGATGAGTTAGTGAAGGCGGCTTGGCCAGATGAAAAAGCACGAAAAACTTTCTTTGAAAAACAAGCGGATTATTATGCCAATAACCATTCTGATGAGATATACAAAAGCTATCAAGGAATGAAATCTCCAAAAGCCAATTTTGATAAACCAATGTTGTATTATGTTCGCGTAAGTACAATGGCTTTTCCAAAAGATGGGTCTGGGAAAGAGTTCGATACCACACGGGATCAATACGTGAGTGCCGTAACCAATAAAAATGATTATATCAAAGCATATTATCCGTATGTTCATGCTTGGGGTGCCAACAAAACCGATTTTACGGAAGTGTATGTTGCCGATAATTTATCGGATATAGAAAAAGGATTTGATAAAAACACAGAATTGTTTAAAACGACCTGGAACACCGATGCGAAAAAGAAAGACTATGAAGGAGTAATGGATAAGTATTTTACAGGTGTTCACCGTGATTATATTTACCGATCGGTTCCTGAACTGTCGAAATAGCTTTTAGCAATAAAAATTCCACTAATAGTCACGAATTGAATTGTGAATGTTAGTGGAATTTGTATTTAACATGCTGAAAAATCTAACGGCTTAATTCCACAAAATATTTATAAAAAAGTGGAATGGTTTCGATGCCTTTCAGATAATTGAAAATCCCGAAATGCTCGTTTGGCGAATGGATCGCATCGCTGTCGAGACCGAATCCCATCAGGATTGTTTTGCTTTTAAGTTCCTTTTCGAACAATGCCACAATCGGTATACTGCCACCCGAACGCACGGGAATCGCAGGAACGCCGAAGGTTTCAGTGTACGCCTTATTCGCAGCCTGATAACCGATACTGTCGATAGGCGTCACATAACCTTGTCCGCCATGGTGCGGTTTTACTTTTACAGTCACACCAGCCGGCGCTATGCTTTCGAAATGTTTGGTGAACAATTCGGTGATTTCTTCCCAATCTTGATGTGGCACCAAACGCATTGAAATTTTGGCGTAGGCTTTACTTGCAATCACGGTTTTCGCGCCTTCGCCGGTGTAGCCGCCCCAAATGCCGTTGACATCTAAAGTTGGGCGTACAGAGTTTCTTTCGTTGGTTACGTATCCTTTCTCGCCGTAGATATCATTGAGGTCTAACGCCTTTTTGTAGTTTTCTAAATTGAACGGCGCTTTTGCCATTTCAGCTCTTTCGGATGTCGTGAGTTCTTCTACTTTATCATAAAAGCCAGGAATGGTAATGTGGTTGTTTTCATCGTGCAGTGAAGCAATCATTTTTGAAAGTACGTTGATCGGATTGGCAACTGCGCCACCGTATAATCCGGAATGTAAGTCGCGATTCGGACCGGTCACTTCAACTTCAACGTAGCTTAAACCACGCAGACCAGTCGTGATTGATGGTTGTTGGTTGGAGATCATGCCCGTGTCGGAGATCAGAATCACGTCATTTTTGAGTTTTTCCTGATTGCGCTCTACGAACCAACTCAGACTTTTTGAACCGACTTCTTCTTCGCCTTCAATCATAAACTTGACGTTGCAAGGCAAAGTATTCGACTGCACCATATACTCCAAGGCTTTTACATGCATGTACATTTGTCCTTTATCATCACAAGCACCGCGTGCAAAAATGGCGCCTTCGGGATGAATGTCGGTCATTTTGATTACAGGCTCGAAGGGTGGCGATGTCCATAATTCCATTGGATCGGGTGGCTGCACATCATAATGTCCGTAAACCAAAATGGTCGGTAAATTTTTATCGATGGTTTTCTCTCCGTATACGATTGGGTAACCCGGCGTATCACAGATTTCGACGAAATCGCAACCGGCTTTTTCCAGACTTTCTTTTACAGCCGAAGCTGTATCGATAACGTCTTGGGAATACACAGGATCAGCGCTGACGGAAGGGATTTTGAGTAATTCGATTAACTCGTTAATAAAGCGGTCTTTGTGCTGCTGCAGGTATGATTTTATAGTGTCCATCTTGGTTTTAGTATTTTGTACTTTCAAATATACAAATTGAAATTCCAATATTGGAATTCCAAATTCCAAATTTGAGACATTTTAGAATTTTTATGGAATTTGGAATTTGATGTTTGGAATTTACAAAGTTATGCCTATATTTGCACGCACAATTCAGCGGATATGGTGAAATTGGTAGACATGCCAGACTTAGGATCTGGTGCCGCAAGGCGTGTAGGTTCGAGTCCTATTATCCGCACAAAAAAGTCCAAATGAGAATTTGGACTTTTTTTATGCTGATGATTGAAATGCATTCCAATAAAAAAGCCGACTCAAATTATGAATCGGCTTTTTTTTATTTTCAATAAGTTACTTAATTTACAACAGGCACTTTATAAAAAACACCTTCTTGCAAATTGACTAAAGGTTGTCCTTCTGAAAGCGGATCTTTATTTAGAGCATTGAATCGGAAAGTGCCCGAAATCGTAACGCCATCATATTGAGAAACCACCACTTCACCGTCACCTACTCCGATCCCCGTTTCATATTCAAATATTTCGTCGTTCACGGTTAATATGTAAGAAGCCGTTTTCGTATTGCTAGTGCCCAGAATATGCGTCACGAAAGTCGCTTCATTTCTTGGGTTTATCGTCGCTGGTGGTATTGGTATTTTCAATTCCATAACTTCCATTAAAGTCACCGCCTGAATGGTCAGCTTGCTCCCTACAGACTTTGTCGCTTTAGCATTTCCGCCTTCCCACAAACCATTGTCTTTAATACCTCTAAAAACACCAGTATTATCATTGCTAATGTCTTCTCCACATGAAATTAAGGACGAAGCAATGATTATAAAACAAAGAAATTTTTTCATTACAGTTCAAATTTTGAGAAACAAAAATAGCTTTTTAAAACATAAATTCTAATTAAATGCTGAAAAAAAACAGCGTTTAACATTTAACCGCTATGTTCAGTTGGTTTTTTTCTTTTTAAAAAACAAATTGAGATTAGCATTTTTCATTTTTAATTGTATCTTTGCGCCCTTAATTAACAGAGGTCGAGTACCTCAAAATTTAATCATACGATTATGTCAGTAAAAATTAGATTACAAAGACATGGTAAAAAAGGGAAACCTTTTTACTGGGTTGTAGCGGCAGATGCTCGCTCAAAAAGAGACGGTAAATACTTAGAGAAAATCGGTACTTACAATCCAAACACCAATCCTGCAACGATCGATTTAAACCTC
>JANPJB010000099.1:0-4337 GCA_031425295.1 Flavobacterium sp. | reverse complement strand
AATGAATCAGGCGCAGCAGACGAAAGATACTGTTGTGATGAACAGCCTCAGAAAAGAGTACAGCAAATTTCAGGACGAATTTATCGCGCAGTCGGATGAGTATGTTGCGTCACATCCGAAAGCCTTTATTTCGGCTTTGATCATTGAAGGCATGTTCAACCAAATGACTCCAGATTTCAAAAAAATAACCAAATTATATGATGGTTTGGATGCCGAAGTAAAGAATACGAAACACGGAAAGAAAATCAAAAAGAATCTAGATCAGATCAATAAGCCTGTTGCTCCAGTAGCCGGTATTGAAATCGGAACTAGTGCTCCGGATTTTACGGCACCGAATCCTGAAGGTAAACCGGTTTCTCTAAAGCAAAGCATGGGAAAAGTAACCATTATCGATTTTTGGGCTTCTTGGTGTAAGCCTTGCCGTGCAGAAAACCCGAATGTGGTGGCTTTGTACACTGAATTCCATGCAAAAGGTTTGAACATTGTCGGGGTTTCTTTGGATGAGGATGCCGCGAAATGGAAAGAAGCCATTGCCAAAGACAAATTAACTTGGACGCAGGTTTCGAATTTGAAAGACTTTAACGATCCGATTGCTGTGACTTACGGCATCAAGTTGATTCCGTCAACATTCGTCGTAGACGCTTCAGGAAAAGTAGTCGCTAAAGATTTGAGAGGTGCAGAATTGAAAGCTAAAATCGCGGAACTTTTGAAATAATATCAATTCCGATAACCCAAATAAAGAAATCTCCTGATGGGGATTTTTTTATTGCATTCAAAGTCAATTCCTTAAAAATAACTTCCGATTTAAGTTTGCTATAAATTTGTAAACGTCAAAACTGTTTCTATATTTGCATGCGTTTGACGAAAACGCAATGGGGAGATACTCAAGCGGCCAACGAGGGCAGACTGTAAATCTGCTGTGTGAACTTCGCAGGTTCGAATCCTGCTCTCCCCACAAAAAAATAAGAACCCAAAACAACAAGCTCGCTTGATTGTTTTGGGTTCTGTTTTTTTGTGCAAGGTTTCCTCCCAGAGGATCATTTGAAAAATAATCCTGCCAACTTCCTCGAATGAAATGAGAAAAAAAGGAAACCTTGCCGTAAGTTCTATAATCCCAAAAGCTCGATTGATTGTTTCCTCAGCCGTTCCGGATGCTTCAATAATTCATTTTCATTTTCAAACAAGCTTAACCAAGACAATAAATTTCAAGACTCGTAAGTCCAATACTTTTTTTTTACTAAATTCACTTACTTAAATTAACGCCAACTATACGTTATTCGCCACAACTAAAACTCACCGCAATGAAAACTCCAACGATTACACCACAGTCAGCCAAATTAATGGTTTACATCTTCTTCATAACGGCATCCACCCATCTCGATGCCCAAACGTGGCAATGGGGCAAAAGTGGTGGAACTACAGACAGTTTTAATACCCTTACCGAAGAAGTGAAATCTGCTTGTACCGATATTTACGGCAATGTGTATCTGGTATCGGATGTTGCCTCAACAAATTCCCAAGTAGACGGCGTTCCCAAGCAAAATTATAATAGTGGCTTCGGGTTAACAGACGGAATTCTCGCCAGTTTCTCGTGTTCGGGTTCCTACCGCTGGTCAAAAGTCATCGGAGGTGGACTTCTTGATTTTGTTAATTGTGTACAAAGTGATGATCAGGGTAACATTTATGTATTAGGACAAGTGGTGAGTATTGGCAACTCGCCCTCAGATGTACCAGTACATTTTGATACGGATGTGACCTTGCCTGCATCTCCAAGTGATGTCAATGAAAACAAACAATCGTTATTCATTATCAAATACAACAGTGAAGGTGTTTTTCAGTGGTTGAGGATGCCGCAGCCGAGTGATGTTAGTTTAAGTGAATCTATCACATATACGAACGCTCAAGACTTGCAAGTTGATTCACAAGGCAATTCTTACAGCTTGTGTCATTTGCCAGTTGGTCTATATGCCAATGGCGCTTATGCCGTTACAGTATCGGGTTTTAATATATTAAAGTATGATACCAATGGTTCTTTTTTGGGAGGTGTGCCCATTGACATTCAATATGGCAACCCAAGAGTGGCAGCGCGTATGCGTCGCAATCATCAAACGGGTGATTTTTATATAGCTGGGAAAGCGTATCAATCGACATTTCCCGAAGACAGAGTGACTATTAACGGAGAAATACAAACCAAAGCCATTTTTATAGCCGCTTTTAATAATAGCGGAACATTTTTATGGAAAAGAGAAAATAACAACCCGAGTATATCTTCGGAATACATTCCGGGTATTGCCATAGACCCCGAAAACAAAGTTTATCTTGCAACCAGCACCGGACCTATAAATTTAGGAAATGGTAATTATGCGATTGACAATTTCAACGGTACACCTGTCACAACTGTCTCTAGCGTCACAATCAGCCCGATTCCTTTTATCGTAAAGATGGATGCGAATGGTAATAATCTTTGGCTGACCGGTGGCACAAAAAGCCGCCCGATGGATATCATTCTTAACGGTGAGGAAATTGCCGTCTGCGGTTCGATTACCAATACCACCTGGCAGAATCTAAGCTTTACATCGCCTACCCTATCGCAGCATGCTTACATTGCGCGATTCAATAAAAACTCAGGCTCTATAATTTCTATTAACCCTTTGGGTACTACTAGTGCTGATTTGGGTGTCGCCTTAGCCACAGACAGCAAAGGCAATTACTATTTGGGTGGCAGATTTTTTGCTACCATGACCGCCGGTGCAAGCACATTGGTGAATAGCGGTGGTGACGAGGACTTTTTTATTGCTAAGTTCGGCAGCACCGACTGTGATTTTCTTGCTACTAATACGTTTGATGAAAAGACTTTTAAAGCGTATCCGAATCCTGTGCAGAATATGCTTCATCTCAACAATCCTGACCCGGGGGATTATGTGCTTTATGATGTTCTTGGTGCGCGGATAGAAAGCGGAACTATAAGTACTCAGGGCAGTATTAACCTTAGTTCATTTACCCCCGGCATGTATTTCTTGCAATTTCAAAACGTTACAGGTAGCGTGCAAATGTTGAAGTTGGTGAAAGAATAAATCGACAAAACTAAGTGTAGGTAATTCTTTACTTAAAATTTACTGAAACCAATAAATTATTATTCACTTCTAAACAACACCATCGCACTCGTCGCCGGAACTTTAATTTTTGCAGTTGGAATCAATCGGCCAGCCTCATTTACATCATTGTCAACGGCAACTGACCACTTACCTTCCGGAAGTACAATGTTTTTATCGACGCCATCACCATTAAATACGACCAAAATATCCTTCCACAAATCGCCATTTGCATGATTGTTTATGCGATACATAATCAGCAGCGGATCCTGACTTTCAACAAACAACAAATGCTCGCGGATCATTTCGGCAGTCGGCATCCTAAACGCCGGATGATTCTTGCGCAAAGTAATCAGTCCTTTGTAATAGTTGAATACTGCGTTGTATTTCGATTTTCGGCTCCAATCAATTTTATTAATGTCATCAGACGATTTGTACGAATTGGCAACGCCTAGTTTGGTTCGCAACAATTCAGCTCCCGAATGAATAAAAGGAATGCCTTGTGAAGTCAATACCACGCATTGTGCAAGTTTGTCCATTTTTATCAATGCCGCTTCAGAAGCTTCGGGGTTTCCAATTTTCAATCGGTCGAAAAGCGTGTTGTCATCATGGCAAGAGGCATAACTGACTGTCTGCGATGGTTCTGTCGCCCAAGGCGCGGCTGAGTGATTGACTTTCTTATAATCTATTTGAGGATGTAATACCGAAGCCACAATGCCAAATTTTACACTTTCGGCAGTGCCTATTTTCCCGCTGACGAAACCTTTTTCCTTTACGTTATCATAAGGTCCGTGAAGTCAGTCTCTGATGTCATCACTAAATGCGGCAATCCTATCGAGGGCAATAGTGTTCTTTTTTACAGCCCTGCGTTCTTCAGCTAAAGGGCTTGCTCCGGCTGTCCATCCTTCGCCATAAATGATAATGGAAGGATTTATCTTATGCAGTATGACGCTAATCAGATTCATCGTTTCGATATCGTGCACGCCCATCAAATCAAAACGGAAACCATCAATATGATACTCTCTAGCCCAGTAGGCAACCGATTCTGCCATAAATTTTTGCATCATGTACCTTTCGGAAGCGGTTTCGTTCCCACAACCCGTAGCGTCGGAATAATTGCCGTTTGCATTTTGTCTGTAAAAGTAATCCGGCACCAGCTTGTTGAAAACACTATTGCGACCCGAAGTGTGATTGTATACCACATCGAGAACTACACCGATACAATTGCTATGCAGCGTTTGTACC
>JANPJB010000098.1:0-31502 GCA_031425295.1 Flavobacterium sp. | reverse complement strand
GAAGTGGCCAAAGAAACATTAGACATCATTCACAACAAAAATAAAGATTGCAAAACACCCGTACTCGGAATCACAGGCACCGGCGGCGCAGGAAAATCCTCTTTGGTCGATGAGCTCGTACGTCGTTTCCTGATTGATTTCCCCGAAAAAACGATTGGTTTAATTTCCGTCGATCCTTCTAAAAGAAAAACAGGCGGTGCGTTATTGGGCGATAGAATCCGAATGAATGCGATCAACAATCCGAGGGTTTACATGCGTTCACTCGCCACGCGCCAATCCAATCTAGCATTATCAAAATATGTTGCGGAAGCGATTCAAGTTTTGAAAGCTGCAAAATACGATATCATCATTCTCGAGACTTCTGGAATCGGTCAATCCGACACCGAAATCATGGACCATTCGGATGTTTCGTTATATGTTATGACGCCGGAATTCGGTGCTGCGACCCAACTCGAAAAAATTGATATGCTCGATTTCGCCGACTTGGTAGCCATCAACAAATTCGACAAGCGCGGTTCGCTCGATGCATTGCGTGACGTCAAGAAACAGTACCAACGAAACCACCAATTATGGGATGCCAATCTTGATACGCTACCGGTTTTCGGAACGATTGCCTCACAATTCAACGATCCAGGAATGAACACGCTCTACAAAGCAATCATGGATAAGGTGCACGAAAAAACGCAGTCAGATTTGAAATCGACCTTCGAGATCACCCGCGAAATGAGCGAGAAAATCTTTGTGATTCCACCGCACCGAACACGCTATCTTTCTGAAATTGCCGAGAACAATCGCAAATACGACGAGATCGCTTTGAGCCAGGAACAGGTCGCGCAGAAATTATACGGAATCTTCAAAACGATAGAAACGGTCTCAAGAAAATTACCTTCATTAGACAAAGCCGGAATCGTAGAAGAATCGTTAAACAACAACGAACAAAGCAGGGATTTTCTCTCGCTGCTGACCAAAGAATTCGACCGCGTAAAAATGGATCTAGATCCATACAATTGGGAAATTCTTTTGAACTGGGATCAGAAAGTCAACCAATATAAAAATCCAATCTATTCTTTCAAAGTTCGCAATAAGGAAATTAAGATTGCAACGCACACCGAATCCCTATCGCATTCTCAAATTCCAAAAGTGGCTTTGCCCAAGTATCAGGCTTGGGGCGACATATTGCGTTGGTGTTTGCAAGAAAACGTGCCGGGCGAGTTTCCATTTACTTCAGGATTGTATCCTTTCAAACGTGAAGGTGAAGATCCGTCAAGGATGTTTGCCGGAGAAGGCGGACCTGAACGCACGAACAAACGTTTTCATTATGTCAGCGACGGATTGCCCGCGAAAAGACTTTCAACCGCATTCGACAGTGTAACTTTGTATGGAAACGATCCGCATATTCGCCCTGATATTTATGGAAAAATCGGTAATGCCGGTGTTTCTATTTGTTGTCTTGATGATGCGAAAAAATTGTATTCCGGTTTCGACCTTGTGCATGCGATGACTTCGGTGAGTATGACGATCAACGGGCCAGCGCCGATGCTGCTTGGGTTTTTTATGAACGCTGCGATTGATCAGCAATGTGAGCATTACATCAAGGCCAATAATCTTGAAGCAGAAGTTGAAGAAAAAATCAACGAAATTTATAAAAAGAAAGGCACAACACGTCCGAAATACCAAGGCGAATTGCCGCACGGAAACAACGGATTGGGATTGATGTTGTTGGGCGTCACCGGCGATTTGGTTTTACCTCCTGCGGTTTACAACGAGATTAAAGCCAAAACGCTTTCACAGGTTCGCGGTACCGTGCAAGCCGATATTTTGAAAGAAGACCAAGCGCAAAACACCTGTATTTTCTCAACCGAATTTGCACTACGATTAATGGGCGACGTACAAGAATATTTCATTGAAAAGAATGTGCGCAACTTTTACTCGGTCTCCATTTCAGGTTATCATATTGCAGAAGCAGGCGCGAACCCGATTACGCAATTGGCATTTACGTTGTCAAACGGCTTCACGTATGTCGAATATTACCTAAGCCGCGGTATGGATATCAATGATTTCGGACCCAACTTGTCGTTCTTTTTCTCCAACGGAATCGATCCCGAATACGCGGTTATTGGTCGCGTAGCTCGTAAAATTTGGGCCAAAGCTTTAAAAAACAAATACGGTGCGAATGAAAGAGCCCAAATGCTGAAATACCACATTCAGACTTCAGGTCGTTCGCTGCATGCACAGGAAATCGATTTTAACGATATTCGTACGACATTGCAGGCTTTGTATGCGATTTACGACAACTGTAATTCGCTGCACACCAACGCTTACGACGAGGCGATTACAACCCCAACTGAAGAATCCGTTCGTCGTGCGATGGCGATTCAACTCATCATCAATAAGGAATTGGGATTGGCGAAAAACGAGAATCCGATTCAAGGTTCCTTTATCATTGAAGAATTGACAGATTTGGTCGAAGATGCGGTATTGCAAGAATTCGATCGCATCACGGAAAGAGGCGGTGTATTGGGCGCAATGGAAACGATGTACCAACGATCAAAAATACAAGAAGAAAGTCTGTACTACGAAACATTAAAACACACAGGAGAATTCCCGATTATTGGGGTGAATACATTTTTGAGTTCAAAAGGTTCCCCAACCGTAATCCCTGCGGAAGTCATTCGGGCGACTGAAGAAGAAAAGCAATACCAGATTGAAATGCTGAACGAATTACACCAATCGAACCAGCATCAGGTTGAAGAACAGCTCAACATCATTCAGGAAGCTGCGATCAAAAACCAGAACATTTTCGAGTGTTTGATGGAGGCGACAAAAGTGTGTTCGCTTGGGCAGATTACCAGCGCATTGTTTGAAGTAGGCGGGCAGTATCGAAGAAATATGTAAAACACAAAATATTAAAATCAATAAACCTTTCAGCAATGGAAGGTTTTTTTTTGGTACTATATAAATAACACTATATTTATCTCATAAAGATTTTAAGCTTATGAAAACTGTTTTAACAATTCTTGGCTTATTGTTGCTGTTGGTTTCTTGTCAAAAAGAAAAACAGATTCCAAAACAAATTCAGCATCCCGACCAACTTAAAATAGCAGCTTGGTATAATAATCTCAATACCATTTCAAAGAATACGCCTGATTCGATTGCCTTTTATGCGAATAAAATGGAGCAAATGGCTCGCAATCAATCTAAAGAATACCAAGCCATGGCTGCGTTTATGAAAGGTGTTTATCATTCCAACACCGCTTCGTATCAATTGGGGAATAAACATTTTGAAACCGCTTTGCAGTTGCTTGAGCATTCCAAAGCCGACACTTTGCAGGCGAAAGTTTATGATGCTTTGGCCAACAACCTCAAAATCACCGGTGATTATCCTAAAGCGTTCAACTATTTATATAGAGCGTTAAAAATATTCGAAAAGCATCAAGATCATTTCGGGATCTCTAGTACCTATGCGATTATTGGTGAAATCAATTTTCAGAAAGGCAATATCGCAGTCGCAAAAGAAAATATTGAAAAGGCAATAAATGCCCTCAAAGACAACAAAGCTAATTTAATTTATTTGTCGGCGGCGCATAGTTTAGCGAACGTTTATGGCATGAGTGGCAACTTCCAAAAAGCCATCAGCATTGACGAAGAGGCCATCCGCATCGCAGACAGCATTGATTCGCCAAAAATGAAAGTGGCCTTCCTCGATAATAAAGCCAACTGTTATATGTATTCGAACCGACTCGATAGTGCTCAATATTATTTTCAGGAATGTTTGAAAATTGATCTCCAAAATGGCAACGAAAAGCAGATCGCAGATTCGTACAGCAATTTAGGACAATTGTATTTTTTGAAGAATGATCTGAACACCGCAGAACGTTTCGCATTAAAGAGTATATCGATTCTAAAACCAATCAACGCAAAACCGAATTTAGATAAGGTTTACGGGTTTTTAGTGTCGATTTACAGCAAGCAGCGACGTTTTGAAAAAGCTTCGGAGATACAGCAAAAGCAGTTTCAAAACTATAAGTTGATGATCGATGAGAAAGAAGCGTCTTCATTTGCCGAATATAAAACGGTTTATGAGACGCAGAAAAAGGAAAGTAAAATTCAATCTTTAGTGCAGGAAGCTAAAATCCGTCAGTTGAAAATCAATGAACAGGCATCGATAATCACTAAAAGAAATTACCTGATTGTGGCCATAGTGTTTCTTTTGATTGGCTTCGTCAGCATTGGCTATTCATGGAAAAGCAAACAGGCACTTAAAAATGTTTTGGCAAAAGAAAAAATCATTCGCGATACGGAAGAGCAGGAGCGGCATAGAATTGCGCGAGACATTCATGATGACTTAGGTTCTGGATTGTCGAAAATCAATTTCCTGAGTGAACTCATTTTCCAGAAAGCCTCAGCTTTGCCCGAGATCAGAAGCAACAGTGAAGCCATTAAGGAAACTGCCGTGAAGATGATCGACAATATGCGTGATTTAATTTGGGCATTGAATCCGGAAAATACGACATTGGTCAATTTGGTTGTGAGAATGCGAGAATATACGACGGACTATCTCGAAGATTATGCGATAGCAGTGCGTTATGAAATACAGGAATTTTTACCGCAAACCGCGATTACAAAGGAAAGCCATCGTGAACTTTTTATGGTGGTCAAAGAAACAATCAACAACATCGCGAAATATGCCCAGGCTACGGAAGTCAATTTTGAAGTAGCGCTCAGCGCATCAGATTTCATTTTGACTATTCGTGATAACGGAATCGGTTTCGATACAACGCTCTTATCAAAAGGTAACGGTTTGAAAAACATCATCAAAAGGATTGAAGCGTTTGGAGGAATTTGCAATATAACAAGCGCTAACCAGAAAGGGACCACAGTTGATGTCAGAATTCCACTGCAGCAAATCATTAAAAAACCAGATGGAAATACTGTGTCAAGTTGACTACTACTTTTTGGGTATTGCCGACAGTTCAGATTTTTTAAATTTGTAGCATGAAAATAAGAGTAGGTATTGTTGATGACGAAAAGCAGATTAGGGAAAGCCTCGCCATACTGATTGATGGCAGTGAAGGTTTTTCGTGTAAGCATTCTTATGAAAATGCGGAAGACGCGATTGCCGAAATTCCCGAGGTGGTTTTGGATGTCGTACTGATGGATATTCATCTGCCAGGAAAAAACGGTATAGAATGCATCGCAATGTTAAAACCATTATGTCCGGAAATCCAATTTCTGATGTGCACTTCATTCGAGGACACTGATTCGGTTTTCAAAGCATTGAAATCAGGCGCTTCAGGATATTTGACCAAAACAACACAGCCTTCCAAAATTTTAGATGCCATTGCAGAAGTATACAAAGGCGGCTCGCCGATGAGCAGCCATATTGCGAGAAAAGTGGTCGATTCCTTTCATATTGTAACTCAGGAAAATCGTGAAATGAAGAAACTGTCGGAGCGGGAAAAAGAAATTTTGCATCATCTGTCAAGTGGTTTGCGATATAAAGAAATAGCAGATCAATTATGTTTGAGCACTGAAACTGTACGGACGCATATTCGCAACATCTATGTCAAACTGCAAGTGAATTCAAGAACCGAAGCGCTTAATAAAACCTTTCCAAAATAAGACTAAGTTACGAAAAATGCGAATCTTAAGGCTGCACTTGGTCGGCTGCGTTCCATACAATTTGCCTCGTAAGACGATTTAAGGTCAGTACATTAGAATTTAGTAATTCTTAAAAAATACTACTTTTTGGGTATTGATCGAATTCCACTTCCGCTTAATTTTGGTCGAACGAAAATCCATAACGTTTTTCACTAACCAAAATCAAAACAAAATGAAAACATTAAAAAAATTCTTAGTTTATTTATGGCTTCCGGCTCTTTTAACCGGAATGAGTATTGTCAGTTTTTCGTGTTCAAAAGATGACGACAAGGTAAATTCGGTATACGTATGTGCCAGCTGCAACGACACACCCGAAGCTTTGGCGGTTAATGATGCGAGCGTCAACGGGATATACAAAGGCATTGTTGTAGGTTCTACAGGTACAATCTCTATCAACATTCAGAATGGCAGTAATACGATTACCGCCACGATGGTGTTGGATGGTGTCAGCGTACTTTTGACCTCTGCAGTCAATGTTGTTGAAGGGCAATCTTACATTGCGCCATTTACAGGAACATATAACGGAAGTCCGATTTCGATTACATTCTCCGTAGGGTTGGGAGGAGCAACGCCAACCGTGGTAACGTCTGATATTCCTGGACATCCCAATGCTACTTTTGAAATTTACAAAGAAACATCGACCTCGCTGATTGAAGCTTTTCAAGGAACATATTCTTCACCGAGTGAATCAGGTGTGTTCAATATTGTCTTGTCAAGAGCTTTGTCTAGATGGGGCGGAATTGCCAAAGAAAACGGCACAACGCAAAACGACGAAGTCGGTGGAAGTATCAACGCAAGCAATCAGTTGATAGAAGAAAACGGTACAAATGTCGGAACGATTAATGGCGATGTCATTAGTGGTTCTTTCGTTGATGAAAACAATGAAACCATTACAGTACAAGGCAGCAGAACATTATAACAAAACGTAATAAATTGAAAAACCCACCTTCGTAATTCGGAGGTGGGTTTTTCTTTGAAAAAAACTTATAGAAAATTCATATGGGATTAATTATTAAAATACTTTCGATCCCAAATCGCCGTGTTGAAGTTTTTGCCCATCATAAAAAACGCATACATAAATACGGCAACTATTGATTTGAACGCAAACAAAAAGATAATAATGCCCGCCATTGGTACTGACTTGCTTAAATTATTTTCTGGGGTCAAGAAGGTGACAATGCAACTGACGAGCAAGCAGAGCAACATAAAATTCCACAAATCTTTAAATGGTTTCACCAACCATTTTCTTGTCGGAGATAGATCCTTGCCCCATTGGTGAACCAGATAATAATAATCGTTTCCGATCGGAGCAAACAACAAGGGGTCATCATAACTCAACAACTGAAATACTTTGGTTGGCGCCATAATTTTAAATCCACCCAACGTAGTTTCGTGCGCTTTTTCTAAACTATGAATTTTACTAATAGCTTCTTCGGGAATGGCATCCTTAAAAAAGGAACTATCTAGAAAACGCAACCGATACGTGATGCACACCGAACGAATTTGCGTCAGGTGAAAAATTTTATCGGTTTCCAGCAGATCAATGTTAAAATCATTAGCGTCTGTTGAACTTTCCTGTTGCATTGTTTTCTTTATGGCATCGCGAGCATTTTCGTTTTCACTTAAAATCAATGAAACTTCTTCTAAGATAGCGGTTTCAGATTTAAATTTATTGCGTTCGACTAATAATGCGGTTTCTAATAATCTCTTATTTTCAGACATGGTCAGGAGTATTAGTGATGATTATACTTTTTTTTAAAACACAAATGAATTTAGAAAAAAATATATTAACACAAGCTATTTTTCTGAAATTTAGCCGTTTGAACTAATGTTAAAGTTCAGGCACAAAAAAACCTGCAACAGTATCACAGGTTTAGTTGTTTATTATGATCTTATTTATTTCAGACTGCCAACCATTTCTTCAGGTTTTACCCAAGCGTCGAAATCTTCAGCAGTGACGTACCCTAAACGAACCGCTTCTTCTTTTAAAGTCGTTCCGTTTTTATGCGCCGTTTGCGCAATTTCAGCGGATTTGTAATAACCGATTTTAGTGTTCAACGCCGTAACCAACATCAATGAATTGTCGACCAATTCCTTAATACGTTTGTAATTCGGTTCGATACCGCTCGCACAATGTTCTTCGAATGAAATACAAGCATCACCAATCAAACGTGCCGATTGCAGGAAGTTCGCAGCCATGACGGGCTTGAATACGTTGAGTTCATAATGCCCTTGCATCCCGCCAACCGAAATCGCCACATCGTTCCCAATCACTTGCGCGCATACCATCGTCAACGCTTCACATTGCGTAGGGTTTACTTTTCCAGGCATGATGGAAGAGCCGGGTTCGTTTTCAGGAATGATGATTTCGCCGATTCCCGAACGCGGTCCAGAAGCCAGCATTCTGACGTCGTTTGCGATTTTATTTAACGACACTGCCAATTGTTTTAAAGCGCCATGACTTTCAACGATGGCGTCGTGCGAAGCCAAAGCTTCAAATTTGTTCGGTGCTGTTACAAAAGGATGGTTTGTAAATTTTGCAATGTACTCCGCGACCTTTACATCGTAACCGTCGGGTGTGTTCAAACCTGTACCAACTGCCGTTCCGCCTAAAGCGAGTTCAGACAAATGCGACAACGTATTTTTGAGTGCTTTGATACCATAATTGAGCTGTGCAACATAGCCTGAAATTTCTTGTCCAAGTGTCAAAGGTGTCGCGTCCATTAAGTGGGTGCGCCCGATTTTTACGACGTTGTTGAATTCCGTAGCTTTCGCTTGCAAGGTATCTCGTAGTTTTTCTACGCCCGGAATTGTAGTTTCTACGACCGCTTTGTACGCTGCGATGTGCATTCCCGTTGGAAACGTATCGTTTGAAGACTGCGATTTGTTAGCATCGTCATTCGCTTTTACTACGGGTTCACCTTCGCCGATTTTGAATCCCGCGAGCACTTGAGCACGATTCGCAATCACTTCATTCACGTTCATATTACTTTGGGTTCCGGAACCGGTTTGCCAAATTACTAAAGGAAATTGATCGTCGAGTTTGCCCGCTAGGATTTCGTCGCAGACTGCGGCAATCGCATCGCGCTTTTCGGTTGACAGTACGGCTAAGTCGCAATTGGCATAAGCAGCTGCTTTTTTAAGATACGCAAAGCCTTCAATGATTTCCTTGGGCATGGAAGCCGACGGACCGATTTTGAAGTTGTTTCTTGAGCGTTCCGTTTGCGCACCCCAATATTTATCGGCTGGGACTTGTACTTCACCCATGGTGTCTTTTTCGATTCTGTATTCCATTGTTGTTTTGTGGATTTGGTTATTTTATGTTGCATGTTTTTTGGGCGTTCCCTGCGGGTCGCGCTTTTCGCTATAGTCCTCACTGCGTTGCGGGCTGCCGCTGCAATCCCTAACGCGGTTTTGGGTTTACGAGAAGCCCTAGCCCAGATAGAGCCGTTATCCTTTTGCGCCGGCGTTCGGTGCAAAAGATTGAGGCGAAAGCTGGAACAGCTCCTTAAAAACCTGTCCAAAATTAAGCATAAATGTTATTTTATAAAAATTGATTTGGAATTAATTGGTAAGAAAAAATAATACACTTACATTTGCTCATAAATCAGAAAAATTCCGGAAAACATGTTTGATTTTTCACAGTACTTAGGCTTTTTATTATTCTTATGCGTTCTGACCATGGGCTTTTGGCTGATGTTCTTCTTGGTGGCTTTCGTCCAGTATTGGATCGGCGGCGCGCTTTGGGAAATGTATAAAGAAAGAAAAGCAAAGAAAGCATCTAACTAGTTTAGATTATAAAAAAGGAACCTCGATCGGGTTCCTTTTTTTATTTTGTGTTACATTGATTTTTTACCGCAATTAAAGAATTTTACCGCGAGGCTCGCTAGGATTAAACGCAAAAATCGCACAGCGTTGGTATAAATTTTCATTGCGCACTTTGCGAAGAACTTTGCGCACTTTGCGGTTAAGTAAATTAATATTCTTCGCCGCCGCCATTATCATCCCGCTTCGGTTGTTTTTCACGCTCGTTTTTCTGTCGGTTGAATCGGTACGTGAACGAAAGTGTAATTTGTCTTTCGCGCCACTGCATCTCGCTGTCGGAGTTTACATTAGCGGTGTTTTGCTCATTGATTCGTTTTCTTGAATTGAACACGTCACTGACGTTAAACGCAATCGTGCCTTTGTCTTTTAATACGTCTTTGCTGAGTGCCAAGTTCATGCTTGCATTTGCTTTGTTTTTACCTTGCGCGGTTTTCTGAGCAGCGTTGTACGTGCCGTTGGTTTGGAAATCGATTTTATAAGGCAATGTTATTTTAGAGGTCAAGCGCGTGAACCATGTAGACGACGTTATGAAAAGATCAATGGTTTCGATTGTATTGTCGGTTTTAACGTAAGTGTAGCTGCCATCGGTTTTGTTGCTGAAGTAATTGAAATTTCCGTTGATTTTCCACCATTTGTACGGCGTGAAATTCAGCGTGAATTCGAAACCGAGTTTGTTGTCGGTCGCTAAATTGAAAGGTGTGCTGATAATTACCGGAATGCCATCGATCAAATCGCCGCGTTCTTTGCGGATCACATTGAAAGCATCTTTCGTATTGTTGATATAAAGCGAGGTGCTTAAAGTGATTTTGCTCCATTTTTTTAGGAATCCCAAATCATACGCATCGCTTAGCGCCGGATCTAAATCGGGATTGCCGACAAACAGATTGACGTTGCTCGAATACGAGGAAAACGGGTTGATGAAGCGATCCCTTGGACGGTTGATTCTTTTGCTGTAATTCAGCGATATGTTCGTGCTTTTGTTGAGTTCATAAGTCAAGAAAGCGCTCGGAAAAAGGTTGTTGTATTTTTTGAGATTGAAATCCTGAGTCGCAAGTTGGTTGATTTCGATTCGAGAATCCTCAAAGCGCAACCCGCCTAAAATAGAAAATTTTTTGATTTTGGTACCGACTTGAAAATAAGCAGCATTGATATTCTCTTTATATTCGAAAGTGTTCGTAAAATTCGGATTGTTGGTAAAATTATTGTCGCCCAAAAGATCTTCCTGCACTTTGTAGTCAGAATTTAAAGTAAGGTAACTTCCTCTCAAACCCAATTCTAATTGACTACTTTTATTGAAAGGCAGAACATAGTCCGACTGAATTAAGTTTCTGCTCTGTTGCTGTTTGTTACCGGTGATTTCAGATGAAATAAAAGCTGGTGTTGGTAGCATTCTATCTCCGAAAATACTAGAATTTTCATCGTCCTTGTTTACCGAAAATGCACCATCAATCGTGAATTTATGGCCATCTTTTTTGAACTTTTTAATGAAATTCGTTGAATACTCAACATCCTGACTTGAACGCAATAAATCATTATAACGTCGTCGCCGCTCGAATGGGTTGTTGGAATATATTGAATAGATCACATTTTCAGGATTGCCGCCTTTATTTTTGCGGAGAGACAGTGTATTGGTCCACGATGAAGTCGCGTCTAAATAAACTTCAATTCCGAAATTGCCATTGAAACCTTCTCTAGCTCTTTCATTGTTTCTGCGCTCTTCAATATAGGAAACCAAGTTGCCCGCAGTATCATAATTTTCCTGATTAATTTTCGTATTTCCCGGACTTTTGCTTTTGCTGTAACCCAGCGATGTGAAGAAGTTCGATTCTTTGCTTTTGACATTGAAGTTGCCTGAAAGTCCAGTGTTTTCAGGTGAACCCGCTGAAACGATTACGCTACCGTTAATTCCAAGATTTTTACCTCTTTTGAGGATGATGTTTAAAATTCCACCGCCGCCTTCCGCGTCGTAACGCGCTGATGGATTTGTAATAACTTCCACTTTATCAATAGCATCTGCCGGAATCTGGCGCAAGGCATCTGCGATATTCACGGCATTTGAAGGCTTACCGTCAATGAGGATTCGCACATTGCTGTTGCCGCGAAGGCTTACTGCGCCGTCAACATCAACGCTAACGGAAGGAATATTGTCAAGCACATCGCTGACCGTTCCGCCTTTGACCATCAAATCTTGGCCTACGCTGTATACTTTTTTATCAAGTTTGATTTCGATGCTTGTCGTCTCTGCACGCACTTCTACCGCTTTCAGTTGCGTGGCATCTTCATCTAGCGCAATTGTACCTAGGGAAATATTTTCTGTGTAGTCTTTGGCTTCGATTTCAAAAACTTTGAATGAGATGAATTCTGCTTTTGCTTTGTAATTTCCCGGTGTTAAAGATACGTTGAACGTGCCATTTGCACTGGTGATGCCACCGCCGACGACTTTCGCATTGTTTGCGTTTATGAAAGTAATCGTTGCATATTCGAGCGGCTGTTTGCTTACTTTTTCTATGATGGTTCCGGTAACTTTAATTTTTTTGCCTTCTGTTTTGTTTTGGGCGAAGATTGCTATTGGCAGTAGGAGTAGGAGAATCGAGCATTGTAGATTTGTCATGGCAGAATAAGTTTGTGCTTATAGGAGACAAAAATAAGTTTTGGTTTAAAGTGCTTTTCACAAAGGTTTGTTAAATGATCGACATCACTTTGCTGAAAGGTCGCGCAATGACAGCCTTGTCGCCATTAATGACAATCGGTCTTTCGATTAAGATCGGATTTGCCGCCATCGTTTGAATGGTTTCTTGATCGGTCATTGCTTTGTCTTTGAAATTTTCAATCCACAGCCTTTCTTTTGTGCGCACGAGGTCGATAGGTTTGATGTTAAGCTTGTGGATTATTTCGGCGAGTTCCTGAAAAGTTGGCGGATTGTCCAAGTACTTCACGACATGGAATTTATGATTTGAATCTTCTAAAAACGCCATGCATTCCCGCGATTTCGAACAGCGAACATTGTGATAAATGGTAATCATAGGTGTTGTTTTTTGCAAAGGAATTGATTTAATTTTTAAAAAATAAACTAAATTAGTCGAAAATCATCAGCATGTTTATAGAACAAGGCATTCGCAAGGAAAACAGATTCTGGAAATATATCGTCGGGTCGTTATTGATCATTCTCGCTTCATCGATCGGGCAAGTTCCGTTGCTGATCGCCGTGATGGCTAAATCATTTGCAGATGGAAAAGCTTTTCCGAGCGACCAAAATGCAATACTCAAAATGCTGGATTCGAACCTGACGCTTTTTCTGATTATGGTTTCATTTCTGTTTGCGATTGGCGGCATTTATTTCGTCTTGCGGTTTTTACACCAGCAATCCATGCGCGACATCATGACGACACGTTCTAAAATCGATTGGAAACGCGTTGGTTTTTCCTTTGTGATTTGGGCTGCAATCACCGTGTTATCTACGTTTATGTTGTATTATTTAAGTCCTGAAAATTTTGTAGTGAACTTTAAACTCGTGCCGTTTTTGTGGCTGTTGGTAATTGCGACACTGATGATTCCGATTCAAACCACTTGCGAAGAATTGGTATTTCGAGGTTATCTGATGCAGGGGTTCGGAAATTTGGGTATGGCTAAATGGTTTCCATTGCTGATGACTTCCGTAATCTTTGGCATGATGCATATTTTCAATCCAGAAGTCAGCAAAATTGGGTATGTCATTTTGTTTTATTATATCGGAACCGGTTTGTTTTTGGGAATCATTACTTTGATGGATGAAGGCATGGAATTATCGCTCGGTTTCCACGCTGCGAATAATTTGATCGGTGCTTTGCTCGTCACGGCGGATTGGTCGGTTTTTCAAACGCATTCTATTTTAAAGGATATCTCCGAACCGTCCGTAGCCGTTGATACATTTTTGCCAGTCGTTATCATATATCCTATACTTTTATTTATCTTTAGTAAAAAATACCAATGGTCGGATTGGAAAGGGAAATTAACCGGAGCATTAACCTCAGAAATTGTAGAAAATCATGAATAAATTGACTTATAACAACGTACACAACAGTTTTAAATTGGATGGATTTCATCTGAACCGCGAAGACTTGTGCAGGGTGGCCTATAGTTTTATCAAAGAAGGGGAAGATTTCGAAAAACCCGTCGGCAGTTTCATATTGGATTGGTTTGATGAGCGACCTTATATTGAAATGAATACATCGGGAACAACAGGCAAATCGAAAACCATTCGCGTCGACAAGCAGGCGATGGTCAATTCTGCCTTAGCAACAGGTGACTTTTTTGATCTGTATCCCGGAAACAAAACACTACAATGTCTGCCCGTGAAATATATTGCAGGTAAAATGATGCTTGTACGAGGTTTTATTTTAGGGCTGGATATGGATTTAGTCGCACCAAATTCAACGCCATTATACAACAATGACACGGAATACGATTTTGTCGCGATGGTGCCACTACAGGCGCAGCATTCTTTGAATGAACTAAAAAAAGTTAAGAAAATGATTATTGGTGGCGTAAAAGTCAATAAAACCCTCGAAAAACAATTGGCGAAATTGCCAACGATTGCTTACGAAACGTATGGCATGACCGAAACCATTACCCATATTGCAGCGAAAAAGGTAGGGGAAAAGGCGTTTACCGTGTTACCTAATGTAACGATATCGTACGACGAGAACAATTGCTTGGTGATTCATGCACCCAGAATTTCGAATGAGATCATCCTAACCAAAGATATTGTTGAGTTGGTCAATGAAAATCAGTTTGTTTTCTTAGGAAGATTTGATAATGTTGTGAATAGTGGTGGCATTAAATTGATTCCAGAGCAAATAGAAGACAAGCTTATTGGTAAAATTGAACGTAGATTTTTTGTTGCTGGAACACCCGATGACAAATTGGGCGAAAAGTTGGTTTTGATTGTCGAAGGTGAAACGCAAACTATCGATCCCAACATTTTTGATGTTTTGGATAAGTATGAGAAACCTAAGGAAATCATATTTGTTTCGAAATTTAAAGAAACAGAAAACGGCAAAATTATGCGGAAAGAAACCCTAGCATTATGAGGTTTTGAGAATGAATCTGAATTGATTAGTGGCAAGTTTCAACATTCGACTAAATGATTAGCCTTTACCAGCTTTATGTAATGGACAGTATTTATAATTATTTATAAAAATGATGAAAAACACAAATAGGAAAAGTTCAGATACAATAAAGTTATTAGGCATTTTATTTATTTTGTCTTCTTCTTTATGCAAAGCCCAAGCAACCGTTGAATGGTCTGAAGAACCAGGTGGAGTAGCTTTAGCAAAAGATCAATCGCATGATATATATTCCGCAAACTGGGATATTAATCCAAATGGTGCTACTGCATTGACGAAAATAAATTCGCTTGGCAATATAGTGTGGACAGCTAGCTATGACCATACCGTACTTTGGTAGCAGTTTTAAGTAAATGCTAAGAAAAGCAGCATACTATAAAGAAACCAATATCGTTAATTTACCAAGTCTAAAGTATTTCATATATGAAAATCCTGATGCTATCCTTGCTGTTTTTAATTCCTATTCAATGGGAACCCAATTTCGAAACCGCAAAGAAAACAGCCAAAGAGAAACACCAACTTATCTTATTAAATTTTTCAGGTTCTGATTGGTGCGGCCCTTGTATTTTGTTTAGAAAAGAATACCTCGAAAGCGACACTTTTTCCGCCTTGGCGAACGATCATCTGGTTTTGGTGAACGCCGATTTTCCACGAAAGAAGAAGAATCTGGGAAGCCCGGAATTGGTCAAAAGAAACGAAGCCTTAGCCGAACAGTACAATAAGCAGGGGAATTTCCCATTTACCTTATTGCTCAACGCCGATGGCAAAGTGTTAAAAACGTGGATTGGCAAACCTGAAAGTTCTGTTGAAAAATGGACAACAGAAGTAAAAGCCGTTTGTGATGCC
This sequence comes from Flavobacterium sp., assembly GCA_031425295.1. Taxonomy (GTDB): domain Bacteria; phylum Bacteroidota; class Bacteroidia; order Flavobacteriales; family Flavobacteriaceae; genus Flavobacterium. The sequence continues at coordinate 16,065 of JANPJB010000098.1, read as the reverse complement.
AACAAATAGTATCGCTGCTATGCAGGTATATTCACAATCCCTAAAGTTGATGGGCAACAATTTTACAATCAGCGTTGTTGATGCAGAAGAAGTTGTGGCGCATGAACATATACAAAGCGCGATCGCAGAAATTCAAAGGATAGAGCGTTTATTATCAACGTACAAAAGCGATAGTCAAACCAATTTGATCAACGACAACGCGGGCATACAACCCGTAATTGTAGATCAAGAAGTTTTTGATTTAATCGAAAGGAGCATTGCAATATCAAGAATCACCCAAGGCGCATTCGATATTACGTACGGCAGCATCGATAAAAGTTTGTGGAATTTTGACAAAACCATGACAAGACTGCCAAGTCCTGAAACGGCTAAAAAGATGGTGCATTTGATCGATTATCAAAACATTCTTCTCGACGCGGCCAACCGCTCCGTTTTTTTGAAACAAAAAGGCATGCGTATCGGATTTGGTGGTATCGGTAAAGGATATGCCGCAGCGATGGCAAAAAAAATACTGATCAATAATCGCGCGAAGAGTGGTATCATCAATGCGAGTGGTGATTTGACCACTTGGGGATATCAACCTGACGGTAAGCCTTGGACTATTGGCATTGCCGATCCCGACCGACCGCAAGCCGCATTTTCTTACATTGAAATTTCAAACAAAGCTGTTGCCACTTCCGGCAATTATGAAAAGTACATACTAATCGATGGAAAGAAATATTCCCACACGATCGATCCGAAAACAGGATTGCCCATTTCCGGAATTAAGAGTGTCACCGTCATTAGCGATAATGCCGAATTAGCCGATGCGATGGCGACACCAATTGCAGTGATGGGTATCAAAGCGGGGCTTTTTCTGATCAATCAGATGCCGGACTTGCACTGCATCATCATCGATGATCACAATACGATTTACACTTCTAAAAACATCAATCTCCAATGAAAATCCAAACGACGAAACTAGTGCTGCTATTCAGTATTGCTTTGTTATTAGCATCCTGTAGCCCTGTCAAGGAATACCAGAAAGGAAAAGTCAACGATTCCGAAATGGTACTATCAAACAGAAAAATCGAAAAAACCGAGTTGAGTTTCCAATCGTATCGCGAAGGTGCTTCTGGAGCCAATGCAGGCAAAGTAGGCGGCGGTTGCGGCTGTAATTAATTCCAAATCAACAATCAGAAATGAAAAGAATATTTATTACAGGATTGGCGTTGCTAGGTTTGTTTCAAGCTTATGCACAATCAACGCCGACAGATTCAACGGGATATAAAAGTAGAAAGTTAAAACTAGATGAGATCAATTTGGTGTCGAGTTATTACAAACAAGATGGCGATAATTCCGCAGTAACGGGAGGCATTGGTACCGAAGAATTGACCGATATCTCGAATACGATTGATGTCAAACTCATCAAATACAGCAAAACTGGCAAGAAACAAACGCTCGATGTTGAAGTTGGCGTAGATCGTTATACTTCAGCTTCGTCCGATAGGATTGATTTGCAGGCCAATTCCTCAGCATCTTCAGAAGACGTGCGTTTTTACCCTTCTGTAGGTTATACGATTGAGAATGAAGAGAAAGGCAATACTTTAGGTATTGGATTGTCTTCCTCAACAGAATATGACTACCAGTCATTTGGTGGAAACGTCAGTTATTCAAAAAAGACAAAAGACCGCAATGGCGAATTCACGGCTAGGTTTCAAGCTTTTCTCGATCAAGTTAAAATGATAAAACCGATTGAACTGCGAACGGGAAATGACGGCAGTGGCACAGAATCTAGAAATACTTTCGCTGCTTCCGTGAGTTATTCGCAAATCGTGAATCAGAACTTTCAAATCATGTTTTTGGCTGATATCATAGCGCAACAAGGCTATTTGAGTCTTCCGTTTCATAGGGTATATTTTAATGATGCAATTGATATCTACGATTCGCATCAGGAAAGCCTGCCAGACACGCGACTCAAAATTCCGCTGGCAGTGCGTGCGAGTTATTTCTTTGGCGACAATGTGATCGTTAGGGCTTATTATCGCTATTATACCGACGACTGGAAACTAACTTCGCATACCGCAAACATAGAGATTCCCGTAAAATTATCTTCGTTTTTCTCGTTGAGTCCATTTTACAGATATTACACGCAAAGCGCCATACAATATTTCAAAGGGTATAAGGAACATACCGCTGCCGACGAATTTTACACGAGTAATTACGATTTGTCAAGATTCAACACCAGCTTTCTAGGCATGGGTCTGAAATATACTCCGGTGAACGGTGTGTTAGGAATGAAGCATTTCCATACTTTAGAAATGCGATACGGACATTATACCAGGACAACCAATATGGTATCTAATATTATCAGCATTAATATTATGTACAAATAGTTTTCACAACTCTGTAACATAAAAAAACTGCAGACTCCAGATTTATACGTTGGGTAAATCTGTGAATCTGCGGCTTTTGATTTCTAATTATTATTTCTCCATTTTGAAATAATAATCCGCTGAATGCTTTCCGCCACCATAAAATAAGAAAAATGCGCTGATTCCAAATACTGCTGTGGCTATGATTAGATTGTTGGCGTTCATTTCTCCCATAAAATTAATGACTACGGCGCCGATTAAAATGGGTAGCTGCCCAATGATAGCCCAGCGCGTAAGCAAACCAAAGACGATCATTACGCCGCCCATAATGTGTGCAGCAGCGATGTAATGAAATGTAAGCATGCCGCCCATGAAATTGCTGATTGGAGCGATTAGGTCCTCAAATGATCTGTTGTGTGTGATGAATGTGGCACCTTTGTAGATTAAGAAAACACCCAAAGCGATGCGCATTGCGTCTAATCCATAGTTCGTGTGGGCGTTTGCCCATTTGTTCAAACCTTTTATTGAAGTATCCATAATAAATAAGTTTAGAATTTATACTAAGTTACTATTTATTAATGACATAGGTTTGTATTCGGCAAAACATTTGAACAATTTAATCCACACTTTTTCCGGTTTCAAACTGCAATGAATAGAGCGATTTGGAAGTATTGAAATTCTTGGCATCAAGACCGGATCTGACTTTATATTTTGTTTTAATCCATTGGTTGGTCACGACAATATTCTGGGTTTTACCGTTGATGTTGAGTTCAATCGGCATTGCAAAATCCATATCTTGTGTTTCCCATCGTAGTGAAATGCATTTTTTCTTATCGACGCTAATTTTGAGTGTTGGAATTTCCCGTTGCTTCAAATATTGATTGAAGATAGGCGTGAGGTTTAAGCCGGTTTCCTGATTAAAGAACGCAATCACCATAGCGGTATCGATGATTTTATGGCGGAATGTTTCGGAATATTGCAATAAAATTTTCCACCATTTCTGATCATCGTTAACAATATGCCGAATCGTGTTCAACATCAATGCGCCTTTGTAATACATATCACTCGAACCTTCATGGCCAACTCCGTACTGTCCGATGATCGGCTTATCGTTATGAATGTTGCGTTTCAAACCGTTGATATATTGTTGTCCTTTTTCATAACCGTATTGGCATTCGAGGAAAACACTTTCGGAATAACAAGTAAAGCCTTCATGAATCCACATATCCGCAATGTCTTTAGAAGTGATGCTGTTGCCGAACCATTCGTGGCCGCTTTCATGGATTATGATGAAGTCGAACAATTGTCCAATTCCCGTTCCCGACAAATCGCTTCCCAAATAGCCATTCTGATACTTATTCCCATAAGCCACAGCACTTTGATGTTCCATACCTAAATAATGAGTTTCTACTAATTTGTAGCCGTCTTCTGCAAAGGGATAGGTTCCGAACTTGCTTTGAAAACAATCCAGCATCGGCTTTACCTGCTCGAATTGGATGCGTGCCTTCGACTCATTTTCGCGAAGCACATAGTAGTCGAGATCGAGGTTTTTGTATTTTTCACCGAAGTGAATGTAATCGCCAATATTAATGGTAATGTCGTAATTGTTGATCGGATTTTTGACTTCCCAATCCCATCTTGTGTAACCATTTTTTAAATCTTCTTGTCCGACAAAGCGACCGTTTGAGACATTCATCAAACCATTTGGAACCGCTACTTTGATTGTGCTGCCATTTTCGGGTTCATCCGTTTGGGAATCTTTGCATGGAAACCACAAACTTGCTCCAGTTCCTTGTACGGCAACGCCAATCCAATCTTTTCCTTTTGAATCTGTTTTGAAAACAAATCCGCCATCCCAAGGCGCACGCTTCGCAATGATTGGGTTCCCGGAATAATAAAATCGAATTTTCTGTTGGGTGTTTTTTTCTAGCGGTTTTTGGAAGTCGATGAAAACGGCGTCGAATTCTCTTTGGTATTTCAATTTTTGAGCATTGAGAACAATACTATCAATTACCATGTTTTCGAATAAATCAATTTGGATTTTACTGGTCGTTTCAATGACGTTGAAAGTGATGTCGTTGTAACCTTGAATGGATTTCAGCTGTGGATTGACTTTGATATTCAAATCATAACGCAACACATCGAAACAAGTTCTTTCAAACCGTAAACCGCCACGAAGCGAATCCTTTCTGGTGAAAGTTTGCTGCGCATTCATGGTGAAACCCAATAAAAAGAGCATTATTGCTATTGGTTCGTAAAATTGCGCAGGCACAAAGTTCTTCATATCATAATGTTTTGTTTAATCGATGCAAACCAATAACAAAAGCGGTTACACTTGAATGACGCCCAAATTAAATTTCTTCTCAATAGGAGCGTGGTTGGCAGCCTCAATACCCATTGAAATCCAAGTTCTTGTTTCCAGCGGATCAATGATTGCGTCGGTCCACAATCTTGATGCGGCATAATATGGGGAAACCTGCGCATCGTAACGCGCTTTGATTTTATCGAAGAGCTCTTTTTCTTTAACTTCATCAATGACTTCACCTTTGGCTTTTAAGGAAGAAGCTTCAATTTGCGCCAGTACTTTCGCAGCTTGTGTTCCGCCCATTACGGCTAGTTCAGCACTTGGCCAAGCAAATATCAACCTCGGATCATAAGCTTTTCCGCACATGGCGTAGTTTCCGGCTCCGTATGAGTTTCCGACAATTACTGTAAATTTTGGTACGACAGAATTCGAAACCGCGTTGACCATTTTAGCACCATCTTTAATGATACCACCATGTTCACTTTTGGAGCCGACCATAAATCCGGTAACATCTTGTACGAAGACGAGCGGGATTTTCTTCTGGTTGCAGTTGGCAATAAAACGCGTCGCCTTATCAGCCGAATCCGAATAAATTGCCCCGCCAAATTGCATTTCACCCTTGGCAGTTTTGACGACTTTACGTTGGTTCGCTACAATTCCGACCGCCCATCCATCGATTCGGGCATAAGCGGTGATTAAGGTTTTTCCATAATCGGGTTTGTATTCGTCCCATGCTGAGTTGTCGACCAAGCGTTTGATAATTTCATACATATCGTATTGGTCGGCACGTGATTTTGGGATGATGCCGTAAATTTCCTTTTCATCAGCAGCCGGTTTTTCCGCTTTTTCCCTATTGAAGCCAGCTTTATCATAATCGCCGATTTTACCAACGATGCTTTTAATTCGATCTAACGCATCTTTGTCGTCTTTGGCTTTGTAATCTGTGACGCCAGAAATTGAGCAATGTGTTGTTGCGCCACCAAGTGTTTCATTATCGATGGTTTCGCCAATCGCAGCTTTTACAAGATAACTTCCCGCTAAAAAGATGCTTCCTGTCTTATCTACAATCATCGCTTCATCGCTCATAATCGGCAGATAGGCGCCACCGGCAACACAGCTTCCCATGACGGCTGCAATTTGTGTGATTCCGAGACTCGACATCACGGCATTATTTCTGAAAATTCTTCCGAAGTGTTCTTTATCCGGGAAAATCTCATCTTGCATCGGCAAATAGACTCCCGCAGAATCGACTAAGTAAATGATAGGCAGGCGGTTCTCCATCGCGATTTCCTGTGCCCTCAAATTCTTTTTACCGGTAATGGGAAACCAAGCGCCCGCTTTTACAGTAGCATCATTTGCGACAACTATACATTGCTTTCCCTTGATGTAGCCGATTTTGACAACCACACCGCCAGATGGACAACCACCGTGTTCCGCATACATGCCATCGCCAACGAATGCACCTATCTCTATGCATTTCGCTTTTGGATCGAGTAAGTAATCGATGCGTTCCCTCGCGGTCATTTTTCCTTCGGCGTGTAGTTTTTCGATTCTTTTTTCTCCGCCGCCGAGTCGGACTTGGGCAAATCGTTGTTTTAAATCGGAAAGTAAAAGTTTGTTGTGATCTTCGTTTTTATTGAAGTTGATGTCCATATAAAGCGTGCTATTTATTCAATCGCTAAAATACGAAAACGTTTGAATTAAGGTAATAGATATTGAAAACTAATGTAAAAATATCATTAAGGAATTGTTAAGCGGATAACAGCATCTTGTTGCTAAGTTAATGTTAACTTAACATTAACGATTTACTTTTGCCCAAAATTTAAACCGATAGTTATGACCTTAAATAGCGTTTTTCAGTTTTTAGTTCCGAAAGATAAAAAGTTCTTTCCTTTATTTGAAGAAGCTTCAACAAATTTAATTGCATTGGCAGAAACATTGCATGAGGCCGTGAATGCACCGAAAGAAGTACGAGAAGAATATTATAAAAAGATTGCAGATTTAGAAGTGACGATTGAAGACATCACCCACAGAACGCATTTGGAGCTTAGCCGAAATTTCATAACGCCATTTGACAGAGAAGACATCCACGCATTGATAAAATCAATTGACAACGTAGCTGATTTTATGCACGGTGCCGCGAGTAGAATGCGTTTGTACCAAGTGGAGAAAATCACAAAATCGATCCGAAAACTTACGGAGATTAATCTTGAAGCATGTCAGTTGATTGGCGTTGGAATCCGTGAACTCAAAGTGATGAACAACAAAGCGATCAAAGAAACCTGCAAACGAATCAATAAACTAGAAAGCAAAGCGGACGACGTTTTTGAAAAGGCAGTAGCCGATATTTTTGAAAATGAAACCGACGTTAAAAACATCATTAAGTATAAAGAAGTTTTGGCAGCTTTGGAATCTGCATCTGATAAATGTAAAAGCGTATCAAACGTAATGGAGCAGATTTCAGTGAAACATTCATAGATTAGTTCAACTCAATTTCTTTTTTATGGATTTCACACTACTCATTATCATTATCGTTCTTGCCTTGATATTCGATTATATTAATGGTTTCCACGATGCTGCTAACTCTATTGCGACGATTGTTGCAACGAAGGTTTTGACGCCTTTTCAAGCTGTTTTATGGGCGGCACTTTTCAACTTTTTAGCGTATTGGGTTTTCGGATTTGGCGTTGCCGATACCGTTGCCAAAACCGCGCATACGAGCAGTATTAATTTGACCGTGATCTTGGCGGGCGTCATCGCTGCTATTATATGGAATTTGATAACCTGGTGGAAAGGAATTCCCTCATCATCATCACATACTTTAATCGGTGGGTTTGCAGGAGCAGCCATAGCGCACGGTTTTAGAGGTGTAACCGATCCGGAACATGCCGGATTTAAAATAGTGAATTGGGTCAAAGATGCTAAAGAAGGCGAATTGCTGCCATCAGGCGTATTGATTGTTATCTTGTTTATCGTATTCGCGCCTTTGTTGGGAATGATCATTTCTTACTTTATGTCGCTGTGGCTGATGTATTCCTCGAAGAAAAACATTTATCCTAAAATACTGACTGTCGTTTTAATGCTACTTGTAGCTTTGTTCTTAAGTTCCGTACTAACGCCGTATGCGGAAATTAAAAAGCCAAGATTCGAAAGCGAGACATGGAGTTTCTTATCAGAACCCGCTAACATCAAATGGTTTTTGGTCAGCATCGTATTTTATAGCTTGGCAATATTCAATCTTTTTTTTAGTACATTTTCTACAGCCAAAGCAGAAGCCGTTTTAAAGAAAATGCAGTTGTTATCATCAGCGGCATTTAGTTTGGGTCACGGTGGGAATGACTCACAGAAAGTAATGGGGATCATTGCTGCCGCAGTTGCTGTTTACATTAAGTCGAATCCTAATGTTGACATGTCTTTAGGTTGGTTGGATTTAAATGTCGTACTGCCTTCTGAAAAAGATGGAATCAAAATCGATGGCAAAATGCCAGAATGGATTCCCTTAACCTGTTACACCGTAATCGCTTTGGGAACGCTGAGTGGTGGTTGGAAAATCGTTAAAACCATGGGTTCAAAAATCACGAAGGTTACGGCGTTTGAAGGTGTTGTAGCGGAATCTGCAGGTGCACTAACATTGTTCTCAACGGAGCATTTCAAAATTCCGGTATCAACAACGCACACGATTGCCGGTTCGATCATTGGAGTTGGAATCACCAAAAGAATCTCAGCGGTACGTTGGGGAATCACCGTAAAACTTTTATGGGCTTGGATACTGACCATTCCAATTTCGGCAGTCTTAGCCGCATTGGTCTACACGCTGTTAAATTCATTACTGTAATCCATTCGATAAATAATAAACTGCCTTTTTGTGGCAGTTTTTTTTTGTTTTATATTTGAAATGTAAATTTAAAGTTAAGCGCATTGTTTAAAATTTACGATAAAGCCGTTTTAATTTAAATGTTTAGAAACGATTATAAAATACGGGCTTAACACTCCATCAACGCTTTTAACAATGAGAAAGATTATTGTTGTATGTCTTTTAATCAGCGCTTCGATACAGGCTCAAGTGACTATCGAACAATCGAAAACCGATAACGACATCAAGTTGTCGACGTTGCCCTATTATAGCTTCGGAAAAGGAATTGGTATTACGTCTCCCGATAGTCTGTTTCAGTTCAATATTCGCTTTCGGCTGCAAAACCGCGCTACCTATTTAAAAGATGATGGCGAGAAAGGAGCTTACGACGGGCAGATCCGCCGGTTGCGTCTGCGTTTCGACGGCTATGTAGGCAATCCCAAATTGTTATATGCGATTCAATTGTCGTTCGCACCTGGTGATGTGGGAGAATTCAAGGAAGGCGAAAACATCAATATCATACGCGATGCCGTTATTTTCTACCGACCAGACCGACATTGGAATTTCAGTTTCGGACAAACGAAATTGCCAGGAAATAGGCAGCGTGTGAATTCTTCGGGTGGACTCCAATTGACCGACAGAACCATCAACAATACTAAGTTTACGATTGACCGGGATTTTGGTTTTCAAGTGCATAACTTTAATGAATTTAAAGACAGGTTCTCCTACAATTTCAAAGGCGCAGTATCAACAGGTGAAGGCCGAAATGTCACCGGAAAATCAGATGATGGCGTTGCAGTAACGGGTAAAATTGAGCTACTTCCTTTCGGTGCTTTCGCTAAAGATGGGACTTACTTTGAAGGCGACCTAATCCGCGAGAAAAAACCAAAACTGATGTTGTCCGGCGCTTTCCAGCAAAACAATCACGGAAGAAGAACGCAGGGCCAGTTGGGTGAAGATTTGTTCGAACAACGCACGATGAAGTCGATATTGCTCGACGCGATGTTCAAGTACAACGGATTCGCCACAATGGCGAGCTACATGTCGAGAACAACATCCGATAACGCCATCACTGTCAATCCGCTCGATACGACAGCAACGAATTATGTTTTTGTGGGCGAGGGTTTTGATTATCAACTGAGTTACAATTTAAAATCGAATTATGAATTCGTCGGTAGGTATTCGACGCAAAATGTTGGCGAAGATATCAGGGTAATTACACCGAACACGCGGGAAATTTCATTTGGTGTCACAAAATACATTTGGGAACATGCATTCAAACTGCAGACGGAAATCAATTTCGACAAGCTAAAGTACGCCGACGGATCGACCAAAAACAATTGGTATCTTCGTTTTCAAGTGGAAATCGGAATATAAAACCCTATGAAAATAAAAAAGCGAAAACAACATCGAGGTTATTTCCGCTTTTCAATCTTTGGTAATTCAGAACAGTATCGTTGGGAACATCAGGATTATCTAATATACACTTCGATATTGCCGTTTGCGTCTTTTAATTTTAATTCGTTTAGCGTTAAATTGACGATATCCTGAACCGTAGTGATGCCATTGATAACCTTCGTCAAATCATTGTGCGATCTTGAATAAATGCCGCTTTGCGTGGTTATGGCACAGGGTGCTAAAGTCGAATCGTAATCGCCTTCGATGACGGTATTGTCAACCTTAAGTTCCATATAGTCGTGATCGCAACCGCTTTCGTTTTGTGGCGCATCGGTCAATGTTTCTGTGCTGCCAACTGTGGTTCCGATCTTACTGATTTGCCATTTTCCGGCTAAAGGCGCTAAAGTTTCGCCATCATTGTCATCGTTGCTACAGGAGAATGTAAAAAAACTAATACTGAATACCAATGCCAATAAGATGCTTTGCTTTCTCATAATTGTGTTCTTTAAAATGTTAGAGACAAAATTATGAGGAATGATGTGGTTAAAAGTTATATTATTGGTCGTTAATAGTTGTAAAATCGGTTCAAATATTATCAAAAAATTGCGCCTTTTTGACTTAAATGCTTTTCTTTAATTCTCGCAAAGACGCAAAGGCGCAAAAAATGATGGGTTTTATTTTAGAAGCTAATCCTGCTATCCGTTGCAAACGTCTTTCACTGAACTCCGTTGTAAATGAAATCAGTGAAGTAATTTTCTGCTCTGAAAACCAGAACAAAAGCATTTCCTCTTTAAATGCAAAGCATTCACCGAACACCACTAAAAATAAAAGTTAGATTAGGTAATCAGGGCTAGGTCAGTAGTAGACAAAACGAAATTTCGAATAGGATTATTTAATTAAACGTTTTATCGCAGCCCATTGTTTCAGCGCATCACGAGCATCAACAGCGGGGTAACCCAAAACAGTTTTTCCAGCTTCGACGTCCGCTGCCACTCCGGAACCTGCACCAACGATAACACCATCACCAAGGGTAAGATGGTCTTTAATCGAAGCGCTGCCGCCAATCATGACGCCGTTTCCAAGGGTAACCGAACCGGCGAGACCACTATTTCCGGCCATAATGCAGAATTTTCCTAGTTGGCTGTTGTGACCAATTTGAACAAGGTTATCAATTTTACAACCGTCGCCTAGCACGGTGGAACTGAATTTTCCTCGATCAACACTAGAGTTTGCGCCGATTTCAACATTATTACCAATCACGACATTCCCAATCTGTGGAATTTTAACCAAACCTCGTTCAGCGCAAGGTCGAAAACCGAAACCGTCGGCTCCGATCGTAGCGTTTGGATGAATGATACAATGACTTCCGATGTGGCAACGCTCCCGAACGACGGCACCTGGCCAAATCACCGTGTTATTACCAATGGTAGTTTCATCCAAAATCGTAACGTTGGGATAGATTGTTGTGTTGTCGCCAAGACTAACTTTTGGTCCGATATAACTGCCGGCACCGATTTTAACGCCTTGTCCGATAATGGCAGAATCGTCGATTACGGCTGTCGGGTGAATGTCTACCGCGAATACTGGTAGCGGAGGTGCAAACATTTCGAGGACAACTGACATTGCTAAGTCGGCATCCTTTACCTTAATGAAAGCACGATTTTCGCCGGGTTCGATTGCAATGTCTTCATTGACAATAGCGGCACAAGCCTTAGAAGTTTGCCACTGCTTTTCGTATTTTTTACTTCCGATGACTGAGATTTCAGAATCGCTAGCAATACTGAGTTGCTCCGGCGCCGTAATGATTTTCGATGTCGATCCTATGAGGACGCCTTTAATGGCCTCGTTTATTTCGAGTAAAGTGAATGATTTCATAGTATTTTCGGGATTTAGTGAATTGAGTTCCCAAATAAAAACAATAAGAATGGAAATACCTAATAGTTTAATATTTCAAAAGTGCTTTATACAACAGTGTGGTTGAAATTCACTTCAAATGGTCGATTTAAATTTTTGCCCAAAACGCATTTATTTATTTTTTTTCATAATATATTTATTGTTTATCAATAAATAATTATTATTTTAGCTGCATAACTTTTAATATACAACACCTATGGAAATTAAAATCACCACCAAGCACCTATTACAAGTATTGCACGTCCTATCATGGATTATTTTTGTGGGTCTTTGCATCACTGCCGGCGGAATCATATTCAATGCTATATTCACTTTAATGGTCAACCCAATTGCGTCGAAAAAATTATGGCAAGAAGTCGATCTATCCGCGCTGTTGGCCTTTGATGAAGGGTATTTTATTACGCAAACTGTGCTTATAAGTATTGTTGCCGTTATGAAAGCATTACTCTTTTATCTGATTATCAAAATCTTGCACAGTAAAAAAATCAATTTATCGCAGCCATTCAATTCTGAAATGCAGCGATTTATTGCCAATATGTCTTACTTGGCAATCGGCATTGGGTTGTTTTCGTATTGGGGCGCTAATTATGCACAATGGTTAATTTCTCAAAGCGTTAGCATGCCTGATCTTGCGCATCTACAGATAGACGGAGCTGATGTTTGGTTGTTTATGGGGATCATACTTTTAATTATTGCACAAATCTTCAAACGCGGTGTTGAAATTCAGTCCGAAAACGAATTCACCATATAGTATGGCAATCATAGTAAATTTAGACGTGATAATGGCGAAGCGTAAAATTTCGCTGAATGAACTTTCCGAAAGGGTTGATCTTACGTTGTCGAACCTTTCTATTTTAAAAAATGGAAAAGCCAAAGCGATTCGCTTCAGCACTTTAGAATCAATTTGCAAAGCACTCGATTGTCAACCTGGCGATATTTTAGAATATAGCAATAATAAATAATTTCTGTAGCATTCTAAGTCATCGATCAGCCAATGTGATCAACTTTAAAATAGTTTTCCAATTGCGCGATGTGGCTGTCAAATGCAGTTTCCTTTCAATAATGATGTTGGTCAGTTTTGTATTCGCTGCAGCGTTGGCATACCACAAGTAAAGAACGCGACCTTTATTGACAAACTTATCGTTGCCGAAATCAGAGGCTTGAAGTTGCATCAGATCTGAAGCAGTGGGAACATCTGAAAGAAATGCTACATAAGGCTGTACCGCATCTAAAAGATTTTCTTTGACGAAAGGATTTTCGGCGACAATCGTTTTCAATTCGGTCAAAGTCGTGATGCGAACGGGAACCGAAAACCCAAAATGCTGCAAGATTTTGTTGGTAATTTGATTCTCTAATGCGGTACTATCCTCAATTGGACTGTCGAATATAATATTGCCGCTCTGGATATAGGTAGTGATATTTTCAAAGTTGAGTTCACCCAAAAATTTTCGCAGTAGTTCCATCTTTACAATCTTATGACCGCTGACGTTAATGCCGCGCAGCAAAGCTACATAGGTATTCATAGTTCGAGTTTGTATTTTCAAAAGTAGCTAAAAAACACTTGAAGCAATTATATAAGATTACCTTTTAAATCTGTAACCGCTGTTGCATTTGAGTTTGTAATTTCATCATCAATTTAAATCTAATGTTATGGATAGTATCAACAAGCAACAAAAAGGCGATCATTTTAAAGATGTGATTGGAGTCGAGGCACTCGAAAAAATAAGATTATTGGCAGGCAAGGGCGGATCTTGTTTCTTTTGCACCAAGATTGAAAGTGGTAAAAGCTTTTCGACAAGACCGATGGCTCCGGAAAAAATTGATGATAACGCGAGTTTTTGGTTTCTGAGTGCGAAAGACAGCGAAAAAAACTTGGAACTCGCGAAAGATCCAGCGGCGCAGCTGTTATTTCAAGGTTCTGAATATTCTGATTTTATGACCCTTTACGGGAAAGTAACAATTTCAACAGACAGAAACAAGATTGATGAACTGTGGGATGCGACGCACAAGACTTGGTTTACAGAAGGCAAAGACGATCCCAGAATCACGGTACTGGAATTTGTTCCAAGCGAAGGTTACTATTGGGATACGAAACACAATATGCTCATTGCGATGGCAAAAAGACTTTACGGATCAGTCGTAGGCGAAACCATTGACGATTCGATTGAAGGAAAAATTAAACCGTAATCCGTTTAAATAGTTGTAATTTAAGTTTGAAATCAGTCTCACAAATGTTGCCAATAAAAAAGTCCCAAAAAGGGACTTTTTTTTGTTTTTCTTCGAACCGCCGTGTTGCTGATCGTTTTCGCATTACTGCGCCGACGTAAGGGTTTTCTATGTGTACGAACGGATGGAAAATACACATCCCGTTACAGCCGCCTCGACGAACTGACATCCGTCATCTTTGTATCGAGAAAATCATTGTTACAAAGTTAATTTGTATGTTCATTTTGTTCTTATAAAATTCTACGCGTTTCTTATGAAATTATAGAAGATTATAAACCTTTAAATTATCTTTAATAGCAAGATACTAACGCTCTTCTTTTTGTCCCATCATCATTAAGAACGCTTTTAGAAATGCATCGATTTCTCCGTTCATAACGCCTTCTACATCGCTTGTTTCGTGACCTGTGCGGACATCTTTGACCAATTTATACGGATGCATGACATAGTTTCGGATCTGCGAACCCCATTCGATTTTCATCTTTTCGGCTTCGATGTCGTTGCGTTGTTCCTGTTGCTTTTTGAGTTCAATCTCGTAGAGTTGCGATTTTAGCATTTGCATCGCACGTTGTCGGTTGTCTTGCTGCGAACGGGTTTCAGAGCATTGAATCTGAATGCCTGTCGGTTTGTGAAACAACTGCACTTTGGTTTCTACTTTGTTGACGTTTTGTCCGCCTGCGCCACTCGAACGTGAGGTAATGATTTCGATGTCGGCAGGGTTGATGTCTACTTCAATCGTGTCGTCGACCAATGGATAAACGTATACGGAAACAAACGATGTGTGCCTTTTCGCATTGCTATCGAAAGGCGAGATGCGAACCAAACGGTGCACACCATTTTCCCCTTTGAGATAACCGAACGCAAAATCGCCTTCTATTTCTAAGGTTACGGTTTTTATTCCAGCAGCATCGCCTTTTTGAAAGTTGAGTTCCTTGATCTTATAACCCGACTTCTCGGCCCACATCATATACATCCGCATGAGCATTTCGGCCCAATCACAACTTTCGGTTCCACCGGCACCGGCTGTAATTTGGATGACGGCACTGAGCGAGTCGCCTTCGTCGGAAAGCATGTTCTTGAACTCGATATTTTCTATGAAAACACTGGCGATTTGAAACTGTTCATCGAGTTCCTCTGCGGTGAGTTCACCCTCTTTGTAAAACTCAAAAGCGAGTTGCAGCTCATCGGTTAAGACAATGGCTTTTTCGTAATCTTCGACCCATTTCTTCTTCGAGCGCAAGTTTTTGACGAGGATTTCGGCTTCTTTCGCGTTGTTCCAAAAGTTCGGGGCGAAAGTTTTTTCCTCTTCGTTGGCGATTTCTACAAGCTTGGCATCAATGTCAAAGATACCTCCTCAACGCACCAAGGCGCTCTACAATACCTTTTATTTGTTCGGTAGTTGTCATAAATTATATTTAATTTTGGCGATGTTCGCGATTTCGATCTGAAAGCCCTAGCCCCGATAGAAGGGAAAATCCTTTTGCGACGGTGTTCGGCGCAAAAGATTGGAATGATAGCGGGAACAAGCTCCTAATAAAAATCGAAAACAAAAGTAAACTTTCTACAATTGATATGGAAATAAATTTAATCAGCGATACCGTCACCAAACCATCTGCCGAAATGCTGCACGCGATGTTTAACGCCAAAGTGGGCGATGATGTGTTTAAGCAAGACCCGACGGTGAATGATTTTGAGCGCAAAGTGGCTGAATTGTTCGGCATGGAAGCGGCGCTGTTTTTTCCTTCGGGAACGATGGCCAACCAGACGGCCATTAAGCTCAATACGAATCCGGGCGATCAGATTATTTGTGATAAATGGTCGCACATTCATTTGTATGAATCCGGTGGCGCTTCTTTTAATAGCGGTGTGAATTTTAATTTGCTTGATGGCAACCGTGGGATGATTACGGCGGAGCAAGTCAAAAGTGGCATTAATGATCCTGAGTTTTACCACACGCCTTTATCGAAAATGGTGGGTATTGAGAATACGACGAATAAAGGTGGCGGCGCTTGTTACGA
>JANPJB010000097.1:0-9240 GCA_031425295.1 Flavobacterium sp. | reverse complement strand
TGGAATCAAAATCATCTATTTCGATCTGGATAAATGGGATATCAGACCCGATGCTGCGCTTGAACTCGAGAAAATCCTCGACGTGATGAAGCAATATCCGACGATGAAAATTGATGTGCGTTCGCATACCGATAGCCGCGCGTCATTCAAATACAACGAGAAACTATCGGATCGTAGAGCCAAATCGACCATGGCGTGGCTCATTAAAAACGGTGTTGAAGCCAATCGTTTGATCGGTAAAGGTTACGGTGAGACATTGCTCGTAAACAAATGCGCCGATGGCGTGAAATGTTCTGAAGAAGAGCACCAAGCCAATAGACGAAGTGAATTTATTATTACGGATTTATAGATTTTTAAATTGAATTGGTTAGAAATTGGATGTCTGCGGGCATCCTTTTTCGTTTTTACTAAAACAAGCTTTTTCTAAAGTAAATGACCAAGATAATCCAATAGATAAAATACGTTAAAGCATGCGCCATGACGATGCCTTGTATTCCAAAAGCGTTCATGAAAAAATGGCAAAATGCGAACATCATCGACAAAGAAAAAATCTCGGTAACGATGAAAGCTGCAGTAAGTTTCTTCGCAAAAAACTGATAGCCTAAAATTAGTGATGCCGCTTTGAAGACATCGCCTAAAAGCTGCCAAAAAAATAAGTCAGCTACAGGAAAAAAAGCTTTCGTAAAAAACAAACGGATCAGAAAAAAACGCAGAAAAAACAATACCGTCAATCCTAAAACGAATAAAGGCAATATTCCTTTGTAGTAACTCCAGAAAACATTCTTTGTCGCCTTTTTTGTAGTAGAAAAAGCGAGTTTAGGAAAAAAATAAACGGTCAGCATTGTGGAAATGAACAACAGATAATAGTTTGAAATCCGTGTCATGGCTTCCCAGTATCCGGCTTGTTCGAGACCCAGTTCGGCGATGATGCTCTTTCGGATTGCCAGAAAAACCCACGAACCCAAAACCGCAGACACCAGCGCCATCAAAGAATATGACGACAAATTTTTTATGATTTGAAAATCAAATGAATGGCGTGAAATTGTATCGAAAAATCGAATGTCTTTATTCAAATAATAAAACCCAACAAAAAACAACAGCGCAGGCGGAATAATGATCGACAGCAAAGCACCCATCGTTTTCAGATACCAAACGGCACCAACGGCAAACAGCAACCCGACTATGTTTCCAATAATATTGATGTAAATCACGGAGCGGTACTTCCCCAAACCATTGAGCACGATGACCATAAAAGCTGAAGTCGCATACCATGGCAGCACGAGTGCGAGAATTCTAAACACATTGACGTACTGTGTCGTATTGTCTAAAACAGTACGCGTACAAAACGAAGCAAATGAAAATAAAATAATACTCAACAGCACCGACATCGACAGTAGGCTAATAAAAACTGTAGACATGATCTTCTTGAATTCGGCTTCATTGTTCTTATTCTCGACAATATATTTTACGATGCCATTTTGAAAACCAAGCGTTGCGATACTCTCAATCGAAGTCATGAAATTTTTAAAATTACCCGCCAACGCCATACCTGCAGGACCAATGAAAATCGCAAGCACTTTTGAAGTAATGAGGCCTGAACCAATTTTGAGCATGACACTGATACTATTCAAAGAGGTCGCTTTGAACAAAGGTGTACGCACTATGGTTTTATAAAAATTCAATGATGGCAAATTTTGAGATGGCGATACAAAGCTACTATTAAAAATTCAATGAATTGTTGACCAAAGTTAAACCGACGCAAAACGCATTTTAACAGTGTATTCCATTTTTTTTTAATAATTTTAAAGTCCTAAAATTTAAACTGTGCGTTTAAAACAATGCTATATCGCTTTTATTGTGAGTTTGGTTTCTTTTTCATCGTATGGACAAGACATTAGCCTTTACCAGCAGTACAACGGACGATATGATTTCACTTTTATTGGAAACGGCATGAACCCAGAAGAGAATTCGTTTATGCCTTTTGCGCAAATCAATACGAGTTCCTCAGCGGTATTGAATCTGAATCCAAACGACCAGATTGAGAATGCTTATCTGTATTGGGCTGGATGCGGTCCGGGCGATTTCGAAGTTAAATTAAATGGTCAAGACGTAGTTCCGCAACGCTTTTTCAGCCACCAACGTTTTAGTGATGATTTGCCATTCGATTATTTCAGTACATTCACCGATATCACGCAGCTGGTTCAAACAACAGGAAATGGCACCTATACCTTATCAGATTTAGATCTGAATCCATGGATCAACTATTACTACCGGAATCGCACCAACTTTGGTGGTTGGGCGATCATTATCATCTACAAAAACAACAGTTTACCCTTGAACCAAATCAATGTTTATGACGGATTGGAAGCTGTTCCTGCCGAAATTTCAATTACACTCAATAGTCTCAATGTGATCGACAACCAGGAGTCGAAAATTGGTTTTCTGGCTTGGGAAGGCGATCAGAATATTGCAGTAGGCGAATCACTCATCATCAATGATAACCTCATCAGCAATCCACCGTTGAATCCTATTGCCAATGCGTTCAACGGTACGAATAGTTTTACGAACACCGCTGATCTGCACAATATGGATTTGGATGTGTATGAACTTGAAAACAACATCCAGATCGGCGATACGATTGCGAACATCCGATTGACATCGGGTCAGGATTTTGTGATGCTGAATGCTATAGTCACCAAACTCAATTCGCAGCTGCCCGATGCTGTGATTGCGATCAATCAGATCGAAACCGAATGCAATTCAAATGCGATAAAGGTGCATTATACCGTTACCAATTTTGAGGCGACAAACCCGCTTCCGGCGCAAGTTCCAATTGCGATTTACATTAATGGAAACTATATACAAAGCACCGAAACGCAAAACCAAATTGAGATTGACGGCAGTGAAAGCGGTAGTATTTTGATACAGCTTCCTACAGGAATTATAAGCCCGTTTGAAGTTGAACTCATTGTCGATGATGATGGAAATCAACAAGGAACAGTTACGGAACTTCGAGAAAACAACAATACTTTTTCGCAAAATGCATCGCTTTACAGCGCTGATCCTTTGGGCGTTTTAAATGAACTCATTTCCTGCAATGAAGGTTACAGTGTAGGCACTTTCGATTTTTCCACTTATGAAAATGAGATCAAACAGCAGCCGACCGATCTGGTGAGCTTCTATCCTACTGCTGCCGATCTCGAAAATGGAACCAATCAAATTGCGAATATTTCGGGTTATGTAGCGCCGTCGACCCCCATGCGTGTTTTTGTGAAAGTGGATAACGGAAATTGCTACAACGTCACTTCTTTTGCACTCAAAACCAAAAAATGTAAGCCAACGGTATACAATTTTATTTCCGCGAACGGCGATGGCATCAATGATACTTTTAGGATTAAAGGACTGCGGGACGTGTTTTTGAATTATAAATTAGATGTTTACAACCGCTGGGGAAAACTGATTTGGACCGGTAGTAATAATACGCCCGAATGGAATGGTATTGCTGATCAAGGCGTTATTATCAGTAATGATGAGAGCACCAACGGCACTTATTTTTACAGTTTGGAATTGAATGACGCCGATTACCCGACGCCGCTTTACGGCTATTTGTTTTTGAATGAATAGTTACGAGTTTTAAAAAGATGCAACATCCTAAAAATTACGGAACCAGCGGCATGCTACTTATTGATAATTCACCAAAAGTGGTTTCGATATTTCAAAATCCTGCAAGCCAAAATCGTAGGTCTTCAAAGAATTCGTTTTATACACCCGCGATATATCTTCTGGAAGCATTGGGAAATACGAAAATGAGAATTGGAAATTACTAAACACCCAATAATCGTTGCTGATGATCACGCCGACAGCCAATTCGGAATAGACTTTACTGCTATCAAATCCTCTATTACTCTGACCGAGCATTCCCATTGTGTAACTTAAGAACGGATTGAAGCGAAAGCCAACAGTATGCCAAGGGGAATAGGCCTGCGTTTGGAATGTCAGCAGTAATTTTTTTGTACCATAAAGCGCATTACTGTCGAAACCAGGAATTCCGGTATCGCCGTTCAGGGTTAATTTATCGGTAACGGAGTCGATACGTTTCTTACCAATAATCGCTTGTGGTTTGATGAATTGGCGGAATTTCCACCGACCGCCATCGATAAGATTCGTAAAGTAGATTACGCTAAAATTGTACGCGCTTTGTTCGGTCGTGCTTTTATTGAAGAAAGTTCCATATTGCAAATCTGTACTTAAATACCCGAACGAAAAATAACCGCCCAATGCGACCTTGGCACCAAAGTACACCCGATTTTGACTATTTCGATTTCGAAATCCTGAAGTTACGGAATAGACGAATCCCGAAGCGATATCTTCAATGATATCAAAGTTAAAAACATACTTATCTTGTTTGTAAGTTCGTGAGGAAACGCCCATACTGATCAGGAATAATTTCTCTGGTGAAAATACGCCTAACGAATCAATGCCGAATAGCGGTTTCTCTTTAAACGATCTATTGTAAAATCTCGCAGTGGTAATGAAATTGGTCGCCCGTTTCGATTCGGTATTTCCTTTAAAAATTTGGATTGAATGACCGCCCCAGAAATCCTGTGAATTTGATTTTGAATTTGCGGTCGTATCCAAGATGGAAGAATCAATGGGTGCGGATCTTTCAAATTGCTGTGTGAAGTTCATTCCGGCAGCCCAACGTGCGTACGGCGAGTAAAATGGGCGCTCGATATCGAGTGACTTTACATAATTGCCGTTGATGTCAAGATTGTAGCGTAGTGCCGTTTTAATAAACGTATTGCGGATATTGGGAATAGTATAACTGGCGCCGTAACCGCTGTTATTATCCGTTAAGCTTTTGGTGTACGATGTAGAAACTTCGTGACCAGTTCCTGCGAAATTCCTTTCTTTAAGAAAAAACGTAGATTTCGAACTTGATAAGGTTAGATCGGGAACCAAACTCCAAGAATCTAGAACGCGAACAGAAACATCTACGGAATCTGAGTTCTTGGAAACCAAGGTCGTCGTAATGGCCACACTTCTCACAAAACGCTGTCTTCTAATCAAACGTTCGGATTCTTTCATCAATAGCGAATCTAAAGGCTTGTTTTTTCTGAAAAGGAGAATATTATAAATCGCAAAATCTTTCGTTTTGGGATGCAGCGCATTACCGATTTTCGCCATTTTCTTAGTCGGCTTTTTGGTGGTATCGGTTATAGAATAACTAAACGGATCAAGCGTTGTGATTTTGATGTTGCGAATAATCTTGCCTTCGAATTTGGCGTAATTCTGCGTTTTTATCTTTTTGACCGGCTTTGAAATTTGTTTCTTCTCAGTAATCGGTTCAAAGATTAATCGATGTATATAATTGGTAAACTTCCTTTTTTTCGAGTAATTCTCAATCGCACGATAAACTTTAGCGGTGTCTTCTTTCTTTTGATTCACCTGAGCCCACGAAGTGTGGAAGCAAATCAATATGAAGAAGGAGGAAAGATATTTAAATGTTTTAACGCGCACGCTTAGTTAAGGTTGATTATTAAAAGGGAATTCAATAGCAGTAAAGTTATCGATAAAAAAGAAAAACCACTCATAAGCATGGTTATCTTGAAAATATAAATGTTAAAAATGAAAAATTATTTTTTTATAAAAATGTTCGTATACTATTTTTTTCCCGTCGTTTGATCGATACGAATTGAAATTCCGAAAGGTGTGAAAGTGCCTTCGATGTTTGATTTGTGACCCTGACTGTTCACCCAAGCATTTAGTGCTGAGCTATATGAAAGGAGATTGTGGGGCAAACGCTTCAAGATTATTTATAAAACTCATGGAAGATTTGGGGGCAAACTTCATTTGTTTTAACAACATTGCCTAGTGAATCAATTTTACTAAATTTTCGATTTAAGTGAAACAAAAAATCGTTAAATCAATAAAGTTATGATTTATACAATTAAAAATCTTATCACTAAGGAAGTAATCGAATAATAGCATTCTGAGGCCGAAAATGCTGTAAAAGCAAAAACCACTCTTGCGAGTGGTTTTTAGTGTCAAAACAAAACATAATTAAATTAAACTCAATTTTAATTTATTTTTTAACGAAGATATTCGTGTAGTATTTTTTACCGGTTGTTTCGTCTTGGCGGATTGAGATTCCAAAATGCGTAAAGCTACCTTCAATATTCGCTTTGTGTCCAGGGCTGTTTAACCAGGCGTTCAAAGCAGAAGTTGGAGATACAAAATTATAAGCCACATTTTCGTTTACCTTAACAGCACCCAAAACTTCAATGATGTTTTCGGAACGCTCAGGAAACAAATCGTGGTTAACCACTTTTCTTGCGATCATGTAAGCATTGTGCTCTTCTGATTTGAAAGAAACGTGATTGATTAATTGTAGGGGATTTAAACCTAAACTTACTCTATGCTCATTGATCAAATCTGCCAACGATAATTCGTCGGTGCTATAAGAATAGTCTTCGATCAATTGCGGTCTTGCTGCTGGAGCTTCTTCAGTTTCGCTTGAAGAACAAGATATCAAAGTGAACATAAATGCCATAGGCACGATAGCTCTAAGTAAAGTATTTTTCATAACAGTAGGTTTAAGTTTAAAGTAGATTGTGGGGCAAACTCTTTAATATTTTAAAACTTAAGGAAGATGTGGGGCAAATTTCTTTCGTTTTGTATGAACGTTGTTGTTTCTTGAGTCAATATTAGCACAACTACCGTTTAAGTGCCAAATAAAATCGATGAAATACATAAAATTTAATATATATAAAGAAATATTCTTACAAAATTACAATTTAAACTTATATAACTTGATGTATTTGCCCACCAGCCAAAATTGAAAAGCCTAAAATAAAAAAATAAAAAAAGACCACTATCGTGGTCTTCATAATATCTGTGCGTGCTTATAACTTAAGGAGCCAACCTGCTGATGTTCCATTCATAATTATCTTGCAAAACATATCGTATCCGATCATGCAGCCGATTGGGCCTTCCCTGCCAAAACTCCATTTCCACAGGACGAACTAGAAAACCGCCCCAGTTGTGTGGACGGGTTATTTCTTTTCCTTCCAATTCTTTTTCGAGCGCTTCCAGTTTGTTTTCCAAAAAAGAGCGATCCGGGATTACTTCCGACTGGTTCGAAACGATAGCACCTAATTTACTTCCTTCAGGCCGCGAAGCAAAATAATTGTCGGAAATATTTTCAGCGGTTCTCTCAGCAATGCCTTTAACAATTACCTGTCGTTCCGCTTCATGCCAAAAAAATGACAAGCAAACATTCGGATTGCGCAATATCGCCTTTCCTTTCTCTGAATTATAATTGGTGTAGAATATAAATCCCGTCTCATCATATTGTTTCAATAAAACCACACGCGATTTCGGAAATCCATCCAAACCAATAGTGGCGACAGTCATCGCATTTACTTCTCCAGTACCATCGGATTCCTTGACTTCGTGAAACCAACGGTGAAACAAGTTAATCGGATCTTCCGGAATCGTGCTTTCCAAAAGTTCACTTTTCTCATACGATTTTCGGAAATTGCTCAAGTCATTCATGCCAATAGGTGCTAAGGTTTTAAGTTGCTAAGGTACTAAGTTCGTTTAAAATTCAAAAGAAACGCCGTCATCAGCCAACAGTATATTCGGAAAAACGGTCTGCGCTTCTTCCTTAAACTTCGCAATGCTTTCATAACGCGTCGAATAATGACCCAAAATGAGTTGTCCAACTTGCGCTTTCTGAGCAATCGATGCCGCTTCTTTCGCCGTACTGTGCATCGTTTTTTCTGCCAATGCCTGCTCCGAATCAAGAAAAGTCGATTCATGATACAATATATCAACCTGATCGATATTCGCGACGATGCTTTCATCAAAAACCGTATCCGAACAAAACGCATAACGCTTCGGCGGCATCGGATCGAAAGTCAACAGCCGGTTTTCAATAATGCGCCCGTCGTCTAAAGTAATGTCTTTGCCGTTCTTGATGTTTTGATAATAACAAGTGTCGATTTCATATTGCTGCACAGCATCCACGTTGAGTTTCCGGTCGCCAATTTTCTCTTCAAACAAAAATCCGTTCGTATAAATGCGGTGCTTCAGCGGAATGGTTTTCACAACCACTTTCTCATCTTCGTAAATCACTTCACTTTCCGTAGCTTCCAATTCATGGAAATACAAACCGTAACTCGTCCAAGAATTCGACAACCGCAACTGCAACGTAATGATTTCTTTAATGCCTTTCGGTCCATATAGGTGCAAATCATTCACGCGGTTCAGCAGCATGAAAGTCGATACCAAACCAATCAATCCGTAACAATGATCACCATGCAGATGCGAGATAAAAATATGGTTGATTCTCGAAAATTTGATCTTATGCTTGCGCAACTGCACCTGCGTTCCTTCGCCACAATCAATTAGAAACATGCGGTTGCGGATTTCCAAAACCTGCGAAGTCGGATTGGTAATGGTTCTGGGCGTCGCTGCATAACAGCCGAGTATGGTTAATTTCATTTTATTTATTTTGAGAAGCCGGGAACCTGCTATTCGCTATAGTCCTCACTGCGTTCCGGGCTACCGCTACTATCAGGGCTAGGGTTTATAGGAAATCAGAAGATTGGTTTCTAAATTCCAAATCGCAAATTCCAATGTTCGCAAAGTCTTGAAATGATAGTACTTCCAATACCCTTTTTGGAATTTGGGATTTCAATATTGGTATTTTAAACTGGTACTCTAAATTGGTATTTTAAAACCCCAAATCCCGTTCGATTTCCTCCATACTGATAATATCATGGGCTTCCAAAATCGTAGGAACCAGCGTGAGTTTATCCGAAGCTGCATTAAAATCAACGCCATCAGCAACAATCACAAATGATTTCTTGGCTTTTTGATGGGTCTTGGAAAGTGGCAGAAAACTATTAATCTGTTGCGGCGTCAAGTCTGGATGCGCGCTGATATCAATAATGATGTTGTGCTTTTCGAAACTCTTGTATTCGTGCGTAATTTTCATTAAGAAAGACACCAAGTCACCTTGTGTGTCTTTGATGGTTACCGTACTTCCTTTTTGTTCTACTTTCATGAGTCAAAAAATTAGGTCTAGGCTAATTTACAATTTTACAGTTGAAATTAATCGTAAAATCAACATTTATTGAATCTTAGAAGCCAGCAAATAAATCACTGCCATGCGCACCGCGACACCATTCTCCACTTGGTTTAAAATCACCGATTGTTTCGAATCGGCTACAT
>JANPJB010000096.1:0-7289 GCA_031425295.1 Flavobacterium sp. | reverse complement strand
TTTAGGCAACAGGCCATCTTTACTCATTGAATAAAATACGCGTGACTGCCCTAATAAGTCGACTAAAATTACAGAAGTGTAACCAATTAATATGGCTAGAAAAACCGCTATACCAAGCCATTTATAAGGCGTGTGTGCAATAGCGACTGCTACCGGAGCAGCACTGTTTTTAAATTCGGTATAGTTTGCCAAGCCCGTCATTACGTAACCGAAAAGAATAAATAGCACCGTACAAACCAGCAACGATCCCAATATTCCAATGGGCATGTTCCGCTGCGGATTCTTGGTTTCCTGTGCCATCGTTGCGACAATATCAAATCCTATAAAAACGAAGAAGACTACGCCTGCTCCACGCAAAACACCCGACCAGCCAAATTCGCCAAAAGTTCCGGTATTCGTTGGGATGAATGGATGGTAATTCGCAGGATCAATATACTGCCAACCCAAGGCAATAAAAACCACGACCACACCAATTTTTAGAGCTACCACGACCGCATTGAATAAAGCAGAACCTTTGGTGCCCCGTATAATAATCGATGTGATTAAGCCGATAATTAAAATGGCGGGTAAATTTACGAATCCGTGAACGATACTTCCATCAGCCAAAGTAGCGGTTTCAAAAGGCGATAAGACCAATTGGGGCGGAACGAAAATATCAAATTTTTCTAGAAATTTCACCAAATATTGCGACCAACTGATTCCGACCGTTGCCGCGCCAACGGAATATTCCAGGACTAAATCCCAACCGATAATCCATGCAAATAGTTCCCCTAAAGTAGCATAAGCATAGGTATAGGCACTTCCGGAAACGGGAACCATCGACGCAAATTCGGCATAGCATAAAGCACTAAAAGCGCATCCTACGGCGGCAATTACAAATGATAAGATTACGGCAGGCCCGGAATTATTAGCGGCGGCTATTCCAGTTAATGAAAAAAGACCGGCGCCAATAATGACTCCTACTCCAATGGCCACTAAATTAATAGCACCCAAACTCCGTTTTAAGGAATTCTTTCCTGTATTTTCTGCTTCAATTTTTAAAGCTTCTATTGATTTTGTCAGCATCATTAATAAGTTATGTATTTGTATGGATTTGAAATGCGTTCTAGAACAATGCCGAGTCTTCTAAGTTTAACTTGGGTTCGTTTGCTGAATTGATACTGCGAAACGTTGGTTAATAAAACCCCAGACAAAATGACAAAAAGACCTAAGAGCTGGCTGGTTTCAATTTGTTCGGAGGCAATAATCCAACCCACTAAAACGGCCACAATTGGATTGATATACGTATGCGTACTCACCAAAACCGGGTCTTTCACCTGCAACAACCAGATGTAAGATAAATACGCTACAATGGAACCAAAGAAGATTAAAAACGCCAAGCCAAGCCACGAGGCTAAAGGAATGGTGACGATATTAAATGAACTCCATTCTCCTTTAAGCGAAGCGATTACAATACTCGCAAAGCCTGCCGCAAGAAGTTGTTGGGCGCTATTCATAAAAGTAGATTGGTCGGCAGGATTGTTTTTAGAATACAACGATCCGATGACCCATGAAATCGAACTCACGGCCAAAACACCGAAAGCAACAATTCGCATTAGGGCACTACCATCATGCGTTGAAGCAGCGATACTGCCTTTCAAAAACAGGATCAAACCTATAAACCCAATAACCAAACCGGCTACAACCGGAAGATTAGAGAAATAATTCTTCCAGTTTTTCTTATCTAATGCGATAAACCAAAACGGTCCCGTTGCTATGGCAATAGCCGCTTCGGTAGAACTTACATATTGTTCACCCCAAGCTACCAAGCCGGTTCCGCCCGTGAGAATTAAAATTCCAACAATGGCATTCTTTTTCCAATTAAGTAATGAATTAGAGGTTTGTCCTTGGCTTCTTTGCCATAAAAACAAAATAAATCCAGCTATTAAAAATCGAAAACCGGATAGTACAAATGGCGGAAAACCTTTTAAAGCTACCGAAATAGCAAAGAAGGTGGAACCCCAGATAATGTAGATGCTGGCAAAGGCGACCAGCAATTGTAACGTATATTTATTTTTGAAATTTGACATTTTAAATGATTTATTATATTAAAAAAAAGACCCTTTTCAGTAGTTTGAAAAGGGTCTGTAAAATTTGATTGAACGGATTTACATGGTTTCTTTCCAACAGCGATGCTTGTGCATTTTCATGCAGTGACAAGATTGAGCATACATTTTCTTCTGAAGTACAATTTTCATAACAGTTAAATTTAGGATTAAAAAAAAAGAGCCATTCAAGTAAATGAACGGCTCTTTATATTGTAAAATTGATTTTATTTTTACGCCAGTTCATTCCATAAGTAAAATTTGCAACACATCATGTTACGCATTTTATTTAGGTGTTTGTGGCTGTTGTTTATCATAATCAGCGGCAAAGATAAAGTCTTATTTTAGATCTTTCCAAACCAAGTGTTTTATTTAATTTAAAAATAACATTTCTTAACATTACGTTTGGATACGAGACACCCACTTAATGCAGCAGATCATCTAATTACCGGATCGTGTTGACGAACTGTTGAATACTTGTGTACGATGTACCGTTTGTACTGATATGTTTAATAAATGCACTGCCGATGATTGCGCCTTTGCTATAATTGCAGGCTGTTTTAAAGCCTAAACGGTCGTGAATTCCGAATCCGGTTAGCGTTGGGTTTTTTAATGGTAGCTGCTTTATTTTGTTTAAGTATGCCTCTGACATCTTACCATCTACGCTTCCAGTGATGCTGTTGGATGATACGACGTATAAGAACCCTGTACAGTTTTCATCGATTTCCTTCATTCTGATTTCAGAAGTCTGCGGGGAAACGAGCATAATATTGCATATATTTTCACTCGTGCAAATCGCTTTGAAGTTGCTTAAGTAATAGTTTAAAGGCAGGTCTGGAATAATGATACCGTCAATGCCGACTGCAGCACATTGCCTGGTAAATTGATGTTCACCATATTGCAACACCGGATTTAAATAGCCCATCAATACGATCGGAATCGAAGTCACTTTCCGCAATTGCTCCAGCTGTTCAAAAAGTACCGCTAAGGTCATTCCATTGCTGATGGCCTGCTGTCCGCTATTTTGTATCATAGGGCCATCGGCTAAAGGGTCTGAAAACGGGAATCCCAATTCAATCATATCCACACCAGCCCGATCGAGATTTTTAATAATTTCTAATGTACTATTTAAATCGGGATATCCTGCCGTGATGTATATCGATAAGATCTCACCGGTTTTATTGTCAAATAATTCTGTGATTCTGTTTTTCATCGCTGCATATATTTTTGGTAGGTGGTCATATCTTTATCGCCTCGTCCGGAGAGGTTTACGACCACTACATCGTCTTTTTTAAATTGTATTTTTCGCAGGTACGCTAGTGCGTGCGCCGATTCTAAAGCGGGAATGATCCCATCTTTTCTGGATAAATCGAATGCAGCTTCCAGCGCTTCGGCATCGGTAATGCTCACGGTTTGTGCTTTTCCGGTGTCGTGCAGATAGGCATGAACCGGACCAATTCCGGGATAATCCAATCCTGCAGAAATGGAATGCGGCTCGAAGATTTGTCCGTCATCGGTTTGGATCAAATACGTTTTAGAACCATGGATGATTCCTTTTTTTCCCAGTGCGATTGAAGCAGCGGTCTTACCAGAATCGATTCCGTGTCCCGCGGCTTCGACCGTAATCAGCTTGGTTTTTTCATTGCCAATAAAGTGATAAAAGGCGCCAATCGCATTGCTGCCACCTCCTACGCAGGCAATGACATAATCCGGAATGCTACTGCCGGTTTTTTCCTTTAACTGCCATTGGATTTCCTCGCTAATAATCGATTGGAATTGAGCGACCATATCGGGATATGGATGCGGTCCGACCACCGAACCGATTACGTAATGCGTATCGACGGGATTGTTGATCCACGCTCTGATGGCTTCGTTTGTCGCATCTTTGAGGGTTTGACTTCCGCTCAATGCAGGCACTACTTTTGCACCCATGAGCCTCATTTTTTCAACGTTTGTACTTTGCCTTTCAATGTCGACCGCCCCCATAAATACCGTACAATCTAAATTCATCAGCGCACAAGCTGTGGCTGTTGCAACACCGTGCTGCCCAGCACCGGTTTCGGCAATGATGCGTTTTTTGTTTAACCTTTTTGCCAACAATAATTGCCCGATGGTATTGTTGATTTTGTGTGCACCGGTATGATTCAGATCTTCCCTTTTAAGATAAATATGGGCATTGGTTTCCTCCGACAGGTTTTTTGAATAAAACAATGGCGTCGGACGTCCCACAAAATCCTTTAGTATGGCGCGAAACTCTTCTTGAAAGTCGGCGGAAGCAATGATGGCATTGTAATTTTTCTGGAGTTCATCTACATTCGGATAGAGCATTTCGGGGATAAACGCCCCGCCAAAATCGCCGTAGAAACCCTCTTCGTTTGGACTAAGTATTTTCATAATTTCTAATTTTATGGATTACAGTTGCTGTAAGTTCATTGTTTTTAAAACCGGGATAATTTTCCAATCCGCTGTTGAAATCGTAGCCATACAGCATCGGATGTGTAAATTTTAGTAAGTAGTCAACATTCTCCAACCCCAATCCGCCGCTTAAGAAAAAGGTTTTTTGAAGTTCATATGATTGCAATAGTAGCCAATCAAAGCGATGACCGCTTCCGCCATACAGTGTCGACTTGGTATCGAAGAGAAAAAAGTCGCAAACCGGCATGAAATCTTCAAGACCATTGAAATCGAATTGCGCGTCGATTGCAAATGCTTTGATTACTTGATAACCCTTTTGTTGTATTAGGTTGCAATATTCCGGCGATTCATTGCCGTGCAGTTGAATCAGATCCAAATGATACTTTTCAACGGTTTCGAGAACATAATGAATTGGACTGTTGACAAAGACACCGGTTTTTTGAACGTCATTGCTGATGATTCCGTTTGGAATTTCAAAATCATCACCGACATATCTTGCCGAATCTTCGTAAAAAATGAAGCCCAGTTGGTTTATATCCATCGCAGCAATTTCTAAAATATTAGCTGGGTCGCGCATGCCGCATATTTTAATTTTCATCGCTTAACTGTTTAATGAGTGTTGCACATTGCAGTGCGGGATCGCTATGTTTCATAAAATATTCGCCCATTAGAAATCCAGAAAATCCATTCTTTTTGAGCAATGCAATAGCCGCTGCAGAATCGATGCCGCTCTCGGCTATTTTCGTTACATTTTTAGGAAGCAGTTCCGCCAAGCGAATGCTGTTTTCAAAGTCGACCTCAAACGTATCAAGATTCCGATTGTTAATTCCAACCAAGTTGGCTTTCGTATCGATATTGCTTAGGATTTCGAATTCGGTATGCGTTTCCAACAAGACTTCTAGTCCAAATTGCTGCGCAAACGCAGTGAGTTGTTTTATCTTTTTGGGCGATAGTATGCTCGCAATAAGTAGAATTGCATCGGCGCCCATTGCTTTGGCTTCCATGATTTGGTATTCATCCAGTATGAAATCTTTACGCAAAATCGGACAGTCGTTCACATTTCTGGCATTTTCGAAATCTGTCTTTTTTGCGCCAAAAAAAGTTTCATCCGTCAATACGGAAAGGGCTGATGCGCCAGCTTGAATGTATCCTAATGTTACTTTTTCCGCATCAGCATCGCTATTAATGTTGCCTTTTGATGGGGATTTCCTTTTAAATTCTGCGATAATTCCACTTCGTTTTGGATCGGATACAGCGTCATTCAGCGATACGCAAGGTCTTTCGAAAAACGAACTTTTTTCCAATACATTGATCGGATAAAGTTGCTGCTGTTCTCTGATTTCCAGAATTTTATGTTGGCAAATTGTATCTAATAGTTTCATTGTAATTGTTTTAATGTGTTGAAACATGCTAAAGCCCTCTGTTCAAAAAGTGACGCATTTGCCATGGCCAGTGTTTCTTCAAAACTTTTCTCAGGATGGTAGGTTTTGATCGCCAACGACGCGTTTGCAAGTACGGCGTTGTGTTGGGCTGTTGTTCCTTTTGCTTGTAAGACATCCATGAAAATCTTGGCGGCTTCTTCTACGCTGTCACCTCCGTATAAATCTGTGGCTGTGATTGATGACAGACCGAACTGCTGCGGCGTGAAAATGCGCTCACCCAAATTACTGACCACTTTAGTATTGTCGGTGAGTGTGATTTCGTCATAACCGTCTAAAGCGTAAACGATCGAATATTGTCCGTGTTCTTGCTGTAATAAATATTGATACATCCTGGCCAATTCGGCGCTGAATACTCCGGTCATTTGAACTTTTGGTTGCGCGGGATTGACTAACGGACCCAGCATGTTGAAAAAAGTCCTCACCCCCATTTCTTTGCGGACTGGACCCACATTTTTGAGCGCGGGATGAAACAGTGGCGCATGTAAGTAACAGATATTGGCGGCCTTCAGTTGCGATTTTAACTTTTCGGTATTGGTTTCGAAAGCGATTCCGAGATATTCCATGACGTTGGAGGAACCCGATACTGATGACACGCCATAGTTGCCATGCTTCGCAATCGGTATGCCTGCGCCGGCAGCAACAAACGATGTCAATGTTGAAATGTTGAACGTATTTTTTCCATCACCGCCGGTGCCGCAAACATCCATGGGATTGAATTCCGACAAGTCAACTTTAATGCATAAGGCCAATAGTGCGTCGCGGAAACCCATCAATTCCTCGAGGGTAATGTTGCGCATGATGAATGCGGTCATGAATGACGCAATCTGGCTGCTGTTGAATTTTCCTGAGGCAATTTCCATCAGTATGACTTTCGCCTCTTCGCGGTCTAAGGTTCTGTGGTTGTATAAATTTTCTAATATTTGCTTCATCTTGTCGTTTTTTAAAGAATACGATGGTTAACCCAGTTTTTTATAATGGCTATTCCGTTTTCGGTTAGTATGGATTCCGGATGGAATTGTAAGCCACGCAGATCATGGTGCTGGTGTTTCAAAGCCATAATGTTTCCGGATTGATCATACGCCAAAACTTCTAAATCCGGATTTGGCGTTGTGTCTACTACCCACGAATGATAGTGCCCTACTACAAACTGTTTCGTGATATTTTCAAATAAGTAGTCGTCCGCAACAACATTAATTTCTGACGCTAACCCATGCAGCGGATTTTCTAAATTGACTAATGCACTTGAAAAACTTTCCGCGATGGCTTGATGTCCGAGACAAATGCCCAAGATACTTTTTGAATTTTTGTAACGATTAATGACCGCAGGCATTAATCCAGCATCTTTTGG
>JANPJB010000095.1:0-48216 GCA_031425295.1 Flavobacterium sp. | reverse complement strand
TAAAAGAACTATTAGATTGCCACCGGTACTCACGCTGCAGGTTACCGTAGCATTAGGGGTACCTGTGAAAGTTAACGTTGCGGTATCGCCCGAGCAAATCGTCGTCGATCCCGAAATGGTTGCCGTTGGTAAGGCTTTGATGCCGATTGTTACCGAACCTGTGCCTGTCAGGGATTTGGTGCAGTTTGGCGTTCCTCCGGTGGCTACACTTACCAAATCATAAGTGGTCGAGGTTGTTAGTGCGGGTGTCGTATAAGATCCGTTTCCTGCATTATCCAAAGGAACCGTTAGAGTTCCTCCGGTACTCACACCGTAAGTTACGATAGCGTTGGGTGTACCTGTGAAGGTCAACGTTGCGGTATCGCCTGAACAAATAGTAGTGGATCCCGCAATGGTTGCTGTCGGCAGCGCTTTAACCGTTACTGTTGCTGAAAGGCCGGTTAGAGTTTGACTGCAATTCGGCGTTCCATTAGAAGCTACACTAACCAAATTATAGGTGGTATCTGCCGTATAGGATATTGTGATTGTCGCATTTCCTGTTCCATCCAAATTAATTAATTGGTTTGGTACCGTGCCTGTAACGGTATAGGTCACCGTAGCATTTGGCGTACCTGTAAAGGTTATCGTGGCGGTGTCGCCAGAACAAATCGTGGTAGATCCTGAAATAGTAGCCGTTGGTAAAGCTTTTATACTGATCGTTGCAGAACCTGTTAACGTTTGGATGCAATTTGGAGATCCGCCCGTTTCGACACTTACTAGATTATAAGTCCTCCCTGTAGTCAAGATCGGAGTAACAATCGTCGCAGTTCCCGTCGTACCCAACGGAAGCGTCTGATTTGCACCTGTGCCAATTGTATAAGTTACCAAAGTGTTTGGCGTACCTATGATTGTAATCGTAGCGGTGTCGCCAGAACAAATCGTCGTACTCCCGGAAATTGTTGCAGTCGGCTGTGTTATAACATCGATCGTTGTTGTGGCTGTACAAGTGTCTGTTATACCCGTTTCCAAAGTGACCGTGAAGGGATACGATCCTGCTAGTGTCGGCGTTCCGGAAATTGTAAATGTGTTTCCCGAAAAAGTTCCTATCAGACCTGGCGGCAAATCAGCTGCCGGAACCGAACCTGTAGTGGCAACAGTAGAAGAAGTATAAGTAATTGGTGTTATGGGTACGTTCAAACAAAATGTAGCTGCAGTAACCGAAGCAGTAACAGTACATGTGCAATCTTCAATGACAACAGATGTGGTCACGAAAAAAAGCGGACAATCAGCTGTGGCGGCTATTTCGTATCTCACGGTATAATTGGCAACCGTACTTCCAAAAGGGGTGATAGCTCCAGTATTGGGATCGATGATTAAACCCGCTGGTGTTGCAGTATATGTTCCTCCCGGCGTCAAAGATGTGTTGGTTATGGGTTGCTGCGCAATAATGTTATCGCAATACGGTGTCGCGCTATACGATATGCTGCCCGAAGGAGGAAGAGATACAATTAAATCAAATGGCAATACGGTAACACAAAAAGTAAAAATATCTTCAATTCGAATATAAATCGTTGCCAGATTGGAAGAAATAAAATACGAAGCCAAATCTGAATCTGGGATCAACCCCGTAGCAGAACCAAAAAAAGCTTCGCCGTTGGCATTGGTATCATAATAACTTATAGCATAATTCGCCGGATTCAAAGGTGCAGTAACCGTACTCGTCTGATTGATATTAAATTCATAAGGTCCCGCCGCGGAGGTACATAAAATAAGATTTACGGGTGGATCGGCGGGAATCGGAGCAGCAAAACCAATGGTAATGTCATCTACCGCTAACCTACATCCGCTTGGCGTATATTCCTCTAAAGTGTAAACGCCCGGCTGCGTAACTGTCAGATTTGGAGACGTTTCCAAAGGCAACAAATTACCATCTTGATACCATTTCAAAATATTTGCGCTCGGCGTGATGCCCGAAGATATCGTAACTGAAGTTGCATTACAAGCAGCCGGCTCATTAGTGAGACCGTTAGCTAATAATTCCAAGGGTTGTATCCTAAAATTTTTGATAAAAACTGCGGAGTCCCAACCATTATCACCAGTATTCGAAATAGCCAACTTAATGTGATATGTTTCTCCACAAACTAAGGGTGCTGTTGCTCTAAGTGGTGCAGTAAAACCATCATATTGAATATTAGCGAAAGAAGTATTGGCAGCAATGAGGTTATTGACATAAAAAGAGCAATTATCACACGGACCTGTATTTAAAGTTCCGTTATTTACATTGCCAATAGAAACGATGTTAGAACCCGTATTGGTGGTTGGCGTACGCGCAATATTAATAGCGCCCCCAGAATAAGGACCCGCTAAACCCATACCCCTTAAAAAAAAACCAAAAACATCGTTGTACGTAGGATCATTAGAATATTCTGGATACTCTTCTGAGGCAAATACGAAATCAAAATTTAAAAGCAAACCCGTTGCAACAAAATCAAATTCAAGTATAGACACATTTCTGATGGCTTGCCCTGTTAACAAAGCCAAATCTACATCACCCTCAACTGAGATGGCTGTTGGGTTTGAAGCATTGTCATCATTATTGGGTCCTTGTGCTACAATAGATTTTCCAGTAGTCAACAAAATCCCACTGTCTAAACCAAGCCCAGTCGGATTAAAGTTGGTGCTAAATTTCGCTGCTTGATCCCTAGTAGCGGTTGCCGCCGGAAAGGAACGATTATATTGTATATTAAAAGGAACAACACCTTGACCTACTAGGACATTCTGCACCAATTGGGCTGGCGTTAGTGTATTGTCGATTATCAATTGCGCATTCGTAACGCAGCTAAAAAACAAAAATAAAATCAGTATTTTTTTTCTCATTCCAATAAATTAACACCTAAAAAGTTAAATTAATGCTTAATTGCCCAAATATAAATAAATGCTCAAAATAACTTTGTTAAATTTGCAGAAAATACACTACCATGATCAAAATCAATATAAAAGAAACACAAAATTCAAGCATTCTCAAATTCGAGTTTCCAGATTTCATTACGCAAAACCAAAGTTTGGAATTCAAAAATATTGACGAAGCCAATAGTTCCCCTTTAGCGCAGCAATTGTTTTATCTGCCTTTTGTGAAGTCCGTTTACATAGCCGGCAACTTCATCGCGATCGAACGTTACAACATTGTCGAATGGAACGATGTCAAAGAAGCCGTCGCCGAGCAAATCGAAAACTTTGTGAACCAAGGCGGTGTGATCATCAAAGAAGACGAAGTCAAAACCCAAAAACAGCCCGTTACGGTTTATGGCGAAACAACACCAAATCCGGCTACCCTAAAATTTGTAGTCAATAAAATGGTGACCAAAAACGCAGTCGAATTCAAGAATATCGATGAAACCCAGCCGTCACCGCTAGCCGCAGCACTGTTCAACTTTCCTTACGTCAAGGAGATTTTCATCGACGAGAATTACATCTCCGTGTCTAAATACGACGCCTACGAATGGAACGACATCACGCATGAACTGCGCTCGTTCATCAAACAATTTATAGAAAATGGCGGCATGGTGCTCGACGAAAGTTATATTGCAACACCCAAAATCGAAAAGCAGAAAATCGAGAATTTCGACAATCTCGACACGACTTCACAGCAAATCATCAACATCCTCGAAGAATACGTAAAACCTGCTGTCGCGGCCGATGGTGGAAACATCCTTTTCGATTCTTATGATGCGAAAGAAAAGCGCGTCAAAGTGGTACTGCAAGGTGCCTGCAACGGTTGCCCATCGTCAACATTCACACTTAAAAGCGGCATCGAAAACATGCTCAAAGACATGCTAAAAGACGAAGATATTAAAGTCGAAGCGGTCAACGGTTAATATCTAAAGGTTGAATTTATTTTAAGTCTTAGAAGCTAATCCCGCTGTACGTTCCCAATCTTTGGTGCCGAACCCCGGCACCAAAGGATTTCCACTGCCATCGGGGCTAAAACTTGCAGGTTCTGAAAGACTAATTTTTTTAAATGCGACAAATGTGCAACGCAGATGGCGCCGATAAAACGGATTTACACGGATTTTAAATCTGCGTAAATTCAAAAAATAGAGCTTCAATACAATGTAAAAAATCCGCGCGTCACCCTAATCCGAAACATCCGCCTGCCATTAACGATGAACGAACTATCCCAAGAAACCAGCCCATACCTGCTCCAACACGCACAAAATCCGGTGCATTGGAAAGCATGGAACCCAAAGACACTTTCCGAAGCTAAAACCAGCAACCAACTTATCATTGTCAGCATCGGTTATTCCGCCTGTCATTGGTGCCACGTCATGGAACACGAAAGTTTCGAGGACAATGACGTCGCACAAACCATGAACGCCCATTTCACGGGCATCAAAGTCGATCGTGAAGAACGCCCCGATGTCGATGCCGTCTACATGAAAGCGATTCAAATCATGACCGGACAAGGCGGCTGGCCACTCAACATCATTGCATTACCTGACGGCAGACCGGTTTGGGGCGGCACTTATTTCCGTAAAAATGACTGGATCAATGCACTTGAGCAATTACACGAATTATATCAATCGCAGCCCGAAAAAATGCTCGAATATGCCGAGAAATTACAAGCTGGAATCGAAAGTCTATCCATCATTCCGGAATCGACAACCGAAGTGTCGCAAGATTTAATCGTTCCCTTAATTAAAAAATGGCAAAAAAGTTTCGACCACGATTTTGGCGGCATGGCACGCGCTCCAAAGTTTATGATGCCGAACAATTACGCGTTTCTGATGCGATACGGATTTCAAAATAACGATCAGCAACTATTGGATTTCGTGGATTTGACGCTGACAAAAATGGCTTATGGCGGGCTTTTCGACACGATCGCCGGCGGATTCTCACGCTATTCCGTCGATATGAAATGGCATGTGCCGCACTTTGAAAAAATGCTTTACGACAACGGACAACTTGTATCACTTTATGCCGATGCTTACAAGCGCACCAAAAACCCGCTTTATAAAGAAGTCATCGAAAAAACCTTGGCTTTTGTTTCACGCGAATGGCTGACGAATGAAGGTGCATTTTATAGTGCACTCGACGCCGATAGTTTGAATGATGCAAACCAACTCGAAGAAGGCGCATTTTATGTCTGGACAGAAAGCGAACTCCAAAAAATTCTTCAGGAAGATTTCGATTTATTCCGCATCGTTTTCAATATCAATCCGTTCGGGCATTGGGAACACGGCAACTATGTTTTGATTCAAAGTCAAACCTTAGATGCGATCGCGCAGCAAAATCAAATCAGCATTATCGACGTACAAAACAAAAAAATGCAGTGGGAAAAAACACTGTTCGCCATTCGCGAAAAGCGCAGCAAACCCAGACGCGATGACAAATGCCTGACTTCCTGGAATGCCTTGATGTTGAAAGGATTTGTTGATTCTTACAAAGCTTTGCAGAATAAAAATTACCTGGAAACCGCTATACAAAATGCGGAATTCATTGTCAAGAAACTTTGGTCGTCCGAAGGCAACTTGTCGCACAGTTATAAAAACAACCAAGCCAGCATCAATGGATTTTTAGAAGATTATGCGACTGTCATTGAGGCTTTCATTGCACTTTACGAAGTTACATTCGACGAAAAATGGCTGCAATATTCCAAACAACTGACCGATTATAGTTTGGAACATTTTTACGATAAATCCAGCTCGTTTTTTACGTTCAAATCCGATCTTGATGATGCCTTAATCACACCGCATTACGAAACGGAAGACAATGTTGTTCCTGCGTCAAACTCGATGATGGCGAAAAATTTGTATCGACTTAGCGTTTATTTCAACCATTCGTTTTACGAAAAAGTAAGCACCGAGATGATTCATAAAATAATTCCCAATATCGATTATCCTTCGGCTTTTTCAAATTGGCTCGACGGTTTATTAAACCTTGCACCACAACAAAAAGAATTTGCCATGGCTTCGAAAAATGCATTGGAATTGAGCACCCGATTCCATCAGGAATACCTGCCCAATGTTATTTTAGCTGGAACTAAACGACATTCATCGCTGCCATTCTTAACCGATCGTTTTGTGGAAGATGAAAATCTATTTTATGTTTGCCAGAACAAAACCTGTGATCTGCCACAACGTGATTTCGAAGCGGCATTCGAAGATTTAATCTCTTAATAATGTATCGGCTACTTTTTTTTGTAAATTTGAGAGGTAACCAATAAAAAACACATCATGGGATTAGGATCATTTTTAAAAAATTTATTCGGCTCGTCAAAAGCATCTGCTGAAAATGTTGCAGACAGAGCAGAGCATTTAGTGGATGATGCAGTGGCGAAAGTCAAGCAAACTGCAGCGCCGATAATCGATAAAGCCGATGAATATGCAGCGATGGCTAAAGAAAAAGCCAGTGGATATTCCGACAAAGCAGGTGAAGTGGTAGGCGATGTGATTGAAAGCGTCAAAGAAAAAGCAGCGCCGATCATGGAAAAAGTAGAAGAATATGTGGAAGATGCTAAAGAAAAAATAGTAGAAACCGTCGAATCGGCAAAGGATAAAGTCAATAATTTAATTGACGACGCTCCGGAACAAGCCAAAGAAACTGCGGCTCCCGTTGTTGAGAAAGTCGAAGATGCTATTGAAAATGCAAAAGAAAAGGCTTCAGACACTTTCGAATCCGTAAAAGACAAAGCAGATGATTTGATGGAAAATGCAAAAGACAAAGTTGCAGACAATGTAGAAACTGCTGAAGATAAAGCGAGTGACCTAATTGACGACACCGCTGCAGCTGCGAAAGAAACTGTTGAAAAAACAGGAAACAGAATCGAAGAAGATGCGGATTAAACCCTAAAAAAAACTATTTTTGCACCCTATATAACCTTCTCATTTTGGGAAGGTTTTCTTATTAAACAAAAATGGAATTACGAATAGAACTCATCGACCAATATCTTAATGCCTTTACAAAGGCGCTCCTTGATTATGCGCCAAAACTCGTGGCGGCGCTTTTACTGCTCGTCATCGGTATTTGGGTAATCCGTTTCATTACTGCCGTTTCACGAAAAATTATGGTGCGTCGAGAAGTAGAGCCAACGTTAATTGAATTTCTTTCGGACATTATTTTTTGGGGATTGAGAATTTTATTGTTCATCGCTGTGATCACTAAATTGGGCGTTGAATCTTCCTCGTTCCTGACGATATTGGGCGCGGCAGGTTTGGCAGTCGGATTATCATTGCAGGGTTCGCTGTCGAATTTCGCTGGCGGGATGCTGATTATTCTATTCAAGCCTTTCAAGCTGGGCGATGGTATTGAAGCACAAGGCGTATCAGGAACCGTAATCGATATCCAAATTTTCGTAACCAAATTGTTGACAGCGAATAATCAGGTGATTTTCATTCCAAATGGCGCTTTGTCAAACGGAACCATTATCAATTATTCACAGCAATCAACCCGCAGAACGGATCTGACGATGGGAATTTCATATGATACCAACATCAAGGAAGCGAAAGACATCATCACGGAAATATTAAATAGCAATGAAAAAATCCTCAAAGATCCCGTGGCCACCGTTAGTGTTAAGGAATTAACCGACTCAGGCATTAAGTTAGCGATTCGCGCGTGGGCTACAAA
The DNA here is from genome assembly GCA_031425295.1 of Flavobacterium sp. GTDB lineage: Bacteria > Bacteroidota > Bacteroidia > Flavobacteriales > Flavobacteriaceae > Flavobacterium. Next base: position 40,611 of record JANPJB010000095.1, on the reverse strand, counting down.
CGAAGATTTTCCGGAGGTTACTGCCGCCATTCTGGAAGATTGCAAAACGGCTTTCGATGCATCTAAAATCGATTATCAGCCGTTTGTCAGAGAAGCTTCAAAATAAACGTAGGGCATTGAATTTAAATTGTACCTTAGTTTTTAAAAAGAAAACATGAAAAAATATTCGCTTCTATTCCCTTTTATATTCCTTATTTCAATTCCTGGTGTAGCGCAACAAACGGAGCCGAGCGGAAAACAAATTACGCCGTACAATGTCAATATTACAGGACTCGATCAATTCTCAAAGGAAAAAATCAACGGTTCGCCTTATATACAACCAAAGTTTGCACAAGCTAAATTAGGTGGAATGGAAACCAAAAGCAACATGCGGTATAATGCCTTCCGTGATTATTTCGAATTTATTGGCAACAGAAATGACACTTTAATTTTAGATAAAATCGCCGATTTTGGCACCATTACTTTTGTGGGTTCCAATAAAAAATTCAAATTGGTGACTTACGATAACAATGTCGGAAAGTCACACCAAGGATATCTTATTGAAGTATATCAAAAAGAGAATTTTGCTTTATATAAAAGGGAATGGGTTACTTTTTACGCAGGTAAAAAAGCGAAAACTTCACTCGAACGGGATATGCCGGCAAAATTCAATAAGGAAAACGATGCCTACTATTTAAAAGATGCGAACGGATTTATTACTGATTTTCCTGAATCGAAAAAACAATTAGTGAAATTATTTCCTAATAAAAAATCAGACATCGAAGCCTTTGTAAAAGAAAACAAAATCGACTTTGATACGGATGTCGATCGCATAAAAATTATCGACTTCCTCGAGAAATAAATCACTTCTTGGGCACAGTAGTCATGAAGTCTTTCAAATAGTAAGGTTCAAAATAAGCGACATCAACCGTCTCGTTTTTTTTATATTGCTCATTACTCAACGCACTCATTTCGTTCGCCGAAGGATAAACAATGTCGTCTTTGAAAATAAAATTCGATTGCATCAAAACCGTTTTGCCTTTTTCAGCACTGTCACCAACAAAGTACACCGTACTTCCGAGCGTTGCAAAAGATGATTCCGTAATGATTTCAGCTTGTGTTTCCCTTACTTTTTGATATTTCGCATCGAAAACAGCACTATATACTTCCATTCTTCTGGCATCGATCATCGGAATAATGAAACCTTCTGAAATTTGTAGCTGTCGTGCTAAAACTTCCAAAGTATCAACAGCGATCATCGGAATATTCAACGCATAGCACAAACCTTTCGCGGCAGAAACACCAATGCGCAATCCGGTGTACGAACCCGGTCCTTGGCTTACGGCAATCGCATTCAAATCTTTATAATGCAATTGTAATTCGAGTAGCAATTCTTCAATGAAAACATGTAATTTTTCTGCATGAGAATAGCCAGATTGCGCGATCTCTTTGCACAATAACGTCGTGCCATCCTGCGCTATCGAGACCGAACAGTTCTTTGTTGACGTTTCAATATTGAGAATGTAAGCCATTATTTCTTTGGTTCGGTTGGATTTGTTTTCGAAGCAATCTTCACTTTATCACCCGAATTTAAATCTTTTGTTACCGTGGTATACGGACCGATAATGATAACGTCTCCTTTCTTGATGCCTTCCGTAATTTCGATATTCGTGTCGTCCTGAATGCCGGTTTTGATGATTCTAATTTTCGCTTTTTCGCCGACCTTAACAAACACGCATTCGAATTTTTTATCGCTTTTGGGTTTGACCTTATTTTCCTCAGAATTTGGGTCTTCGATCTCAAGTTTCTTTACAGCCGTCGTATCTGATTTTACAACAACGGCGCTAATTGGAATCGCAAGAACATTTTCCTTGCGCGTTGTGATAATGTCGACTGTTGCAGTCATTCCAGGTCGAAATGGAGAATAGGTCAATGGTTTTCCAGCCAATAAATCTTGATACGATTCTTTTAAAATCCTAACTTTAACTTTAAAATTCGTCACCTGATCTGCTGTTAAAGCCGTGCTTGCCGAATTTGAAATGCTCGTTACGATACCTTTGAATTTCTTTTTCAGATACGCATCAACTTCTACGTTCGCCGAATCTCCAACATTGATTTTAACGATATCATTTTCATTCACATCCACTTCAACTTCCATATTATTGAGATTGGCGACCCGCAGGATTTCCGTTCCGGTCATTTGCTGCGTTCCTAAAACGCGCTCACCCAATTCTACATTCAGCATCGAAACCGTTCCGTCCGCAGGTGCATAAATCGTTGTTCTCCCCAAGTTGTCTTTGGCTTCATTGACCGTTGCCGAAGCGCTCTGAACATTGTAATACGCCGACTGCTTATTAGCCTTGGCACCTTCGAATGCTGACACCGCTTTATCCCAATCTGATTTTGAAATGATGCCTTTGTCAAACAACGTTTTGCTTCTGTCATAATTTGATTTGGCTTCCTGAAACGAAGCATCAGCTTGTCCTAAACCTGCTTTGGTCTGTGATAAACCTGCAACGGTTCTGTTGTAACCGGAAGTATACAAATCAGGATTGATCTTCACCAGCAAATCGCCTTTCTTGACCACTTGTCCTTCTTTTACAGGCAATGCGATGATTTCGCCTGAGACTTCAGAAGAAATTTTAACTTCGATTTCGGGTTGAATTTTTCCCGTCGCGGAAACGGTTTCGACAATAGTCATCGTATCGGCTTTGGCAACTTCGACCTCGATGGTATTTTCTTTGTTGCCAATAATACCTTTTTTAGAAAGCACAATTAATACAATCACCAAGATAATAGCTGCTCCAATTAAATAATAGGTTGTTCTCTTTGACATGACTTAAATTTATTTAATAATCGGTAACCCAAAATAGAATTCTACAATTTTGGTTTTAAATATATAATCGTATTTGGTTCGCAAAACTTCCGACTGCGCATTCGTGTACAAACTTTGCGCCTGGCTAAAATCGAACGCATTCATCATTCCGACAGCATATCTTTCTTTCGCATAATTGAAAGCGCCTTCTCTGGCTTCCAATGTCGTGACCGCCGCTTCGTAAGCATTGTAAGCACCTTTCGCGTCAGTATAGGCTATGAAAACGTTGCGCTCTAAGTCGAGTTCACTTTGCGATAAAGCAATCTTGCTGCGCTCCAAAGCCACTTTCGAACGCAGTACATTATTTCTTGTTGAAAACCCGTAGAAAATCGGAACGTTGAGCTGCACGCCAAAGTTATGTCCTTTGTTGTCGCTGAACTGATTAAAAAATGGCGGTGGATTTCCAAAACCCGTAAAATTTCCAGCACTATCAAACGTCGGCACTTCGGCGTACGAGATTCTAGTATTGAATGAATAAAACCCTTTCAATGTCGGCTGGTATGCGCCTCGGGCGATCGCTATATCTTTCTCTGAAATGGAGACGTTGGTTTGGGCAATCTTTACTTCGACACGTTCGTCTTTTGCTTTTTGATAGATTGCTTCCGGTGTTTGAAACATCACTTCACTTTGCTTCGCGTCATAATTAGCGTCTGCAATATCGAAATCTCTAAAATCTTTGAGTTGCAATAGCTGCGCTAAACTTAACTTGGAGATCAATAAAGCATTCTCAGCACCGATAACACGCTGCTTGTCGCCTGAAACGGTTGCCTTGATGTCGAGTAAGTCACCGCGTGGAATCGATCCGGCATCGACCAATTGCTGTGTTCGATCGTATTGTTTTTGATTAATTGCCGACTGTTCTTTCTGGACTTTTATGTTCTCAATATTGAAAAGAATTTGCAAATACGCATTGGCGACGTTCAACGCAATATCGTCTTTCATTTTAGACAATCGGTATTGTGCGGCAACAATCGAGAGTTTAGATTTTCGGAAAGTGTTCTGGTTTTGAAGGCCCTTGTAGATATCGATTCCGGCATCAACACCTGCTGAAGTAAACTGTGTCGTTTGGTTTTCGAGTGCGTTGGTTACGATATTCGTATTCAAACCAATGTTCCAAGAATGGGAAGCATTGGCGCCAATATTGGGCAGAAAACTTCCGAGAGCGGTGCTTTTGTCGATGTCGGCAACCTGCGTATCCAACTCACTTTGCTTGATGCTGATGTTGTGTTCCAACGCATACTGCACACATTCTTCCAATGTCCATTTTTTAGATTGCGCTTGCGATGACCAACCGACAATAAAAACGAAAGTGAAGTAAACTATTTTGTTCATTTTTTGATTGATGAAAAGTGTTACAAAGGTACATTACAAATCTAATTTTAATCTTACTTTCTTATTTAAAATAGCAGTGCTTTTTTATTATGCTCTTGAAAGTACGGAACCTAAAATCGGTTAGACTGAACCGTTTATTTTTTGTTACAGATCGCATGGAAATAATATCCGATTGATTAATTTTGACAACAACAAATTGTATAAAAATGCCAACTCCGTTTCGTTTTATCGTATTGTTTTCGTTATTCATGCTTATCGGCTGCAGCAGCACGCAAAAAATCGAAAGTTTAAAACCCGAACCTGATGACGCGTCGCCACTACTGTATGACAACGCCACTTCTTACATCAATATTCCGGTAAAAATCAAACTCAAAGACATTGAGAACCAAACCAACAAAACACTGACGGGTTTGATTTATGAAGACACCAACATCGATGACGATGATCTCGAAATGAAAATCTGGAAACTGGCGCCGATCACACTCGAAAATTTAAACGGCAAAATCAAAACGGTGTTGCCTTTAAAAGCTTTTGTAAAATACCGCATCGGAACCAACAAGTTGGGCATGGATCTTTATAACGTCAAGGAATTTAACTTCAACGGCACCGTGACTTTACTGAGTGACATTCATCTCACCAACTGGAAAATAAGCACCAACACCGACTTCAAATCGTTGAACTGGAATGAAAGTCCAAGTGTGACCGTCTTCGGGAAAGCAGTTCCAATCACCTATCTCATCAACCCGACCATCAGTATCTTCAAATCGAAAATCGAGAAAAGCATTGATGCCGCAATTGCCAAATCAATGGATTTTAAACCGAATGTTCTAGATGCTTTGGAAAAAATATGCACGCCATTTCAAATGAATGAAAGCTATGAAAGCTGGTTGCGTATCGTGCCGCAAGAGTTATATACGACTGATGTGAAATTGCAATCAAATTCAATTGCATTTGAAATGGGATTGAAATGCATGATGGAAACTTTAATCGGACAACAACCTCAGAGTCAATTCGACCGCAACAAAATCATTTTGAAACCCGTCGCGAAAATGCCGGAACATGTCACCGCGAATATTGTTGCGGTATCAACTTACCAGCAGGCGTCGAAGATTATGACGAAGAATTTTGCCGGGCAAGTATTCGGAACCGGAAGCAAGAAAATAACGGTACAACAGGTTTCAATCTGGCATAAAGACAATAAAATGATAATCGCTCTTGATGTTTTGGGAAGTGTCAACGGGAAGATTTATCTGAGTGGATTTCCACAATATAATGATGCGACAAAGGAGGTTTATTTTGATGAACTCAACTATGTCCTCGACACCAAAAGCAAACTGATGAAAACGGCAAACTGGCTCGCGCAAGGTTATGTATTGAAGAAAATCCAGCAGAGCTGTCGCTACTCGATTCAGCCTAATTTGGATGAAGGCAAATTAAGCATGCAAAAATATTTGAAAAATTACGCGCCGATGCCAGGTGTTTTTGTGAATGGTACTTTGAAGGACATTCAATTCCAACGCATGCAACTGACCAATAAAGCCATTGTTGCTTTCATAAAGGTCGATGGCGACGTGTCGGTTTCAGTAGATGGCTATTAAGCCTTTTTCTTGCGGTACATCCGGTAAATAAAGAAGCCGATTGCAGCAACCAAAACATAGGGAATCATCATTAGATAAACGATTCCGTCGTTAACCGCTTCGGCTTTCTTGATATTGCCTTCCCCTTCTAAAGCAGCGCGGCACATCGCACATTGGGCTTGCGCAGAAATTCCAACAAAGAATAAACACATTCCAAAAAAGCTTCGTTCAACGTTACGCTTGGAACGCGGATTTTTATAATGGGCTACGCTCAGTTCGACAGCGCCTCGGTTGGCTTTTTTATACATAATATGGTGAAATCATCAAATAAACAATCACGCCGGTCACTGCAACATACAGCCAAATCGGAAATGTAATTCTAGCAATTTTTTTATGGCGGTCGAAACGCTCTGCCAACGCGCGCACATACGTCACCAATACCAAAGGAATTACGGCAATGGATAAAAGAATGTGTGAAATCAACAGAAAGAAATAGACATATCTTATGAATCCTTCACCGCCGAATTTTGTGGAATCAGAAGTCATGTGATAAGCGACGTACATCACAAGAAAGAAAACAGAAAGCGCGATTGCGGTGGTCATTAGTTTTTCGTGCAACTTTCGATTGCCATTCTTTATTGCTTTGACAGCAATTAATAAAACAATGGCTGTAACCCCATTTGTAGTCGCATAAATTGGTGGTAAAAATGATAGAGGCGCTACCTTAATCCCAAAATCTTTAAGTTTCACACTAAACAGTATCGCAACGACGACCGGAATCAATATCGATACTGCAACAATAAATTTGTTGAACTTATGCTCGATGGATTGTGGATTTTTTTGTGTTACCGCTTCTTGTTGTTCTGTAAAATTGTTTTCCATTATTCTTTTAATAAAATTGCTATGTCTTGTTGAATGGCTTTTACGCCTGCTTTTTCGAGTCCGTCGTAATACAAAATAGGGTTGCCGTAATCGTCTTTTCGGCAGCGAATGTTTCCGTTTTTATCGATTAAAGCGAACAAACCAGAGTGTTCAAAACCGCCATTAACCTTGCTGTTTTCGCCTGCATATAAATTAAACCCTTTGTTGGCAAGATCGAAAATATACTTTTTGTCACCGGTCAGAAAATGCCAATTGGATGATTTTACGCCCAAACCTTCAGCATGCTTTTTTAAGACTTCCGATGTGTCGTGATCGGGATCGATCGTGATGGAAACGATGCCGAAATTGGGGTTGCCGAAAAACTGATTTTGAATCTCGAGCATGCTTCTGTTCATAATCGGACAGATCGTTGGGCATGTTGAAAAGAAAAATTCTACGACATATACCTTTCCTTTATAGTCCGCATTCGTGATCCTTTCGCCGAGCTGATTCGTTAAGTCGAATTGCGGTGCAGGACCAATTTTCTGTAGTTTCTCGTCGGTGGTGCGATTGCCTGAAACGTTATCAAGACGCTCGCCTTTGACAACATCACCATTTTGGATTCGTGTTATGATTTTAGGAACGGCGTAAATTCCGAACAATAAAATGATAAAAGAGATCCCGATATACGATTTGTTTTTAAGCATGAATGGGACTTTTATATTTGTCGATCTGCATTATTTCTTTTGAGTGCTAAGCGATATTCCGCGAGAATCACTTTAACATCATCGGTCATTTCGTTATATAAATCCGACGGCGAGGCAGCATTATAACCTTCTTTGTATTCGTCTTTGTCTTTACGACCGCGCAGGTTTCTTTTTTTATCGATGATGAAAACGTTGTTCGTTCCGAAATCCGAATCGAGTTTGCCTTTAAGTTTTAAAGCTTCATAGAACGTTTGAATCTCATTTGTCGGCGCAAATACGAACAGCCATTTCGAAGTATTGGTCAGATCGTGCAATCCTGTGAGGACTTGTTTTACCTGGTCTTGCGTTCCTTCGGGAGCGATCATCACAAACTGAAAATCCTTGAACTCGCGATTCTTATTGTAAATCTTTTGATTGAGGTTGAAATAATTGCCTTTGTTTTTTAAAATAGCATCCCCTGTAAAACCTAAAATGGTGATTTTTTTATTCAAAGAAACAGCGGATCCGTCAAGTGATTTCCAATGCCCGATATCGGGAACAGCAGGCGTAACGGTCGGTAGAAACATAAAACTATTGACCCCAGTAGCAAAAAAAAGATAGGCAACGATGGGGAAAATAAACAGTATAAAAAGGATTATATTTTTTTTCATTGTGCAGTGGGATTAACCGAGTACAAAAATAAAAAAAAGGCACGCAATGCGTACCTTTTTTTTGACTTAATATGTTGTTAAAAATTCCATTTGATCGTTGAATCTCTAAATATTTCGAAGATGTAATCGGCTTCAATTAATAATATGAAAAGCAAATAGGTTACCAGGAAAATCACCGATGATACTACTGCCCATCTCAAACTTGATTTTTCGCCTTCCATGTGCATGAACGCCCAGATAATATAGTACGCTTTGAAAATGGTTAGGATGTAGAAAATCCAGTTCAACAGATTCATCCCTAACAAATTGGTCATGTGCAATGCATCAGGTTTTATAATCCCTAAAAACACCTCTACCGTTGTTACTAACGACAGTAAGCCGAAAACAAACCAAATTCTTTTTGTATTAGATACGTGCTCGTGTGACATAATTATAGCTTTAAAATTAAACAAGATAGAAAACTGTGAATACGAATACCCAAACTAAATCTACAAAGTGCCAATATAGACCGACTTTTTCTACCATTTCATAGGTTCTTCTCTTATCGTAAGTACCCAAAAGCACATTAAAGAAAATAATGACATTGATGATCACCCCCGAGAATACGTGGAAACCGTGAAAACCAGTAATAAAGAAAAAGAAATCTGCAAACAGTTTGCTTCCGTATTCGTTTCTTTTCAAATTAGCGCCCTCAACCACCATATGCGCATTCGCTAATCTGATTTCAGATTCCGCTCTTGTCAATACGGTTTTATGTTTGTGTTTGGTTAAGGCGTGGTCGATTTTCGTATCTTTTTTTGACGCTGCATCATCTTGGTAAATGACTTCAGTTCTTACTAAAATGTTAGGATTTGCTTTGAAACCCGCTTGCACTTCAGCAACGGAATAAGTCGGCAAGGTTGGTTCATCCATAAACCATCTGCCTTTATTGCGTTCCAATTGTTCTCTTTCTTCGGGCAATGTCGCAGCGAAATCTTCAAGTTTTACCCTTTTTCCAGTATTGTCTACGAATTGTAGTAGACTTCCACCCTTGGTTTCGATTGCACCATATTCGCCTTGAATGAAATTTTTCCATTCCCAAGCTTGTGAGCCAACGAATATCAAACCTCCGATAATGGTTAGGAACATGTAAAAAGCAACTTTACTTCGGTTCATATGATGTCCGGCATCTACTGCCAACACCATAGTTACAGAGGAAAAAATCAAAATAAAAGTCATCAACGCTACGTAATACATCGGTGCAGAAACACCATGCATGAATGGGAAGTGTGTAAAAACTTCATCGGCTAAAGGCCAGGTTTCAATAAATTTAAATCTAGAAAACCCGTAAGCGGCCAAAAATCCTGAGAAAGTCAAGGCATCTGATACGATAAAAAACCACATCATTAATTTGCCGTAACCTGCTCCCATTGGCTCATTTCCGCCACCCCAAGTATTCTCTTCACTGCTTGCAGTAGTAACTGTCGCTCCCATAAAGTTAATCGTTAAAAAGTTCCCAAATTTACATTTTTTTCTTATTTAAAGAAATATAAAAACAAAAACAAATAAACCCATAATAAATCAAGAAAATGCCAGTACATTGCACCTAGCTCTATTCCAAGGGTTTGAGTCGAATTGTATTTTTGTTTAAAATGATTATAAATTATAATTAAAAGTGAAATCAATCCGCCTGCAAGGTGCGCCAAATGCGTAATCGTTACAACATAGAGAAATGTCGTCGTGATGCTGCTCGCACTTCCCGTGAAATAATACCCTTGTTCAACGATTTGTCCGAAGCCGATAAACTGCAAAATCACAAACAAAACCCCGAGCGCTAAAGTACCTAAAAGAAACGAAGTCGCTGCGGTTCGGTTGTCTTTTTGTATTGCTTTTTTCGCAAGATGAAAAGTAATGCTGCAGCCAATAATTACTGCCGTGCTCAAAAAAAATGCAATCGGCATTTGAAAATCTTTCAACCAATCTGCTCTCGACTTACTCACCACAAAAGCGCTGGTCAATCCGGCAAACATCATCGTCATACTGACCATCGCAAACAGTAGCAATAGTTTGTACGATCTTTCATTTCTGGCCTTTTCTTCAGCCAAAGTCAATCTATCTGGTGTCATTATCGTAAAAATTTATCAATGATATAAACAATCTGTAACAAAGTAATGTAAGAAACGCTAACCAACATCAACGTTCTCGCCGCTTTAGCCGTTCTCGTATTATACAATCGTATGGCATAATACAGCATCCACAATCCCAACGCAAAAATGACTACTGCGCTAATCGGACCAATAAAAAATTCGCCCGTATAACCCAAAACCGGAAGTAATGATGCAATGATCAGCCAAATCGTATACAATATGATCTGCAGCGCTGTCGACTTGTCTTTCTTTCCCGAAGGCAACATAAAAAATCCCGCCTTCGCATAATCGTCATACAAAAACCAACCAATCGCCCAAAAATGTGGGAACTGCCAAAAAAATTGAATTAAAAATAGCGTACCGGCTTCAATCCCAAAATTCCCAGAAGCAGCAACCCAACCTAACATAAACGGAATCGCGCCCGGAAACGCCCCGACAAATACCGACAAAGGCGTCATGGTTTTCAGCGGTGTATAGACACTTGTATACAAAAAGATCGAAATCGCTCCAAACATCGCTGTCTTCGGATTGATCGCATATAAAATCGCAATCCCGACGAACGTCAATACCACGGCAATCGTCAACGCTGTTCCGACCGTCATTCGCCCTGAAGGAACCGGACGGTTTTTGGTTCTATCCATCAAAGCATCCAGGTCTTTTTCGATCACTTGGTTGTAAGCATTCGATGCGCCGACCATACAATAGCCTCCAATGGCAAGCTTCAATAAAATCAGCCAGAAATCGTGATGGAAATCGACCACGCCCAACATAAAACCCGCCAATGAAGAAAATACGACACTCACCGCTAATCGCGCTTTGGTGATTTCTAAAAAATCGGTCGAAATATCTTTTAAGGAAAACGTATGGGCAGTTGCGTTCAAGGCTGTTGGTTTGTGTTTTTCAAAACTGTTGCAAATGTACTTGATCAAAAGGGATTTGACAAAAAACAAAACATAAAAAACACTGAATAAATGTGAATTTTTAGAAGCTATTCCTGCTATCCGTTCCCAATTCCCGATTCAGAAAAACTACGGCTATAGCCTTGTTTTCTAGAACCGCGAGATTTCCACTACTATCAGGGCTAGGGCTTTTGGTTAATATTATACGAATCCTTTTTCAGCAGCGCATTACAAAATACCTGAAGCCCACTGGGCTTCCTCCTCTTAATATCAAATTATCAGGGCTAGGGCAATCGACTAATAATCGTAATACCAGTTGAAAATATCGCAACGCAACCCTAAAGAAAACCAAGTTGTATTCTGTTTAAATGTGCGTTCAGTATCTTGTGTAGGATCAAAATTTCTGTAAATCAAACTTCCAAAAAGCTTCAGATTCGTTTGCGGATTCACCAAATAACCCGCCTGCATATCGGCAATCATAATGGTTGTCTTATTTCCTTGTCCGACCGCCACATTGATTTCGTATGGCTTGCCGACATTATAGTTCAAATAAATATTGCCGCCGTAATTGAAATTATCTTCGGTCGTATTAAAATCCAAACCACGCACACCATAAGTAAATTTAGCATCCGCGAAATAACGCCCCTTGTGGTAACGCGCGATCAAAATCATTTCTCTGAAATTCCCGCCCCATTGGTGCCCGACATTCTGATTCGCATGACCGTAATTTGTCAACGGATCGCTATGCGAATACACATAAGGTCTGACATGGTTATATTCGAGTTGCAACAGCAAATTCTCTACATTAAACGCATTGAAATACTTCACACCCAACTGATAACCATATTTGTTTTTCCAGCTTCTCTTCGCTTTTTTAACTTCCTCAAGAGAGAATTCATCAAGCAGAAATTGCCCATACCAATTCAGCTGGTTGTCCCATTTGTACTTAAATGTTGCACCCAAAAGGGCATTTCCAGTTCTCGCCGACGATGCAAACTCAACAGAACGGTAAAAAACAATCGGATTGAAAAAACTCATATCAAATCCGCGTCCGTTCGTATTCGCCCAAATGACCGATTCGAACAAACCGATATTCAATCTTTTTGTCGCATTCCAACTCAAATAGTGGTTCGCCATATACTTCGTAGCATAGGTTTTCTCGCCAATGACTTCAGAGCGAATGTCTTTCAAGAACATATAGGTGTTCGTGTATTTTATTTTCCAAAAACTTGTGTTGATTTTAAAAAACGGGTACGGGCTAACGCCATCGGTAGTAATCAGCGAGCGGTATCCGTCGCCAATAAAGTTTCTGCCATAACCGGCTTGAAACGTGAATATTTTACTTGGCGTGTAGGTAATATAAGCTTCCGCCATCGACATGTCGTATGCGTCTTTTTTGAATTGTTTGGCAATCCCAATTCCGGGAATGACCGCCGGATCACCCAATTCAGAATTCGGTCCGTAGGGTTTTATCGAAGCCGCATACTCATTGTAATAATCCGCAAACCTGCCTTGCGTTTCAAAAATGGTAGTCGTAAAAGTAACTTGTCGACCCAATCCGCCTTGAAACTGGATGCCGCGCGTGTTGAGGTACGTATATTTCATGTCAGATCGACTCGGACTGCTTTTCCCCATTTGCAAATCAAAAATAGGATTGAATGCAAACCAATAACCGTCGCCTTGAATCTGAACCAAATTTTCATTAAACAGTTTTCTGCCCCACCAGCCCTTTTTATCGATTTGGAGTTTTTGATTGGCTTCGCGTAAATTATAATATTTCGACACATCCGCGTACGTGTAGGGTTTTACTGCTGTATGGTTGTTCGCACCGAGCTGGTTCATTGCAGCATCAAAATGCGCATAGTAGCTGTGTGAAAACGGAATGCTCAAACTGCTTTCAAACTTCGGGTCGTTGAATTTATGATACGTAACATTGTCATATTCCGTAAGTTCCTTATCGCTGTTTTTGGTGTAGTTTCTGGCTTCTGCAAGTCGAATTTCTTCTTTTTCTTTTGCGGTATCGGCTGCACTTTTGAGCGGTATCGCTATTTTAATGCTATACTTCGCATACGTTGGCGTACCATTGTATGTCGCAGGTTCCACCTTGGGCAATTGTCCGAAAACATTTTTGACTTCCTGCGTCAAACGCTCGTCATTCGTGTCGATGTAAAGGGTTTTGAAATTCCCTTGATCATCAACTTCAAATAGCACCATGATGCTTCCTTTATAATTCGATGATTTTAAGTCTTCGGGCACCTGAAAGTTATTGTAAACAAAATCCTGTACCTGGTTGTTGAAGCAGTTTTCAAGTTCTTGGTACATCAAATTTTTACATTCCGGAAAAACAGGAGATTGCTCCTTATTCGAAGCAACACTTTGCGCTATAGCTGTCGAAAAAACGCAGATAAACACTAAGGAAAATATTTTTTTCATGAACGATGTGTTAAATTTAATACGCAGCCTTTGAAATTTGTCCGTCTGCTATTGCTTTGGCGCCCGAGGTTCCGATTCTTTTTACGCCCAACTGAATCATCTGAAGCGCTTCTTCATAAGTTCTTACACCTCCGGCAGCTTTGACCGCGAGTGGCGAAGCATTCTCGAGCATCATGATGATGGTTTCGATCGTCGCGCCATTGGGTAGATTATTTTTCGTTACATAAAAACCAGTAGACGATTTTACGAAGACGTTCGAATACGATTCTTCTTTGAAATTCGACATGACTAAATTCTTAATCAAAGCCGACAATTGAATAATCTGTTGGTGGTTTAAAGCAGCGACTTCAATAATCCATTTGACAATTTTATGGTTGTCGAGCCCGAGCCGCGTACAATTCAATATCTCTTGTTTGACGACATCAATGTTGCCTTTTTTGAACGCTTTATAATTACAGACGAAATCAAGATCGTTGGCTCCAGCATCGATTGCTTTTTGGGCTTCCTTTATCTTTTTCGTCCATGAGGATTTGCCTTCTGGGAAGTCGATCACGGTTCCAATATCCACTTTTGAATGGGCTTTGATAATCATTTCTTTTGCCATCGCTACCATATCGGGACGAATCATGATCAGTTTAAATTTCTCGTCAATGGCTTCCTGAATGCATTTTTTGACCACTTCAATATTGTCCTGTTCGGAAAGTCCGGCCTGCGCTGCAGTTTTCAAATAAGTCGAATCGAGGTATTGTTTTACATTCATGGTATAAAAATAAAAAAATCCCACTGATGCGGGATCATTTTTTATTGAATTAATTTTAAATCTTCTTCTTTGAAAATTGGTCCGTAAAAAGCAATATTACAATCGCTAAAACAGCACCGGAAGTGTTGGCCAACACATCGAGAACATCTGCTTTGCGTGTCGTGGTGAAAATGCCTTGGGCAAGCTCGATAGCACTTCCATAAATGATAGAAGCAAAAACCACTTTAACCAATTTGCTGTTGCTATATGATGTTTTAGTTCTTAAATGGCAAGACCACAATAACGTAAAAACACAATGCAACAGTACATGAACATACTTGTCAGCGCCGCCTATCTTTATTTTGGGTAAGCTATTGAAACTGGCCAAGCACAAATAAGCGATAAACGCCGTCCATGCTATTGCCAAAAACAGGAATAGATCTTTATGCTCCGATAAGCGCTTTATAGTCTTCACTGGAAAGTAATTCGTCTACATCAGCAACATTCGCCACTTTCACTTTAACCATCCAGCCTGCTCCGTATGGGTCGGAATTGACCGTCTCGGGATTGGATTCAAGCGCATCATTGAATTCTATGACTTCACCAGCTACGGGAAGAAACAAATCAGACACTGTTTTGACCGCTTCAACGGTTCCGAAAACCTCATCTTTTTCGAGCGTCTGGTCGAGTGTTTCGACTTCAACATAGACGATATCGCCCAATTCTTTCTGTGCAAAATCGGTAATTCCGATCGTTGCAATTTCGCCGTCAAGCGAGATCCATTCGTGATCTTTTGTGTATTTTAAGTTTGCTGGTATGTTCATTTGATTTGACTATAAATTTATAACTGACATCAAAGGTAAAGTTTACGTTGATGATATTAAAAAATAATTTTTGTTAATTACCGAAATTGTATCGCATCGTAAATCCTGCGCGGATGTTGGTCGTCGGGAACGAAGTTGATATAACGGCTTTAGAGAACGAATGATCGTAGAAAAACAACACTGTTAGGTTTTTACTAAACGCATAATCGGCGCCTAGTCTTATCGACCAGATGTTTTGTCCGCCCGACAATTGGTTGTTGTCATAATCTAAATAACGCACAATCGTTTTACTGTTTCTATACGAAGCGTCGATTTTCAGATTGATATCGCTTTTAATGATTCCGGTCGGATTGTCGGCCAGTTTTGTCGAGAAGATTACGTCTTTGATACGGTAACCCAAACCTACAATATATTCGATGCCTTTGACTTCTGTCAGTAAATTGTTATCGAAACTGAGTGACATCGATCGGTCTTTTTTCATTTCGGCAAGGATTTTCACGGAGTTTTTCATCTCAAAATCCAAACGGATTAGCGGGTTGAACTGCTCGACCAAATTGATGTTTGAAATTAATAGCTTGTTGAAGTAATTACCGCCGGCATCTACACCAATATTATTCTTATCATACTCGAAATTCGAACGGAACGCATTGATCGTGTAAGTCGCCTTATAACTGTGCTGCAATGAAAGTCGCTTGAAGTTGTCCTTGAAAAATTTGTAACGCATCAGCCCCGTATATTTGATTGTCCAGTTTGGAATTGGGAAATCTTTGAATGTTTTTAACGAAGTGCCCGACGCGTTAGCGCCCGTATAGGCAGCTAAAAACGAAGGAATCAATACGGCTTGGTTGTTTTTTCCGAAACCGACCGGGTACCCTTGATTCGCAGAATAAATTGCAAAATTCGGATCATCAGGATTAGACGGTAAGTTGTAAAAAGGCCCTTGACCATATCTAGGAAAATCCGTTCCACCATAATAATTTTCTGCCAAACGGTTGGCAATGATTAAACGGTTGGTTCTGAAATCTTCAAAAGCGGACGAAAAATTCTCATCACTTTGGCTGAACGCAGTCTTGATTAATACCGTTGATATCGAATAATTTCCAAAACTGTAAGGCGATCTCGAGTTGTACGTGCCATCAGCCGATATATCATACTGCTCAGAATAGTTGCTTACATAAGTTCTGTCGGCATTCAAATCAATTTTAAAATCCGGGAATAAATCTACGTTGGCGGTAAGATTTAAAGTCCTGTTGGTGATCTGCGTATAGTTCTGGTTAAAATCCTGATAGTTCGTAAGCCATCCGTTTTGGGCTGCTTCCTGACGTACGTCGGACTGCGAACCGAAAATAAATCCTACTGTTGGTTTTGTAGAACCAAAAAATCCTAAACCAGGTAGGAATCCCGGAAGCACCGTTCCTTTATTTTCAATATAATTGATATTAACGTTTTTGACGCTCGTGAGCACACCGATTAACCCATTGACGAATAGGTTGTTGTTTGAACTTGCCGGCGCTACATTGGTGTTGACAACTTTTTGCCCAGGTTTCGGAGCAACTGCTGGTTTCGGAGCAACTTTGGCTGTTTTCTTGGTTAGTCCGATGTATTTGTAGAACGAATCGAGATTCAAAGCAGTATTCAACTTGTGTGAACTTGCATTCTGGATTGTGTTTCCTAAATTATAAGTTTCTCCGTCGATCGTAATATCGGACAGTAAGAGTGATGCTCTTTGCCAGTTGTAATCGCCGGTGTAAGAATACGTAGATTTTACAAAACTCAGGAAGGGCAGCTTATTCAGTGGTAAATCATAGTTTAAAACAAATTGCTGCGTATGTGTATTCGCTTGACCTGTATTCCAATAGTCCGTGTATAAAGTCACACTGTTGATCGGTTCGTTATTCTCATCAAGATAATTCCGGACGATATTGCTCGAAGATGCAGTATAATTCATCTTCAATGATTTGGTTAGGTTGTAGTTAAAGCCGTATTGGTAATTGAACAAATAATTTCTTCGATACAACGGATCCAACGGCAAACCTACTACATCAATTTGTCGGAATTGCTGTTTGTTGTATTGTCGTATGATATTGGTACTAAACGAAATATTCGTCGGTAGGTAATTGAAATTAAAGTCGCTCAGTAATTTCCAATACGAACTTTTCTTCAAGAATTTATTGCTTTTAAATGGCTCGACCGGTTTGGGCTGAAAAGAAAACGCATAGTCTACGGTAGTGTTTACCGTTTGATCCAAAAATTTCTCAATTTCATAATTATGACGCTCCACTTGATTGAAAGAATACGACAGCGTTAAGTTTTCCGGATCGTAGATGCGCTGCTTTTGTTCGGGCGCTCTTTCTTTTTTGACACCGATAAAATTGATGCTCTTACGTTTTGTATAATCGATCGCACGCTCTTTAAATTCCGCTTTTTGATCAGGATCGGATGTAATATCGAGCACCTGATCGAGTTTGATATCCTGGTTAAAAGGATCGTATTCCGGCGTTATGGTTTCTTCGCCGATGGCGTAGTTGAACGGTAAATTGATATGCCATTTTTTAGGCATTAGTTTCCCCAAACTCAAATTGGTAACGATGTTATAGGTCTGCACATCTTCGCGACTTCTTTCATTCGGGCCTTGCTCTAAAGTACCAAAACCGATGGTACTCATCTTTCCGGTAGCAGAAATCGTTGCGAAATCCGCCAAATTGGTATCGATGTTAATTAGCGCAGCCATACCACCACTGTTGTCCATTTCAGCCAATCGGAGTTCATTAAACCACACTTCGCCTTTAATAGATCTCCCCACTAAATCGGTAGCTGTTATCGTGTTGTTTCTAACGCCAACCATAAGAGTTCGCACCAATCCGAAATTTGGATTTCCGCGCACGCCTATTTTAAGTCCGTTCGATCCCGTGCCATAAAAAATCTCTCCGGGCGCTTGTGCTCCAGCGTTTCTCATTGCTACTTTGAGGCTCGTCAATTCTTCCAACGGCAGATCGATTTCATTTTCTTCAGGCCAAATGGCTTCGGCAGATCTTGCGGTATCCGGAGATACACTCAACGGAATCTGAACTTCGTAGAAATTCTCGGTAAAGTCATTTCCGAAACGGATGAAACCCATCATTTCACCATCAGTTAATGGTTCGTTTGGAAGTGCCTCAGCATGCAGAAACATTTTAAGTTTTTTAAACTGGCGCATGTCGACACTCACATTTTTGAATACACCTCTCGCATCGCCCGCTTCAAGACCTTCTGTACCTGAAACGCGCAGTGCCAATGATTGTTCATTCTGGTTGATGATTGTATTGTTGTTATACAACTGTTCGCGCACAACACCCGGAGGCGAAACGTAATTTTTGGTTGCCGCATTTTCGAGGATATTCACGGATTGCACCTCGAATACAGTAGCTACATTGTCAACCGTCGTAGCCGGTGGATTCAATGCTTTTGTATAACGTCGCCATTCACCACGAACCAAGTCTAAGGCGCCGAAACGCAGTGTAACTTCACTTTCAAAGCCGGTCACGAACATCCTGATAAAACGGATCGAAGTAAAGTCGGTAATGCCACCTATTCTTCGCTCCCATTCCGATACCGGAATTTTATACTGAATCCATCTTACCTGCGTTGTTTCACCGTTCGGTAATGATTGCGCGGCAATATTTCTTACATCGGTTACGTATTGTGCATCTCCTGCAGCATTGATATTGGGACGGACATCAACACTATACTCGTAATATGCCTGAACCGTATCCATCGTGTTGTCACGGTTAAGATCTTCTACATCGGGAACCGTCGAATTTCCTCTACTGTTATCCGCAACGTTGACCGGTGAATTGCCTTGAGTTCCATTGAAATTCTTGTATCGTTCAATTACATCACCACCAGCCTGCAAAAAATATACATAATTATCGCCCGCGGGATCTGCTTCGCCAGCATAGTTCGAATATTTGGTGCCTTCCGTAGCATCGTTCAAACCGTCAAGTCCAACATCCTGGCTTTCTCTATTGCCCTCATCAGTGTCGAAAGCATAAATTAATGATTGTGCTGCTGGCACTCTTCCCCAAGCGGTGTCAATCGTTAGCGCGTTTGAACCTGTTTCGGGTAATCCGTTTTCATATTGTTTTTGCCCATCCCGCAATATATCTTCTGATATCGAACCTAAATTGAAATAGATTTTCCCGGTATTGGCGCTGCCTTCACCCAAACCGCCACTTCCAACATAAGGATCCATGACCCAGAACTGGATGAACTCAACATTGGCTTGCTCGAAATTGGTTGAATTTAAAGCGCGGGTGATTCCCCCAAAATTCTCTCTAGGTGCCGCTGCAACAGTAGTACTATTGTTGTAAGGTCCTCTTTCGGACGGATAGTAAGTTAAATCTAGAGTATTGATGATCTGCACTTGTCCCGCAGCAATATCGGTTCCAGGATACAATTCTTCGATTGCGATTCGTCTTGTTTTATTTAATGAAATATCATCTGTGGAAATACCTCCGGGTCGCGTGTAAATGACAGGGTCGATGGTGTACCAACTCAATTTTGATCTTTTAAATCCGTAATCCAACGTGGTTGAATCGTCATTAAAATCATATGGACTCGGCGTCTCGTTATGTTCCGGCGTTGGAAGCGTTTCTGTATCGACAACAGGCACTGAAGACAATGCCCAAGACAATGCGGATCGCATATCGATATTGGTTTGTGATCCTTCAAAATCATCAACATAAATCGTCGCTTCGCCATCGAACTGGTCTGCTTTCGGCGTGTCGGGTTTCAGAAACGCAACTTCGCCTCTAAACGAAATATTAGAAGGAACGTCGGTATCTATGAACGGCAGCTTATTGACCATTCTCGTAAAAAATGGTACTTCGGTAGAGAAAGTCGTGTTAAGTCCGAAAATCGTATTGTTTACAGATTCCTGTCCGAAACTTGATTTTTGTGTCAATGGTCTTTCTGTCATTTTTAGGAAAGTACCGCCAATGATAAATTTTTCAGAGATTTTATGATCGACCGTAATCCCCATGAATCGTCGCGTCTGCTGTCCGAACGTGGAATTGTTTTCTACGGAAACTTGAATCGGTGTGTTGGATGCCTGCAGTGAAGGATCTAAAATCTGTACCCTACCCGCTTGGTAATTGACGCTGTAATCTACGCCTTCCAATAATACACGACCACCAGCAGTAACGACCACGGAACCTCTAGGCACATTGAAAGCCCCAATTGGAATTCCGTCGCCACCTGAAGATTTGAATTTACCCCGAAGCTGGTATTTGTTTTTATCGCTATCCTGCAATGCTGCCGATTGTGTTCCGGAATACATCGTTCTGAACACATATTTAGCTTGGTTCTGATTGTAGGTAGTCGGGTCTTTATAATTTTGGGTTGGCGAATCTCTCAATTTCTCAAAAATCAATTTACCGAATGGCTCTACTGTAGTGAATATTAATCGCCCGTTCTGAGGATCGACGGTCAAGCCCGGAATAAAATCAAAGAAACCATCACCGCCAGCTTGCGGGTCATTATTGAAATTGAGTTTATCTACATTGAATACTTTTAACAATGGCGTATCCTTAACCCGGTTTTCTGCTATTGGAGCCACGGGCGGATCGGGAAAAGTGGTGCCGGCAACCGGTGTAATGTAATTGATTGGCGATGGATCAGAATATAAAATATTAAACCTGAAATCCTGCTGCTCTAATTGGAAAGCACCTGGAATCTGGTAGATATTTTTCATCATCAAATTCCATACAGGTTTTTGGGTATTGGTCAGATTACTTTTTAGCATTTTCAACACTAGTGATTGTGTTGTAATCGTTTGCGGTTCACCTGTAATAGGATCAAAAGAACCTGGTTGCGTCGCATCCACACCATCATTACCAAACTCACCAACTTGATACACTTGATCACCAACTGTATATTGGTACGCAACCGCCAATACCTCGTCATTCGACAACCTTTGTTGTAATGAGATATAACCCAATTGCGTATTAAAAGTATATTCGTTCGCATTCAGTTTACGGGCATTTTCAAGTTTTGAATAATCCAGTCCTTCCGTTTGAATAATACCCGAAGTTGTTGGTGGCGGCGTTGTCGGCAGTATATTAAATCCCGAACCCGCCGTGGCAATTTCACGAATGTTTGGATTCAGGTAACCTGCACCACCTGTAGTATCGTCAATTAATCCCGGGTCATACAAGTTGTTTTTATTGTCTGCGGGGGAATCAAAAGGGTTTAGAAAGAAATTGGTTGGCAAATTGGCTAATGAAATCACATCGCTGTTTTGCAATCCTGTCAACTGTGCTTCCCCCAAATCCTGTAACGCGATAATATTTCGAAGGTTATTGTTCGTAGTGTTAACTCGGTTCTGTCGGTTCGTTATCCAAACTTCTAGTCGTGTAATCTGCACACGGCTATCAATAAACGGGTAATTTCTTAATGCGGAATCGTATTTGCTTCTGAAATACTGCGAAAGGAAAAAGTGCCTGTCGTTGTCATATTCCAATCCGAATAAATCGAAATCCTGAATGGTTCCACCGCCTTGTGCGGTTACTGTTTTGGTCTGTGATTTCTGCTCGGAGAAAATACCTGTGATGGTTGTTTTCCCAAATTGAAATTGCGCTTTAACGCCAAACAAACTCTGTGCGCCACGAATCAAGGAGCTACTCAGTGGTAAACTCACATTCCCGACTTCAATTTTTTGAATGATATCGTCTTCATCAGGCGTGTACTCTAGTTTGATCTGATTCTGAAAAGAGAACGTCGATTCTGTATCGTAATTCGCGGTCACTTTAAGACGTGTCCCTACTTTACCCATCAAACTCATGCTAATCCGCTGATCGAAATCGAAATTCGTAGTTGCACGGTTCTGTGGTGAAAAAGCCGGATTGTCTTGCTTCGTATGTCGTACACCCAAATCAACTTCAACCGAACCCGTCGGTTTTACATCAATGGTGTTGCTTCCGAATATCGAGGAAAAGAATCCCGAATTCACGTAATATCTTGGCAGTAAATCTTTCTTACCTTCTTCACTGCCTTCTTTTTTGCCATCAATCGCATCGGATTTTTTCTTGAAATACGCGCGCATTGACTCGCGGAGCATTAATTGCTCATACTCTTTCGGCGTGAGTATTATCGGATAATTGATGTTGAAACCATCGACACTATTTGTGTAAACATACCGGTCGGTAACTGGGTCGTACGTGTAGGCGTCTAAAACACTAGGCGGGTTATTCAATTGAAAAGTACCGGTTGAATAGCCTGGTTTTATACTATCGGTCACTTCTTCGTCTACCTGTGCCTGAATGCTATAGCTCATTAAAAAAACCAAAGCAAAAACACTGATTTTAAGAACCAATCGTATGTTTTGTATGTATCGTGTTTTCAAGTATTATAAATTTTTTAAAGCCTGTTTGATAATTGATTCTACCGTTGCATTCGAATCCTGACTTACAATCTTATCGACAACTTTTTCTGCTAATTTTTTGTTAAATCCCAGAACCTCCAAAGCAGATAACGCTTCATCTTTATTTGTATTGTTTTGTAAAATGGAAACTTCATCCAAATCATATAGTTTTAACACTTTATCTTTCAGATCAAGTATCGCGCGTTGTGCTGTTTTAGCGCCAATGCCCTTAATAGACTGAATCGATACCACATCACCCACCGCTAACGCATGAATAATTTGCTTAGGTTCGAGCGACGACAACATGGTTCTTGCAATACTGGCTCCGATGCCGGAAACCGACAATAACATTTTGAAGATCTCGCGTTCTGACTTCTCAACAAATCCAAATAAGGTGTGCGCATCTTCCTTAACTTGTAGGTGTGTAAACAATTTGATTTGGTCCGACTGCGGAAGCAAAGAATAGGTGTGCAAAGAAATATTGATATGATATCCTACACCACCGCAGTCAATGACTACTTCCGTCGGTGTTTTTTCTACTAATTTTCCTTGAATGTGTGCTATCATTATTGTCGTAAAGTGGTTCCAAATATAGCAAAAAACTTTAATTGGGATTGTTTTGCTTCGCTGTGTTAAAATTTTATCTCTAAATTTTTAACTCTTTTTATTTTTTCCTGCGCATCCACAACGGCAACAGCTGCCATATTGACCATTTCTTCTACGCTCGCACCCAATTGGAAAATGTGTACCGGTTTCCCCATGCCCATCATAATCGGCCCGATCGAGTCGACACTATATAATTCCTTCAACAATTTATAAGTAATGTTCGCGGACTCCAAATTCGGGAAAATCAAAGTGTTTACTTTCTTGCCGGCGAGTTTCGAGAATGGAAATTTCGCTTTAAGCATGTCAGGATTCAATGCGAAATCTGCTTGAATTTCACCATCAACAATCAAATCGGGATAATAATTATGAAGATAAGCAACAGCTTCACGCACTTTGGAAGCGCTCGTGTCCGAAGACGAACCGAAATTCGAAAAGGAAACCATACCGATCACCGGTTCCATACCGAACATCCTTACGGTTTTTGCAGTCATTAGCGCAATCTTCGCCAAATCGTCGGAAGACGGATTCGGATTGATTGCTGTGTCAGATAAAAACATCGGGCCACGATTGGTCATCATCATGTTGGTTGTAGCAATCAAAGATATGCCCGGCGCTTTTCCAATCAATTGCATAATGGGTTTCACGACCGACGGATAACTTCTTGAAAAGCCCGTCACCAAAGCATCCGCTTCGCCTTCATTAACCATCATTGCGGCAAAATAATTACGCTCACGCATCCATTTCTGGGCATCGAGCAGCGAAATCCCACGGCGTTGTCTTGTCTTCCAATACAATTCTGCGTAACGCAATCTGCGTTGATCTTCCGCTGGTGTTTTCGGATCGTAGATCGGAACTTCGGCATCAAATCCGATTTCTTCTTTAAGCTCCA
Organism: Flavobacterium sp.; assembly: GCA_031425295.1. Taxonomy (GTDB): domain Bacteria; phylum Bacteroidota; class Bacteroidia; order Flavobacteriales; family Flavobacteriaceae; genus Flavobacterium. Next base: position 16,715 of record JANPJB010000095.1, on the reverse strand, counting down.
ATATCAATTCTCTATTGCCGAGCAAAATTGGAAAACCAATACCTTCCTCGAGTACAATTTGTGCCGCCTTCAGTACATCCAAGTGATCCGCTTCTGCAAAAACCACACGCTTCGGATCGGTTTTCGCACGGTTCGCAAGCAGCCGTACCATTTTATTATCGGAGCCCAATCGCTCTAGGAGTTCTTCATTGTATTCGTCCCAATCCTGAATCGGATTCAAAGCCACACCAGATTCCATCGCGGCTTTTGCCACAGCCGGAGCTACCATGGTGATCAATCTTGGGTCGAATGGTTTTGGAATGATATATTCGCGTCCGAAAACCAACTTCGTTTCACCGTATGCGATATTAACCTGCTCCGGAACGCTTTCTTTCGCCAAAGCGGCTAAGGCACGAACCGCAGCCATTTTCATCGCCTCATTGATTTTTGTCGCACGAACATCTAACGCACCACGAAATATATATGGAAATCCAAGCACGTTATTCACTTGATTCGGATGGTCCGATCTTCCCGTAGCCATGATGATGTCTTTTCGCGTATCCATTGCCAAGTCGTAAGCAATTTCGGGATCAGGATTGGCCATCGCAAATACAATCGGATTTGGCGCCATGCCAAGCAGCATCTGTGGCGTCATCAGATTTCCGGAAGACAAACCGAGAAACAAATCCGCACCAATCAGCGCTTCTTCAAGAGAAATGGACTTGCCTTCTCTGGCATATTTGAGTTGCATTGGCGACAATGAAGCATTGTCTTTCGTCAACAAACCTTTACTGTTAAACATGAAAATATTCTCAGGATTCACACCCAACAACACATACAAATCAGCACAAGCCAATGCAGCTGAACCTGCGCCCGACACCACCATTTTCAAGTTCTCGGCTTTTTTATCAGCCAATTCTAAAGCATTTAGTAACGCTGCTGACGAGATAATCGCGGTGCCATGCTGATCGTCGTGCATCACGGGAATGTTGAGTTCTTCAACCAAACGACGTTCGATCTCAAACGATTCCGGCGCTTTGATGTCTTCAAGGTTAATGCCGCCAAAAGTAGGTGCTATATTTTTTACGGTTTCTATAAAGGCATCGACATCTTTGGTTCCGATTTCGATATCAAAAACATCAATGCCCGCAAAAATCTTAAACAGCAACGCCTTTCCTTCCATCACTGGTTTTGACGCTTCAGGGCCGATATCACCCAAACCTAAAACCGCAGTTCCATTTGAAATGACGGCGACCAGATTTCCTTTCGCGGTATATTTATAGACATTGTCTGCGTTTTTGGCAATCTCGAGACAGGGCTCAGCGACGCCCGGAGAATAAGCCAATGATAGATCTCTTTGGGTCGCGTATTTTTTAGTGGGTACAACTTGAATTTTCCCCGGTGTGGGCTTTGCGTGGTATAATAAAGCTTCTCTTCTTCTACTGTTTTTATTCATTGCAGGTGGATTTAATTCCGACTTACAAAGGTAAAGGTCTGATCGTAATACGGAAATTTTTAGGGATTAATCTTTGCGCGATTTTGGAAAATTGGCACGCTTTGCTTTAGACACGCTATGTTATGGATTATTGGACTGTAAGGCTTAAGATTCTATGATTCTGAAATCGTGTTTTGCAACAGTTGCTTAGCCCTGATGGCAGTGGTTATCCTTTTGTGGCGGTGTTCGCCACAAAAGATATTAACGTACAGCAGGTTCCCGGCTCTTAAAAACTTAATTACTGTTTTGTCTGATCCGGTTCAGTCGTCACAGGAACAGTTGTCGGCAGCACTTGGTCTGCAGGACTTACATTGTCTGTGTATTGCTTTTCCTCAATATCTTCCCCTTTTTTGCCCAGCCTCACTTTCGGATCATCTTTGGTTCCCGTTACGGTTAGTGGAATTCCGATAATGCCCAATGGCGGCAACCCCAATCGCATTTTGATATTGAGCTGACCGTCGAAACTCGTCGTGCCTTCTATTCTTGGGCGGAAACCGGCAAATTTGAACTTGAATCTTTCAATCGTGATAATATTGTTTTTGATCGTTGTTTTGATGTCAACTTTCGATACATCAGGATTTCTAATGGCATCGGTACGCGTTTTATCACTTACGGCGCCAAACATGCGGAAACCTTTCATTTTGACTTGCTTCACCGAAAGCGTTCCGCCACCAACCAATGAAGGATAAATCGGTTGCATATTGGCATCTAATATGCCTGCGACTTTGTAATCGAGCGAGACTTTTCCTTGTGCATTTTCTGCAGCCGAAGCCATTTCACGGAACATTTTTATTTCGTCATACGCACGTTTGATATCGAAATTATTGGCTTTCACATTAAAATCGAAGAACGCTTTTGTTGGCGTTTCGCTGCCGTAAACAATGTCCATATTGACGGGGCAATCGATGATGTTGAAGCCTGTATTGTTGAGGGTCATTTTTCCTTGCGCTATCGATAAGTCGCCCTTGGTATTCTTTAAATTCAATTCATTAAAATCAACTTGACTGGCATGCGCTATAAATTGTAAATCGAAATTCGATGGAATAATGACAACTCCGGAATCCGTTGTCGGTTTTGGGTTGTTGGTTGTCGGTCCGTTTGTAGCAGCAGTCGTGGTTGCATTCGCCATGAATTCATCGACATTAATGTAATTCGAAATCAGGTTGAACTTCCCTTTCAAAATCGCCTTGTCTGACAATACGAAATTGATTACGTTCTGCAGGTAACCACTCATTTTAAAATCCGACTTGCCGTAGCTCGCGAGGAAATCGGTGAAGTTCATTTTGTCTTGGTTGAATGTAAACAAACCTTCATCAATCACAAATGGCTTCGGAAGATATTCTGTTCTGGTTTTGATTTTTTTAAGTTCTAAAGTGCCGCTGTTTTTGAGTTTGCTGTAGTTCCCATTCACCGCATCGCTTTGTTTGCCTTGGAAAGCTACGTCTGCTTTGATGAATCCGTTCACATTCAAGCCTTTCATTTTAAACACTTTATAAACTTTGCCGACATCGATGGTTCCTTTCGCTTTGACATTGTAGGCCACATCATCAAAATCCTGAAAACTTGCATTGAGCAAAAACGGCTTGCCTTCGAATACGAATGATGCGGGATTGACGACCAGTTTTGATTCTTTGAAGGTACCGTTTCCATTAGAAAGCGATGCCACAAGATTGATGTTTTGTATGGGATGCGGATAGTACTGCGTTTTAATATTGACGCCTTTCATGCTGACGATCCCTTTGGTGATTGGAAAAATCGACTTCCCTTTGTCATAAGTACCGTTTGCTTTGACATTCATTTTTAATAAACCGTTCAACGTCATGTTCTCGAAACCAAATGCTTGATCTAATTTTTTCAGATCCAGCGAAGCTTGAATATTGGCATCGACCATCGGTTTTTGCAATCCTTTCGATTTCACGATGGCTTTCAGATAATCTTTTCCGACATTGAAAAACAGCGAATCGAGCGTTATTTCTACCCGATCCGGATTTAATCCCGGCAGTTTTGTGTCGAAATTCAAGAAGATATTCGACACTGGAAATGGTGCATTTTTGTATTCAATTTGCCCGTCCCGAATTTTCATATTGAACTGCAAATTCGGACTTTTTTGTTGTGACGCAATGTATTGCCCTTTCAAAGATAATGACAAACTTGTGCTGCCTTTTACTTTGGTTTTCTCAAGCCAAGTCACATATTCTGGCGGCAATGCGGTGAAGAAATCATGGAGACGACTGTCTTGCGAATCGATGTTGAAATCCATGTCATAGCCGTTTTTGAGGAAATCGAATTTTCCGGTAAACGCAACAGGAAGTTTGTTGATTTTGAGATTATTTTGCTGAAACACAAATGCGAGCGAAGTCGTGTTGATTTTTGTAATCAAATCGGCTTTGATCTTTTTGTTCAATAAAAAGGTTTTTTGGTCGTAGGTTAGATTCAGCGAATCGATTTCGGCTTCCGTATAGATATCGAAAACCGACTTATCCAAATCGCCTTTGCCGATATAATTGAAACCTTTCGCATCGATCAAAATTTTAGTCGACTTGTCGTTGTACACCAAATGACTGTTTCGAATGTGGATTTTTTCAAGTTTTAATGACGTGTTTGAATCGCTTTTGGATGGTTTTTCTTCTTCGGAAATATAGACATTATAGTTGGCTTCTCCTTTTTCGTTGACGCGAACATTCATAAAAGCATTCGAAAGGAAAATTTTATCAATCTTCACTTGACTGTCGAAAATTAGGCTTTTGACATTGATACCGAAAGCAATTTCGTTTGCAGAAATTAAAGTTTCATTTTTGTAGGGTGCGGATCCGTTGAGTTTGAAATTTTTTAGGGTTAACGTCAACGATGGAAAATGGTTGAAAAATGACAACTGCGCTTCTGAAAAGTTAAGTTCACCTTCGAGTTTATCATTAGCGAAATTTTTAACTTCGTGCGCGATCTTTCCCGGAAATACGATGGGAAAGAGAAACATCATCAATAATAATGTACAAAATGCAATGACTGTAATTTTGAGTCCTTTTAAAACGCTGCGTTTCTTTGGCTTTTCCATGGAACAAAATTAACATTTTTCTTTTAACGGGAAAATTAGCAAGATTAAAACGCTCAATGGGTTATCAAAGTTTTATGGTTTGAAGTTATACTTGTCTTTCAATTTTTCAAAAAACAAAAAACCTTCCCAAAAATTGGGAAGGTTTTTCTAATAACTAAACTAACTTATATACTTATTGTTTGATCAATTTTGTGGTTTTCAGTCGGTTATTGGAATCTGTAATTTTGACCATGTATACACCCTTTTTTAAGTCTGAAATATTGAATTCAGAACCCATGAGCTGGCTGTTGAAGCTTTTCACTAGTTGCCCTGAAATCGAATAGACATCAACTTTCGCGGTATTGGTATTGATTGAAAAATAATCATTCGATGGATTTGGGTATAACACTACACTGTCACTCAATTCGAAAGTGTCATTGCTCAACGTGGTGGCTCTATCGCCGAACACGCGGAATTGACCTGCCGGAATTGATATCGGCGCCGTAGCATTGCTCACTTGATATGGTGAATTATCCATTAAATTATACCATGTTCCAGTAGTGTAAAAATTAGGATTGATCGTTTGCGTTTCTGTAGAAAAGTTCGCGAGGATTACTACATTTCTGATTTGATCCACGGGCAGTGACGTGTTGAAAACGTAGATTCTCTGCTTTAGGTTATTGCCACCATCTGGGCTAAATGAGTAGCCTCCTTCAAAAACAGGTTCTGTAATTTTGAGATTGATGAATCGTGCCCAGTCGTTATAGACCTGTGCTCGTTGTGGAACGTTTAACCAGTTGTTTGTCCATTGTGGCTGTGGTTTTGTGTCTAATTTGCAGTCGCCTGGCGGCGTTCCACCATCGTAATCCGTATTCACTACGCCATTGTTGCAGGTCCAAATGGAATCATCCATACCCAATTCGGCAAAATGCCAAATCATTTTCGGACCAGGAACGAGTATAGAAGTCGCTCCAATGGCTGACATTCTTGCCAGTGCATTGTTTAGATTATTGAGTGGGGAAGTGGTTCCCGCTATACCAAAAGTCTTTGCTTCATACATGATTCTATCTTTATCGTGGCTTTCAGGATAACCTAATAATCTTTTGGCCGTAAAGCCTCGAGAGTCAGCACCGATGCCGGCAATACTTGCTGAGGCGCCTCGTGCTAAATCTTTATATGCACTATATGATTCTCCCCACATCATCACGCCTTTGCTGATGCCATCGGCTTCCCCGTTGATTCTGTAATTGGCCCATTGTTGTTCTTCACCGGCTGCGCCTAAATGCTCAAATATTGCATAATGCGATGGATCTAAACTCCATGAATAATCCGCATAAGATTTAAGAACATCCACACGGTCTTGTTGATAGGAATTGGTACAACCGTCATTTCCTGTACAATTCTGTGTAAATCCTTTTGTAAGATCCCAACGGAGACCGTCAATTTTAAACTCTTCAATCCAGTGCTTAACGACTCTTCTTGTATAGTACCTCGTTAAAGCTGAGGAATGATTGAAATCACTTCCTACACTATAACTATGTGTTGCCGTTACGTTGAAATAAGGGTTATCTGAGGCTGGACCGCCCCAACCGTCACCGTCTGGGTCAGACATCCACATTCTGTTCATCGGATTTCTTCCGAAAGCGTGGTTTAGGGCCACGTCAAGAATGACTGCTATTCCGTTTTGGTGACACACATCAATGAGCTCTTTTAATTTACTTTCTGAGCCGTAGAATTTATCTAAAGCCATGTGAAATGCGGTGTTGTAACCCCAGCTTTCGTTGCCTTCATATTCCATAACAGGCATCAATTCGATAGCATTTATTTTTAAGTTTCTGAAATAATCGATGCGATCAATAATATCTTGATAACTTCTGCGTGCATCAAAATCTCTAACCAATAATTCATAAACTATTAGGTCTTCTTTCTTAGGTTTGTTGAAATTGGTTACCACCCAGTTGTACGGAGTCTGGCCTGTCTTTAACACCGTTACTTCTCTTTCCTGACCTGTAGGATATGCCGGTAAGTTTGGATAACTGGCAGTTGGAATTCCAGGGTCATCAAATGGCGAAAGAACTAATGTCGAAAATGGATCGGCTGTCTTTACCAATCTTGGCGAATTGGCGATCGGTGTATTATCTACAACCCAATACTGATAGGTGTAATCAACATTCGGTGTTAAGCCCGTCAGCTCCACCCAAAATTTAGAAGTTATTGGATCTTTCTTCATCGCATGACTTGGGCCAGGTTGCCAATTATTGAAACTTCCTGCTACATAAATATAATCTTTTCCTGGAGCTGTTAAAACTAAAGTAGCTTTACTCGGGTCAGACGGATTATAATTCACACCGTCTTCAAGCGAACCTGAAGGCAACGGCTCTGAAATCACGCCCGGATTTACGATCACAGAAAAGCGTTTTATTTGCAAGGAAGTTCCTTGTGTAATCTCTAAACTATAATTTTGATTTTCTAAAATGTCCGTATGCGTAAAAGAATAAAGTGAAACGCCAGTTGCTGTATTGATGCTTACACCATTCGCTTTCAGATTATAATCTGCGAGTCCGTTGGTATTAGAAGCCTCTATCGTTCTGCTCTGGCCAACATTAATCAGTGTTGCGCTGTTTTCAGCCGGAACGGAAAGTGCCGTTTGAAAGAGACCAACATCAAATATGAAATCGGTACAAGACGGCGCCTTTTTTAAATTTTGCGTACCCGTAGCATTTCTAAATACCATTCCTAATTTGGTTGCTGTGGATTGCTCCGTTGCATCCAAACCAAAATAAGTGCTTGGCGTAATTGTTATTCTGTAAACTCCAGGACCGACGTTTGCCATTTGTCCGACGGTATCGTCAGCGCCCCAATTTCCTATGACAGAAAATCCGAAAGCATTGGCTGAATTTCCAATACCAGCGTGCATATAAACTTTTGCCGGAGCAGTTCCGAGCGTATTACAAGTAGTAATAGGAAAAGTAACCGTAATGGCTATTTGATCCGTCACATTAAAACTAGCGGGCGAAATCGATACTTGTGAAAATACCGCTGTCGTAAACAGACCAACTAGCAGATTAAATAAAACATTCTTTTTCATAGTCTTTTTTGTTAAAAAAAGGGCTGTACCATCCAGCCCTTTTTTATTAAATTATAGTTGATTTAATTCGGGTTTGGTGTAAGAGTATAGGTATAATTTCTAGCCGCACTAACATCAACGACAACATCGTATTTGGTTTTGGTGGCACTATCAACAAATGTTCCTGGTGCTGTGATGGTTCCATCGTTGTAATTCGCTGATGTAAGGACACCATCAATCGGTGCTAACGGACTCACTTCTGAGCTTCCTACCCCGGTTCCTGCTAAAACTACCAATGGAGCAGATCCGTTATTGGTTTTAAAACCAAATTTCTTTCCATTGATTAATTCAATTGTTAATTTCCAAGTATTTGAAGCGACATCATAAACCATTGGCGTCAACGTGGAGAAACCAATTGCTTTGGTAGCACCTCCAAAAATACCTAAGGTTGGCGTAGCGCCATTCAAGTCAGAACTAGTGTAGCTCATGGCTCCAGTGCCCGTAGTATTTAAATTCACCTTAATGAAATAGTTCCCAGCGGTTGTCACTTGAAATCCGGTTGCGCCCGTGACATCTAAAGATCCTGCATTGGTTCCGTTGGTCCCATAAACTGTTGGTGTTCCAAAGCCATTGCATGTATCAGGTTTGTAGAACTTATAAGTTCCTGGCTGCAAATAAAAGAATCCTTGATAATCCGACGCGGACGTAAACGCTGAGGAAACCAATTTAGGTGCTGTTGCAGCCAATGTCATATCTGTAGTGAATGCCAATAAAGACTTTGCAGTGGTGTAAGGCGTAACTCTAAGCGTAACCGGATTAGAGTATTGTACGAATGCGTTTTCTGAAACGCCAACGGTTGCCTTAATCCTAACATCAATACTCATTTCCTGACCGCAGGAAAACGTTGGCAATTGGTTGACCAAGGTATTAATTTCCCCCGCTTTCAAAGTATAAGTACTGACACTCATATTGTTCCCGGAATTCGCACTTACTTCCGTGTCATAAACTCCGGTTGTCGAAATTTGAATTTTGTAAGTCGATACCGACGGCAGGTTCGTTAAACTTTTATCCCATTCTAATACAGCAACAACATCATTAGCGCTAGCAGGCGTTATTAACACTGGAGAATTTAAAGTCGTCGATCGCAATTGGAATCCTTCCGGTGACAAAGTAGGTCCGTCTTCTTTTTCACACGAGACAATGCCCACCGCTACAAAAGCTAAAATTATTGCTTTAAAAAATTTTTTCATAATTTAAATATTTTAATTGTAACCTGGGTTTTGTGTCAAATTATCGTTAGATCTTATCTCTTTGTTTGGAATTGGATATACTAATTTGTACGCTTCCAAGTCAGTACCAAGTAAATCTCCACCTTTCCATTGCCATGTATATCCAGTTAAGAATTTATTGAATCGAATCAAATCTTGTCTTCTGTGTCCTTCCCAATACAATTCTTTTGCTCTTTCTGACAATACTAAATCGGGAGTAAGATCACCGGCAGAAATCGTGGCAGCCACAACACCGTTTCTAGTTCTCAATGCATTGATATAGCCGACTGCAGTTGATACGTCACCAACTCCATTAGCGGCAAGTTCCGCATACATTAGGTAAGCATCGCCAAGTCTGAACAATGGGAAGTCTGTATCTGGGAAAGCCAAGCTTTGTGCTGCTGCACCGTCAGATCTTAGGTTTGTGAACTTGATCAATTTTTTTCCTTCGTTGAAAGCATTCGGATCCTGAACTTCAGTTCTGTTGGTAATGAATGCTGGAGAAGTATCGCCCGGCACAAACATAACACGGCTGTCGCCCGCTACGGTATTTACGAATTCCTGACGTGTTCTGTTTCCTTTCCATCCATCATTAACACCTAATGTGGCACCAACAGGTACTGTACAAGTTGACTTAACCAAGTACGTGGTTCCTCCAAAACTTCTTATTTTTAGACCATCGTATGCGATTGGGAAAATCACTTCATTTTGGGCACCATTGGTATTGTTATCTGCGCAGAATAAATTTTTATACGGAATTTGTGCGATCGTATACCCCGAATTGATTACTTGGTTTACCGCTACCAATGCATCGGCACTTCGGTCAACACCAGTGTAAACTTTCGAGTTCAATAAAACTTTAGCTTTGAGCATCCAAGCTGCGGCCTGATCGGCGCGCGCATATTCGTTGGCTCTTGGTGCCGCCATATCGCCGACAAATGAGTCTATGTCGCTTAGTATAAAATTGACTACGAATGCCCGATCTTGCATAGGTGGTGGCGTTCCTAACAAATCACCTTCCGTGGCAAAAGGAATTTTACCAAAAATATCCGTTCCGTGGTAGTACGAAAGCGCTCTTAGAAATCGCACTTCAGCGCGGTACATTTTTATCTCAGCTCTGAGCTCAGGAGTCACACTTCTGCTGTCCAGTTTCGCATCTGTGGTTTCTCTGAGAAATTCATTACACAAACCAATCTGAAAGAAGATACGTGCAAAAAAAGATTCGACAAAACGATTGTCTGCCACAGCGGCGTTGATGCTCAATTCCGGAAGATCTGGATCTTTCCATGCGTTGATTACTTCATCCGTAGGAAGCTCCTGCAATTGCCAATAGCCTCTTAAATATTGCGAGAAACCTTCGTCAACGGCACCTTGATTAGGATCACCTAAATCAGAATCCCCAGCTTCGTTTGCCTGCCCTGTTAGTGAAAGCCCGGCATAAATTTTAGCCAAAAACTGTTTGTATGCACCTGGAGTAGCAAAAAACTTTTCATTTGTAAACTCATCGTCATCGAGTGGCTCGATTTCCAGATCTTTCGTACATGACGATATTAACGACACTAAAATTACTAGGAAAAAAATCCATTTGTAACTTCCGAATTTTTGTAAATTTTTCATTTTCATTTTTTTTAAAAATTAGCATTTATGCCTACTAAATACATTCTTGCTCTAGGGAATATTACCCCATCGATACCATTATTGAATACTTCAGGATCGATCCCTTTATATTTTGTAATAGTTAAAACATTTTGAATTCCGGAATACAATCTAAGATTGGTTTTATCGGTATTCAGTATATTCTTAAAATTATAACCTAACGTAAGGTTGTCTAATTTCAGGAATGACGCATCCTTAATATAATAATCTGATTGATTGTTGTTATTGGTCGCAAATAAAGTATTTGCATAGTCAACGGTGGTATTGCTTATCGTATTGTTCTGAACGTTATTGATTTGCGCAAATGTCGCTCTACCGGCTGATACATTGTCGAAAATATAATTACCGATACTTGCTCTCCAAGCCATCGAGAAATCCCAATTTTTGCAAATCGTCATATTGGTTAAGAATCCCATGGTAACATCAGCTTGCGGTTTTTTATAGATATATTTATCATTAGTGTCAACAACACCATTTCCATCTCTATCTACGTAAGCGCCTTCGATTGGTCTTCCGGAAGCATCATAAATTTGCTCATAAACCCAAAATGAGTTTGGCGCGTAACCAACGGTATTGGTTTGAATGTTAACATTCAATCCCAAACTTCCCGTACGCAAGTTATCCGTGAATAATTCCGTTAACTCTAGACGGTTGTAGGTAATGTTATAATTGAAATTTAAGTTGAAATTTTCACTTTTCACAGCGTCAACATTAAGACCAACATCAATTCCTTTCGATTCTAAAGACCCGATATTTCTTGGCCCAAGAATACCTAAATTCTGTAAGGCTCCTTGCACAGTTGTTGAGAACAAATCAGTAGTTTTAGCCACGTAGGCATCAACCGATCCGCGAAGTCTATTATTGAAGAAACCGAAATCCAAACCTACATTATACTTCGCACTTTTCTCCCAATTCAAGTTTTCGTTGTATCCAACCGGTTTGGCTACCAAATAAAATTGATCTCCGAATTGGTAATACGCATTGTTTGAAATGCTATATCTTTTAAACCACGCATATGGCTGAGGCAAAGCTTGCTGTCCTACTTCTCCATAGCTAAGTCTTAATTTCAAATCTGAAAACACTTTGCTGTCCTTCAGGAAACTTTCCTCTTTCATTTTCCACGCAAAGGCTGCACCGAAGAAATTAGCCCACGGATTTCTGTTGGAAATTCTACTAGAACCGTCTCTTCTGAAATTCAGCGTCACCAAATATTTGTCTGCATATCCTACATTCACACGACCTAAATAACCGATTAAGATATTTCCTGGATCCGTATAAACATCCGTGATTTTATCAAGTGGGTTTACAAGGTTTGGGAAGTTTAAGAAATTAGGAGAAGAAGCATTTTGGTATTCAAATTTTTGATAATCTAACGCAGCAGTGGCGTCAATGTTCCATTTTCCAACAGTTTTAATATACTTTAATTGTACACCAGCATTGATGTTTCTGTTGTCATACCAGGTTTCGTTGTAAAATCCGATTTGTCTCTGCGGAAAGGTCAAGCTTGCTTGAGATGCATCAAATCCGGCTCTTGACAAAGGATTGGTATAATTAGAACCTGCGCCTTCTTCTTTATCGATGCCGAGATTTCCAATAATGTGCAAATCTTCAAAGAAATGAAGTTTATAATCAAAATTAAAGTTCCCGAAAAATCTTTTTGAGTTCTGGATGTTTCTTTTTTCTAGTAGTAAAGCCACCGGGTTTGAAGTTCCATTAGGATTACCGGCTGATGGGCTAGCACCTTGAATAACCGATTCGTAATAACCTGCAAATGCTGAATTCGCATCATATACCGGCTGCGTTGGATCCATCGATATGGCGCTTCCAATCGCTCCTTCATCAGCATTGCGTCTAAAAGTATAAGCGTAAGTTGCCGTAACGTTTATTTTAAGGTGATCCTTAAACAAACTAGGATTTAACGCCACCGATCCGGTTGTTCTCGTAAAGTTTGAGGTTAAGAGAATACCATTATTATTGGTACTTCCAAGCGAAAGTCTTGAAGGAATTTTGTTGAAAAGATTTCCGAGTACTGAAGCATGGACATCTGATGTAAATGAACTTTCAAAAATTTTGTGCTGCCAATCTGTTTCGGTATTCCCAAGAAGATTTACTTTATCCGGAGCACTTGTAGTGATGATATCCCTGAACTCACTGGCAGAGAAAACTTCTGCTCTTCTCGCCAACGTATTGAGTGTTGTGAATGTATTTAAAGAAACCTGAAGACCTTTCTTAGAACCTTTTTTAGTTGTAATGATGATTACTCCATTCGAACCTCTATTACCGTAGATTGCGGTAGAAGATGCATCTTAAAATCGAAAAAGTATCAATATCATTAGGGTTAACCGAAGATAAACCACCATCGATTGGCAATCCATCAATAACGATCAAAGGATCATTAGAAGCCAATAATGAAGAACCGCCACGGATTCTAATATTCGCTCCGTCACCTGGTGTTCCCGAAGAAGTCACAACAACACCAGAAGCACGGCCGTTTAGTAATCCGTCTACACTCGTGATCGCCCCTTTATTAAAATCTTTTGTGGTGATAAGCTCCACCGAACCGGTCGCATCTTTCTTCTTGACGCTACCATATCCAACCTGCACGACCACTTCCTGCAATTGATTAGCTTCCTCTAGAAGACTTATCATCAAATCAGTTTGTGAATTGTAGGTCGCAACATAATTTTGATATCCTACAAATGAAAAAATTATCTTGTCTCCTTTCTTCACTGGAGTCAATTTAAATTTTCCATCAAAATCAGTTTGGGTACCACTAGCAGCGCCTTGAATCTGAACATTAACGCCCGGAATGGGTTGATTGGATGCTTTATCCACAACAGTCCCTCCGATGCTTTGTGCAAAGACACCAAATGGCATTAGAAGCATTAAAAATAACAACTTTTTGTAAATTGTTTTCATACATTTTGTTTAGGTTAGAGTTCGTTTTTATGCGCTTATACTTTACTTCGAACGTTAAATTTAGGTAAATTTTTGGTTTTACGTCGGGAACACATGTTAATTGTACTTCGAAAACGTTTTCGTGTTGAAAACTTTCGCATTTCCGCATTATTTTAAGGATTAAATTTTCATTAACAAAAATAAAATTTATCTTTATTCTGAAAACACCATTTTACACACTTCGCGCTCATGAAAAGAAAAGTTACTTTAAAGCAAATTGCAAAAGAATTAGACGTCTCGATTTCAACCGTTTCAAAATCGCTTCGAGACAGCCCCGAAATCAGTGAAGATACACGTCAGAAGGTTCAAGCATTTGCCAAATTATACAATTACAAACCCAACCTTATTGCGTTAAGCCTCAAGAATAAAAAAACCAAAACGATAGGCATCATCATCCCTGAAATTGTACATCATTTCTTCGCTACAGTGATTAGTGGCATCGAACATATTGCAAACGAAAAAGGATACAATGTAATCGTCTGCCTATCCGACGAATCCTTTGATAAAGAAGTCATCAATATGGAAATGCTTGCCAACGGCAGTATCGATGGTTTCATCATGTCACTATCGAAAGAAACCCAACTCAAAAAAGATTTTCACCACATCAGCGAAGTCATCAATCAAGGCATGCCCGTCGTGATGTTTGACCGCGTAACCAATGACATCCTATGCGACAAGGTGATCATCGATGACAGCCTTGCAGCTTACGAAGCGGTTCAGGATTTAATTAATAATGGGTTCAAAAAAATCGGACTTATTACCACGGTAGACTACGTCAGCGTCGGGAAATTAAGAACCGAGGGTTATCACAAGGCCTTAAAAAATCACGGCATTACAATCGATGAAAATCTAATTGTAAAAATAGAAGATATCGATAACTGCGCTGAACCCATCGAAAAATTGATGTCCAGTCAAACGCTTGATTCCATTTTTGCAGTCAATGAATTGTTCGCCGTAACCGCGATAAAAACCGCGAAAAAATTAAATCTCAAAGTACCCGAAGATATCGCCGTGATTGGCTTTACAGATGGAATTATTTCCAACTATTCCTCGCCGAGCATCACGACTGTCAGCCAGAACGGAATCAAAATGGGAAATAAAGCTGCACAGATGCTTATCGAACGATTGGAGTCTGAGGAAGAAGAAGAAGAGCACTACAAAACAGAAGTCATCGAAACCCATCTGGTACAACGCGAATCTACTCCAGCGCTGCGATAAGCCGTTACATTTTAAATCAAATCGCATTTCATCGATAATTTTAAACATTTCTTTTTTGAAAAGAAAAATAACATATATTTACAGCCAAAATATCAAGACTTATACTTTACTTCGAAAATAGATAGTAAGTTTTGATAAGCAAGGCGCTTATCGTATTGAATCATTAAATTACGATAATGGAAAAGCGTAAATTAGGTTTCTGGGAAATTTGGAACATGAGTTTCGGTTTCTTGGGAATTCAGTTTGGATTCGCATTACAGAATGCAAACACTTCAAGAATTTTCGACACACTCGGAGCAGATGTTGACAAAATTGGCCTTTATTGGCTGGCGGCACCTTTAACAGGACTCATTATTCAACCCATTGTAGGTTATTTTTCAGACCGTACCTGGACAAAAATCGGGCGAAGACGTCCGTACTTTTTAGTCGGCGCCATTTTATCTGCCTGCGCATTAATCGTAATGCCCAATTCCCCAACTTTATGGGTTGCCATCGGAACCTTATGGATTATGGATTCCTCGATCAATATTTCGATGGAACCGTTCCGCGCTTTTGTCGGAGATAATCTTCCAGAAAAACAAAGAACGTTAGGATTTGCAATGCAGAGTTTCTTCATCGGACTCGGCGCCGTAGTGGGTTCGGCACTTCCTTATGTTTTTACAAATTGGCTCGGCATCAGCAACACGGCACCTGAAGGGGTTATTCCCGATTCGGTAAAATGGTCGTTCTATGTAGGCGGTTTGGTGTTTTTACTCGCCGTACTATGGACTGTCCTCAAATCAAACGAATATTCTCCTGAAGAATTAGAAGCATTTGAAGAATCTAAAAAAGAAAATAAAGCAACACAACATATTGACAACGTTGACTCACAGAGTGGCGTTTCGATTAAAAGACAATTCTCAATTGGATTATTTCTATTGATTATTGGCGTGCTTGCTTCTATATATGTACACCACATCAATTCGTTGGGTGAAGGCGGAAAGCACAAAGAATTGTATATTCTTTCCATCGGACTCCTCGTAGTCGGTTTCCTTTTCGCGCTCGTTTCGCAATTGCGCAAAAGTGAAGTCAGAAACGGCTTCACGATTATCGTGACCGATCTACTCAACATGCCCAAAACGATGAAACAACTCGCATGGGTTCAATTTTTCTCCTGGTTTGCACTATTCTCGATGTGGATTTATACCACAAAAGCCGTAACCGGACACGTATTCGGAACATCAGACTCTACCTCAAAATTATACAATGATGCTGCGGACTGGGTATCGGTAATGTTTACGGTTTATAATGGTGTAGCGGCAGCGGTTGCTTTCCTACTTCCGGTTTTGGCTAGAAGAACCAGCAACAAATTCACGCACATGCTCGCTTTGATTGCCGGTGGAATTGGCTTGATCTCAATATACTTCCTATCGGATAAAGTCGGTTTGCTGCTTGCCATGATTGGCGTTGGTATTGCGTGGGCAAGTATCTTGTCTATTCCTTATGCCATGCTGTCGGGCTCATTGCCATCTAACAAGATGGGCTATTATATGGGCGTTTTCAATTTTTTTATTGTAATCCCACAAATCGTAGCCGGAACCATTCTTGGTTTCATGGTTTCTGAATTTTTCGATAATGAACCTGTATACGCCTTGATTGTCGGCGGTTGCTCGATGATTTTAGCGGGATTATTAACCTTAGGCGTTGCCACCAATAAAAAGATTGACATTAATGAATAAGAAAGCATTCATATTCGACCTCGACGGCGTAATTGTCGATACGGCAAAATACCATTTCCTCGCTTGGCAGAAAATAGCAAGCGAACTCGGAATCGAATTCACACCCGAACACAACGAGGATTTAAAGGGCGTCAGCCGCGTGCGTTCCTTAGACCTTATATTAGAATTAGGCAATATGCAGGCGTCGCAGGAAGATAAAAACAAATGGCTCGTTCAGAAAAATGAGGATTATTTGTCTTATCTGGTTCATATGGATTTTAGTGAAATATTGCCCGGCGTAGTACCTGTATTGCAATTTTTAAAAGAAAACAACCAAGCAATTGCG
>JANPJB010000094.1:0-7700 GCA_031425295.1 Flavobacterium sp. | reverse complement strand
TTTAAGTTCGTAGTTCCGCAGCCGCGCCTTATTCGGTGAAGCGAACTGCGATTTTTTTGCACTAAGATAGAATTTTTCGTCAAGTAAAAGTTTCTGCTAAGAAAATCGAGCAATGAAACGGTACAGCTGTTATAGTTGTTTTTTAATTATTAAGACTCGCCAAATACAGTTTTTCCGAAATTTCGTACAGATTTGTCGCATTTGTGTTGCTCATCACAATAATAGTTTTATTTGTATTAAGCGTATTGATCCAATTCGAGGTTGAACCTAAAATTCCGCCAGTTCGGTAGTAGAATTTTTCGTTGAAATTTCCCCAACCATTCGAACCCCAAAAACCGTAAGCAGTGTAACCCAAGTTTTCATTTATTTCAAGCATTTTTTTCGTGGTGCTTTCAGAAAGAATCTGATTTCCAAAAATGGCATTATTCAGTTTTAACATATCTTCAACTGTTGAATACATATTTCCAGCGCCAAAAAAGTTTTCAATACAATACGGAGCATCATCAGTGAACGTTTTTTTGGCAGTATCGTAAGTGTAACTATCTGACAGTGATTTGATTGTTTTACCAGAATTTAAAACGCTCGTATCTTTCATTTTTAGCGGATTTAGAATAACAGTCTGCAAAAATTGCTCATAACTTTTTGAGGTTACATTTTCAATAATCTTGTGCAGGATGATATATTCAGTATTACTATAATTACTTTTTTCACCGGGAACACTTGTCAATTTTCCTGAGCAATACGTGTCAATATATTCGTCTAATGTTTTTTTTGATTGATAAGATTGCATCTCTAAAGGATCAGCCAGATTTTCAATTCCTGACGAGTAAGTCAATAAATGATGAATGGTCACTTTGTCTTTAGCGTCGCCTTTGTAGGTAGGAAAATATTTCCCTATGGTTTCATTCAATTGAATTTTTCCATCTTCATAAAGTTTCATGATTAAAATTGCGGTAAACACTTTTGTCATCGAAGCAATTTTAAATTTGGATTGCGCTGATAATTTATTTTCAAATTTTCTGTTAGCAAGTCCAACACTTGACAAGTAATCAATTTTTCCGTTCGTAGCAATGGAGTACAACACCGTTGAAGTTCATTTCTTTATTATAATGATTAACGATCTCTTCAAATTGATTTACTTGACCATTAGCATTGTTTAAATTGAGCACTAATATTATTAAAAATAAAAACCTTTTCATCGTAGTAAATTTATTTGTGTAGTTTGCTTTAAAATGGCTTATAAAGTTCACGCGCTAGACCATGTAGCTGCTCGGGAACTGCGTTTCTCCATGGAGAGCGAACGAAAATAAGAAAATAAAACGAACAATTTACCGAAAACTTGCGATTGCGTTTGTCGCGTGTTGTGCGTTCGCTTTTTTTTAGTCATCAATTTTTGTCAATGATGATTGTACTAAATAATAATCCGAAATTAGTTGTAATACAATTCCACAGGTTTAGGATGCTGGAGACTATTTATTTTTTCTTACAAAGGCAAATCCGCTCCATTGGCTTTTTTTAGACACTTAATGATTTTACCATATAATAATTTTTCGTCAATGGGTTTGGAGATATAGTCATTCATTCCAACAGCTTCGCATTTTTCAACATCAACTGTTGTAACATCAGCGGTAAGGGCAATGATGGGTATTTGAGAATTCATTTTGCTGCGAATATACTCCGTAGTTTCAAAGCCATTCAGTTCAGGCATTTGCAAATCCATCAGAATAATATCATACTTATTTTCTTGTAGTTTTTCGATAGCAATTTTTCCATTGCCTGCAATATCGACAACGTAGCCAAAATCCTCTAAAATTATTTTTATTAAAAGTTGGTTCAATGGCATGTCCTCCGCAACCAATACCCTGATGTTTTCAATTGTCTCGGCGAATTCCGCTCCATTATTAGTTGCTGTTATTGCTGCCATTTCGGATATGGCTTTTTTAAAATTCAAAATAAAACCAAAGGTTGATCCTTTTCCTGATTGACTATTTACAATGATGGTTCCCCCCTGTAAGGTTACTAATTGCTTCACTATAGAAAGTCCTAAGCCTGTTCCTCCGTGCAATCTGGAGGTTTCATCAGTGGCTTGTTGAAAGTCGTCAAAAATAGGTTCTATTTTATTTTCAGGAATCCCGATTCCTGTATCTGTTACTGAAAATTCTATGGTTACGTGGTCTGCTTCTTCTTTAAGCATGCGGATACTTACGGTTATTTTTCCTTCATCGGTAAACTTTACTGCATTACTGAGTAGGTTTAAAATTATTTGACGCAACCGTAGCGAATCGCCTAGTAAAATTTTAGGAATAGCAGCATCACAATTCTCAATCAGTTCCAGATTTTTTTCCTGGATTTTTGGTTCAAATAAATGAAGTGTTGCAGCAATGGAAGCGCATAAATCAAATGGGATTTGCTCAAAGGTCATCTTTCCTGCATCTACTTTGGCAATGTCAAGTATATCATTGATTAAAACGATTAGCGCATCTCCCGATAGTTTAATGGCATTGATATACTCTTTTTGTTTTTCACTTAAGTCTGTTTTTAAGACCACATTGGTGAATCCGATAATGGCATTCATTGGTGTTCTTATTTCATGACTCATGTTCGACAAAAATTGCTGCTTTGCTTTTACTGCGCTCTCTGCTCTTTGCGTGGCCGTTTCCGCTTTGTTTTTTGCTTCTTTCAAGTCATGAATATCGGTATTGCTGCCGACCCACATAATTATTTTACCTGTTTCATCTTCAATGGGCACAGCCCTGCTCAAATGCCATCTATAGTCGCCTTTTTTGTTTTGGATGCGACACTCCCTGTCGAAAATATCACCTGTCGCGACGGAATGTTTCCAATTATTTGTTGTTGATTCCAAATCATCAGGGTGCATGGCTTTTTCCCAACCATCGGCCACTAATTCGTCAAATGTGAGGCCTGTATCATCGATCCATTGTTGATTAAAAAAAATCACATTCCCATCGGCATCAGCATTGGTTATTTTTTGAGGCATAGCATTGGTGAGAAGCCGAAACTTTTTCTCGCTCAATTCTATTTTTTCAGACAATATTTTGTGCTCATGTATGTCGATAGTGCTGCCCACCCACATTTTAATATGCCCCTGTTCTTC
This sequence comes from Flavobacterium sp., assembly GCA_031425295.1. Lineage (GTDB taxonomy): Bacteria > Bacteroidota > Bacteroidia > Flavobacteriales > Flavobacteriaceae > Flavobacterium. The sequence continues at coordinate 4,585 of JANPJB010000094.1, read as the reverse complement.
TTTTATGGGTGACGCTAGGTTCAGGTGCCATCTGTAGTCACCTTCTTTGTTCTTAAACCGCATCTCCATTTCTAAAACGGTACCAGCCGCTGCGGCGTTTTGAAAACGTTGTTGAAATTCTTCCAACTCATCAGGATGCATGATTTTATGATACCCAAAATCCCTTAGGTCTTCAAAACTATATCCTGAATAGTCTAGCCAGTGTTTGTTGAAATAGGTAACGTTGCCTTCAGGAGTGGAATTACTTATTTTGGCAGGCATCAGGTCGGCCAACTGTCGAAAATGTGCTTCGCTTTGTTCTATTTTTTTGCGTGCTAATACCATCTCTGTTACTTCATACGCTATTTGTATAACACCAGAAATAGTGTTGTCTGCTTCATAGTAAGGTTGGAAAACAACATTAAAATACTTGTGTTTTAGCTGACCATTGTAGGTTACTTTTCCGAGTATTTCATTCGCATACACTGGAATTCCTGTCGTATAAACTTTATCGATCATTCCGGGAAATGGCTGATCTTTGAGTTCCGGTAATACTTCTAAAAGCGTTTTTCCTTCTACATCATACCCTTTTCCCCAAAATTCTTTTATCAAACTATTGGCAAGGGTAATCACCATGTCTTTTCCTTTCATAACAGAAAAAGCAAATGGCGATTCCATGAGCATTTCGTAGTAACGTTTATTCGTTTCTTCAACCTGTTTCAACGCTTTGTGCTCTGCCTCGTTCTTTGCGGCTAAAGCATTTTTTACGATTACAGCAGCGGTTACCTCGTAAGCAATAATGGTAACGCCTGAAATCGTTTCGTCTGCTTCCAGATAAGGCTGGTAAACAAAATTGAAGTAGACATCTTGCAATTTTCCATTGCGAAAAACCGGGGCAGGAAGTTCCTCTCCGCAAAAAGGAACACCGGTGGTGTATACTTTATCAAGCAAACCGGGAAATTCGGAATCTTTGATCTCAGGCAAGACGTCGAGTAGAGGCTTTCCTTCCAAGTCTTGGCCTTTTCCCCAAATTTCTTTTACGGAATCGTTGGCAAGGGTTATCACCATGGTTTTTCCCTTTAGTATAGCAAAAGCGAATGGCGATTTCATCAGCATCATGTTGTATCGCTTTTCGCTGTCTTCAACCAATTTCAAAGCTTTGTGCTCCACATCAAGTAGTGCTACCAGTGTTTCATTTTCTGTAACATCCTCAGTCCGGTGAACTATATATTTCACATTATTACGATCATCCAGTATGGGCGAGTTAGTTGCTTGCCAATACTTCAATTCATACCCGCCACCTGCCGATTCCGGTTTTGGAATATCGTATTTTACAACGGGCAATACATCCTTGGTTTTATTTTTAAGTACCCGATTAAAAGAACCCCGCATAATTCTTTCTCCATTTGCGGTTTTATCATCCGGATTATCTGGGAACACATCGAAGGCATTACGGCCCACGATATTTTCTCTTACAGTTGTTGTAGTTTTTAAAAATGAGTCGGATGCAGCCACGATCTCAAAGTTGGTATCGATCACCACCAACAATTCTGAAGACTGTTCGAATATTTTTATATAATCTTTTGCATTCATAAGAATGTAAATATCCGATAAAAAACCCGATTAATGACTTAAAAGGCTGGTCAATGATATCATTTTTGTCTTGTAGTCAAATGTGGTATCAGTTTTATCTGAAGTTTGTCTAAAGTGACGCACAATGTTTCGCTGCCAAGCCTTATTGCGGAAAAGCGAACCCCGATTTCTCCACTAACATAAAATTTTTTTGTGGAGAGCATGTTATGGTTCATAAAATCAAGCCATTGCGTTTGACCCATCTTAGTGGCGATTTCATTTCTTAGAGCAATGGGTTAAGCGCATTTACTTTGATATTTTTAGGCTTGAGTGAGCTGAATTGTAAATAAAAATGTAAACTTTGTGACTATAAATTTGACACTATGTTTGATAACCGAATTCTCTTCTCCGGAAAACGAAAATACTTGTTCGGGTTGATACTACTCTTATTTATGGCTGTAATCTGCGTGGCCTTCAGTGTGAAGGACAGTGATGACTTTGCGATCGCAAGAAGGGAAGTTTTACTCCGCCGGATCGGACATGAACTACTTTTACAATCGGGCGACAGTACATCAAGAGTTCTTCCGGTCAAAAAGATGGCTGAAAATGAGTACCAAATCACGTTTGAAAATGATCTAACTTTTCAACCCGACTCCCTAATCAATATTACGCAGCGTTTGCTGGCCAAAGATCGCCTTGCCAGTGATTATGTTGTTAATGTTCTGAACTGTGGCAACTCCAGTATAGCCTATGGATACGCTATATCCAAAAATAAAAAAGAGGATATTGTAACTTGTAAAGGAAGAAAGCAACCCAGTGCCTGTTATAAGATCAACATTAAATTCAAACCTACAGGAATAATTACCGCAAAGAATGGATATATTTTGGGTGGCTTGCCATTTTTAGCCATTGTTGGTTTTATTTTTTTCGAATCTCTTAAGCCGCGGAAAACTGTAATTGACGGCAAGTCAACTTGCATGTTCACTTTGGGTTCGGTGTTGTTCGATGCGAATAATCGGAAGCTGATGATCAACGGAAAAACAATCGACCTGACGGGAACGGAAACCCGTGTATTGCTCATTTTCGCATTATCTCCCAACGAGACTATAGCGAGAAACCGACTGCAAAAAGAGATATGGGAAGATGAAGGTGTTATTGTGGGGCGCAGTCTGGATATGTTCATATCAAAACTTAGAAAAAAATTGGAACTTGATCCGAATATCAAAATTGTTGTTATACGCGGCAAAGGATATAGGCTTGAAGTGAACTCTTAAGGATCTCCGCTGCGAATGCTATTATGAGAATTCAATTTGGTCGGTTGTTAATGCCAAAAAATGTCCTCATCGTAAAACGAAAACTGTAAATTTTCGCAGATCGTTCGTTTTTTAAAGTGGCGTATAAAATTTCTCACGCCTCATTGCGGGAAAGCCAACCGCAATTTCTCCAATAAGATTGAATTGTTTATAATTGGAATATCCCTCATTATTCTTGAAAGGCATTTTGAGAACAATGCGATTAGCCTGCAGTTGTTGATTTGCAGGCTTTAATGGTTTATGTCAGTGTTGCCAGTGGCGCTACGGGAAATTCGTTGAACCGTTATTTGCGTTTTTGAGCGGTTAGCAACGGTTTAAATTGCCGTTGTCGCTAATTGCAAGGTTCCTAATCCTTAGCAACCGTTATTTTTGCTTAAGTCGCGTTTAAAAAGTACCTTATTATTTCTCGCAATATAGTCGCCCGATATAATCAAGTAGGGATGACTAGGCGAATACCCTGCACTGCGGCTTCTTACAATTATTTTGTCGTTAATTTTCAGGCTATTCAACTGCTGAAAATCCTTAGGACTAAATTGCATCATGTATTCTTCGCCATTAATGCGGACGATAAGCCATTTTATTCCTGATGATTTCCCGTCGCGCTGAAAAGTAAGAGAGGTTACAACGGCCTCCATATTGGTAAAAGCCTTTATGTATTTGTTTATTTTATCATGACTGCCATGCACTTTTTTGCCTTCAGGAGAAACCTCCCAAGCCTTGTATTTTAAACCGTCAGGAGAAGCTTCCCATTTTTTCCTTTCATCCAAGTTGGCTTTCTTCGCAGCAATGGATAACGGCTTTGGAGCTGGTTTAGTTTCATTTTTAAGTTCACAATTAGCAAATACTACTCCGCTCACCACAACCAGGGGTAAGATCAGAAAATAGGTGGTTTTTTTCATAGGTATCATATTCTTTTAAATTGATGCTGCGAATTTAGTTTGACATTTTTCAGACTGAGTGACTTGGATTGTAAATAATAACGTAAATATTGTAAATAAATCGTAAATAGTTACTGATACCATGCTTAGATTTTAATACAAAGGGACTGAATACTTAGACTTGACATCAACATGCCAATAATGGATGGATTCCAGTTTATGGAAGAATATATAAAACTAAAACCTCGGGTGGGTAAGAAAGTTACTATTTACATGGTCATTTAGACAGGGCCAAACAAATAAGTGAAATATCGGACTATCTAATAAAACCCATAAATCCGGAACAACTTTCAGAAATTATTGATGCCTTGGAAAGGGAAAATCAGCTATAAAAGTGTAGGGCACTTTACCCAAAGTGCCTTTTTTTGGTGGTGGAGGTATTTGGCTCTTCCCAAAGCATTTATGAGCATTGACAAAACATACTTTTCATTAATTTTTTCATTCCTAAAGTATCGCTCGGCGAAGTTCAACCTATTACGTTTCTTTTCCATTTACAACAAATTTAAAAAATTAAAAGTGTTGCGTTAGGTTCTTGAATTCTCCGTGGTTTTAGAGAATTTCTGCTAACGTTTCGCTGCCACGTCTTGTTGCGGAAAAGCGAACCGAGTTTTCTACGCTAAGATAGATTTTTTTCGTGAACAGATATCTTCCGGCTAAGAAAATCGAGCAATAAGTCGTGACAGCTGTTGTGAGAAGTGCTAATCTGGCAAAAGATTTTCTACTTCACTTTTTAAAATAGGAAGATTATTGACTACAATTCCCCAAATCACATCATCAGAAATT
>JANPJB010000093.1:0-3811 GCA_031425295.1 Flavobacterium sp. | reverse complement strand
CGTCAGCCAGAGGCTACTGGAAAAATCCAGACAGCCATGCTTATCGCTGCTGCACTTATTGAAGGTATTGGTTTCGCTGCAATCTTTGCATCGTAATTGAAAAAACTTAAAAGCTGTAACGGTTGGTTGCAGCTTTTATTTAAAAATTAAATTAAAGACAATAAATATTTTACCTATATACTATGGAAAAGTTAGTAAATGATTTTTCGTTCGGATTGTTCTTCTGGCAGATGTTGATTTTCATCGGCTTGATTTTGTTGTTGAAGAAATTCGCCTGGAAACCTATCCTAGATGCAGTCAACGAAAGAGAAGAAGGCATCAGAAGTGCATTGCTTTCAGCCGAAAACGCTAGAAATGAGATGCAGAATTTGCAAGCCGACAACCAACGTATTTTGCAGGAAGCGAGAATGGAACGCGACGCCATGCTCAAAGAAGCGCGTGAACTCAAAGAGAAAATGATCGCTGATTCCAAGCACGAAGCGCAAGCACAAGGGCAAAAAATGATCGAGCAAGCGAAAGCCGCTATCGAAAGTGAAAAAAATGCAGCTATGGCTGAATTGAAATCGCAGGTATCATCATTGTCTCTTGAGATCGCTGAAAAATTATTGAAAGACGAATTATCGAACAAAGAAGCCCAAGTAAAGTTGGTGGAGAAAATGTTGGGTGATACTAAACTAAACTAATATGGCAGGTACAAGAGCAGCAATCCGTTACGCCAAGGCAATTCTTGACATCGCGCACTCAAAGGGTGTTGCGACAGAAGTCAATATTGACATGGAGATGATTGCTACAACCATCAAAGGCAACGCCGAACTGACTGCGTTCATCCAAAATCCGACGGTCAATGTTGAGGTTAAGGAGAAAGCGCTACTCGAAGTTTTTGCCGGGAGCAATGGCGTGACCAACAGTCTTTTTAAATTGTTATTCGAAAACAAACGATTTGAAATCCTCGCTGATATCGCCAAAGAATACAACAGACAGTTCGAAGAAATGAACGGTATGGAAGCCGCCACAGTTACCACCGCAATCCCAATGGACGCGGAATTGGAAGCGAAAGTGCTTTCCAAAATCCTGACCTTTTCAAACAAGAAAGTCGTTATAGAAAATATAGTAGATCCGGCAATCATCGGCGGATTCATCCTAAGAATAGGCGATCAGCAATACAACGCTTCGATAGCCAACAGATTGCAAGTATTAAAAAGAGAATTAAGTAACTAGTTATTATATAAATAATTATGGCGGAAATTAAACCTGCTGAAATTTCAGCAATATTAAAAAAGCAAGTAGAGAATTTCGAATCAGGTGCTACTTTAGAAGAAGTAGGATCGGTTTTGAATGTTGGAGATGGTATTGCTCGTATCTACGGGCTATCGAATGTTCAATATGGAGAGTTGGTCGAATTCGACAACGGACTTGAAGGTATCGTTTTGAACCTAGAGGAAGACAACGTTGGAGTCGTACTTTTAGGACCATCAACCGGTATCAAAGAAGGATCGACAGCCAAAAGAACACAACGTATTGCGTCGTTAAAAGCGGGTGAGCAAATGGTAGGACGTGTCGTCAACACACTTGGTTTTCCAATTGATGGAAAAGGACCAATCGGTGGTGATTTATACGAAATGCCTTTGGAAAGAAAAGCGCCGGGCGTTATCTTCCGTCAGCCAGTAACAGAACCATTACAAACCGGAGTAAAAGCAGTTGATGCGATGATTCCAGTAGGACGCGGACAACGTGAGCTCGTAATCGGTGACCGTCAAACAGGTAAATCTACCGTGTGCTTGGATACGATTTTGAACCAAAAAGAATTCTACGATGCTGGAAAACCAGTATTCTGTATCTATGTAGCGATCGGACAAAAAGCTTCGACTGTTGCGGGAATCGCAAAAATGCTAGAAGAAAGAGGTGCCATGGCTTACACGGTTATCGTGGCTGCTAATGCTTCTGATCCGGCTCCAATGCAGGTATACGCTCCGTTCGCGGGTGCTGCAATCGGGGAATATTTCAGAGATTCAGGCCGTCCGGCTTTGATTGTATATGATGATTTGTCAAAACAAGCGGTTGCTTACCGTGAGGTTTCTCTGTTGTTGAGAAGACCACCGGGCCGTGAGGCTTATCCTGGAGACGTTTTTTACTTACACTCTCGTTTATTAGAAAGAGCTTGTAAAGTAATTGCCAATGACGAGATCGCTAAGAACATGAATGACTTACCAGATTCTTTAAAAGGAATCGTGAAAGGTGGCGGTTCATTGACAGCATTGCCAATTATCGAAACGCAAGCGGGTGACGTTTCTGCATACATCCCAACCAACGTAATCTCGATTACAGACGGACAGATTTTCCTTGATGGAGATTTGTTTAACTCTGGAGTACGTCCTGCAATCAACGTAGGTATTTCGGTATCCCGTGTTGGAGGTAACGCACAGATCAAATCGATGAAGAAAGTATCCGGTACGTTAAAATTAGACCAGGCGCAATTCCGTGAATTGGAAGCGTTCGCCAAATTCGGTTCTGACCTTGATGCCGTTACTTTAAACGTCATTGAAAAAGGAAGAAGAAACGTTGAGATCTTAAAACAAGATTTGAACGATCCTTATACGGTGGAAAGTCAAGTGGCGATCATTTACGCGGGTTCTAAAAACTTGCTTAGAAATGTTCCGGTGAACAAAGTAAAAGAATTCGAAAAAGATTTCTTGGAATACATGAACACCAAACATAAAGACACGCTTAACGCTCTGAAAGCAGGAAAATTAGATGACACCATAACGGATGTTATCGAAAATGCAGCAAAGGAAATTTCAGCGAAATACAACTAATATTATTTTGAATTTTGAATTATAAATTTTGAATGGTTGCCACAATTTATAATTCAAAATTCATCATGCAAAATAATAAAAAATGGCAAACTTAAAGGAAATCCGTAATAGAATTACTTCCGTTTCGTCTACGATGCAAATCACATCAGCGATGAAAATGGTTTCTGCAGCAAAGCTTAAAAAAGCACAAGATGCGATTACAGCGATGCGCCCTTATGCCGAAAAACTAACGGAATTGTTACAGAATCTTTCGGCCACCCTTGATGGCGATGTCGGCGGTGAATACACCACACAACGTGAAGTGAAAAGAGTACTGATCGTAACCATTACCTCAAACCGTGGATTGGCTGGTGCGTTCAATACGAATGTAATCAAAGAAAGTCGCAATCTTGCCGAGAAAGTGTATGCCGGAAAACAGGTAGAATTCCTAACCATCGGTAAAAAAGGAAATGACGCTATGCGTAAAACAAACACCGTCATTTCGAACAACAACGCCATATTTGACAACCTGACTTTTGATACTGTAGCCGAAATTGCAGATGAATTGATCCAACTTTTCGTAACCGGAAAGTTTGATAAGATCGTTTTGGTATACAACCAGTTCAAAAATGCTGCGACACAAATCGTTCAGGCAGAACAATTCCTGCCATTGGCACCCATCGTTTCCGATAGCGTAGCCATTTCAGGAGATTATATTTTCGAGCCGTCCAAAGAAGAAATCGTGTTAACCTTGATTCCAAAATCACTGAAAACACAATTGTACAAAGCCATTAGAGATTCATTCGCTTCAGAACACGGCGCGCGTATGACGGCGATGCACAAGGCAACCGATAACGCAACGGAACTCAGAGACCAATTAAAATTAACATACAACAAAGCACGTCAAGCAGCCATTACAAACGAGATCCTTGAAATCGTTGGTGGAGCGGAAGCTTTGAAAGGATAAGAAAAAATGCAATTTTTTCAAATCTTTAAATAGCGAAGCTTTGAAAGGATAA
>JANPJB010000092.1:0-9144 GCA_031425295.1 Flavobacterium sp. | reverse complement strand
TGTAGCAACCGATTTAAACACCAATACATTTACAGTTACACTTGCAGAAGGTAATACAGTAAGTCCAAAAGTACTTAAGGAAAAAGTTGAAAAAGCAGGTTTCTTTATCGGTTCACTGGTGCTCACAACCAACGCTGAAACCATCAAACAAAGTGCGTATGTTGTCGTTAATAATGCTTCAAATAATAATGCTGAAGTACAAATTCAAATTTTAGACAAAGGCTATGTTACAGAAAAAGAATTTAAGAAACTATCAAAATCACTCAAGAACATTGTAACCTATAATGCAAACAACGAAGACGATTTTCATATTAAATATTTGAACTAATGAGGAAGTTTTTCATTTTGTTATTCGTATTTGCATTTCAACAAAATTACAGTCAGGAGTTGTTTGTAGTTACCGATCCTGCCAGTAATGTTCCGGCAAATACATTAAGCGTTCGGCTTGCACAATCGCTTTTTAAAGAAGAATTTGTATCGGGTTATAATTATCACTTAATGCCAGAGCTTACTTATGGATTGAATAAAAATCTAATGTTTAGGGCTTCTGCCTTTGTGAGTAATCGTAGTAACCAATTGGTAACCGAAGGCGGAAGTTTCTATACCAAATACCGTTTTTATTCAACCGACGATTTAAACAGTCATTTTCGTTTGGCGGCATTCGGAAGATACAGTTTCAATAATTCGGATATCCATCAGGAACAAATTGAAATCATGGGACACAATACTGGTTTTGAAACAGGATTGGTGGCAACTAAATTGATAAAAAAAGTCGCTATAAGTTCATCCCTAAGTTTTGAAAAGGCATTTGATAACAAACCCAATTATCCTTTTCCGGATGATTTGGGAGATCATGCGACTAACTACACTTTGTCTTTTGGTAGATTGATGTACCCAAAAAAGTACACCAGTTTCAAGCAAACCAACATCAATTTAATGCTTGAATTTGTCGGACAAACCATAAACGAAGACGGTAAATCCTATCTTGATGTGGTTCCTGCAATTCAGTTTATAATTAATAGTCAGGCACGAATAGATTTAGCGTACCGACAAGAGTTGGTAAGTTCAATGTTAAGGACGGCTCCAAACGGTTTTTATTTTAATTTGGAGTACAACTTTTTTAATGCATTCAAGTAAAATATGAGTATGAATTATGTAATTTAAATCGTGCAAATTGTAACGTACTACACAATACTATTTTGTAGCATTATAATGCAGAAATTAATCTGCAATTTAAATTATACGAAAGCCATTACTATGGCTGAAAAGAATACTTTTTTCATGATGAAAATAAAATATTGTGAGCTAAAACACCAATGATTAAAAAAGCGAACTGAGCTTGCGAACTGGCATAGCATACTTTACATTACCGCTAAAAAATAAAATTTAAACATATGAAGCTTTACATTAAGAATATGGTATGTAGTCGTTGTAAGTTAGTGGTTAAATCTGTGTTTGAAAGTCAACATATTAATCCTATCGCTGTGGAGCTCGGCGAAGTCGAATTACAAAATGAAATTAACGAAAATCAAAAAAACGAATTATTAAAAAACCTTCGTGCTGTTGGTTTTGATTTAATTGATGACAGAAAAAGTAAAACTATCAATAAGATTAAAACACTCATTATTGATTTGGTACAAAATAAAAACAATGATTTGAAAAGTAACTTATCCGATTATATTTCACAAGAACTGCATCAAGACTATAATACCTTGAGTAATCTGTTTTCAGAAGTCGAAAATACTACGATTGAGAAGTATTTCATCAATCAGAAAATTGAAAAAGTAAAAGAGTTAATTATATATGATGAATGCTCACTAAGTGAAATTGCTTATTCTTTAAATTACAGTACGGTTTCACATTTGAGCAATCAGTTCAAAAAAGTAACTGGCTTTTCGCCAACCTACTTCAAGAATATAAAAACCCTCAAAAGAAAGCAAATAGAGGATTTATAAATTTTGCATATCAAACCCAAAATGATGCAAATGTAAAAATCGGTTGTGATAGAAATTTGTATTAAAATTATAAAGATGATACATACTTACAACATTACCGGAATGACTTGCGATGGTTGTCGCTCTAAAGTTGAAAAAACATTGAACGCAATTGAGGGCGTTGAAGCAAAAGTTTCATTAAATCCACCAATCGCAACCATAACGATGGAAAAACATATTCCAACAACACAGTTGCAAGAAGCATTAACAGCTGCTGGAAAATACACCATTGAAATGACCAATGGTAAAATGCCTCAAGAGGTAGCGACCAACGAACCTACTGCAAAATCTTGTTGCGCTAAGCCTTCCCACAGCGATAAAAATGAAATCAAAATTCCCGTTAATGCTAATGGCAAATACTATTGCCCCATGCATTGTGAAGGTGAAAAAGTCTATGACAAAGCAGGCGACTGTCCAGTATGTGGAATGGACTTAGTCAAAGCACCTGATTTGACGGTCAGCAAAACATTATATACTTGTCCAATGCACCCTGAAGTAATTAGCGAAACTCCGGGCTCCTGTCCTATTTGCGGAATGGATTTAGTGCCTATGAATCCTAGTGATACCGAAGATCAAAAGACGTATAAAGATTTGGTTACGAAAATGAAAATAGCGGTTGTGTTTACAGTTCCCATTTTCGCTATTGCCATGATAGAAATGGCACACAACAATCCTTTATTGCAACTAATGGAAGCCTCAAAATGGAATTGGGTACAATTATTTCTTTCGCTCCCTGTAGTTTTTTATGCCTGTTGGATATTCTTTGTCCGGGCTTGGAAATCGCTAATTACTTGGAATTTGAATATGTTTACGCTGATCGGAATTGGAACAGGTGTAGCCTTTCTATTTAGTGTAGTCGGAATGTTTTTCCCTGATATTTTCCCAAGTGAATTTAAAACTGAGCATGGCACAGTGCTGCTTTATTTTGAAGCCACAACAGTAATATTGACTTTAGTTTTGTTAGGGCAATTGTTAGAAGCGAGAGCCCACAGTCAAACCAGCGGAGCCATCAAAGAATTATTAAAACTCGCACCAACCGAAGCTACATTGGTTATTGATGGAGGTGACAAAGTAATATCCATCCACGATATTAAAAAAGGCGATTTATTAAGAGTGAAACCTGGAGATAAAATTCCTGTGGATGGAAAAATAACCGATGGAGCGAGTAGCATTGATGAAGCCATGATTACTGGCGAACCCATTCCGGTAGACAAAAAGAAAGACGATAACGTCATTGCCGGAACAATCAACGGTAACAAATCCTTTGTGATGGTAGCTGAAAAAGTGGGTTCAGAAACCTTGCTTTCACAAATTGTGCAAATGGTAAATGAGGCTTCTCGTTCCAGAGCACCAATCCAAAAATTAGCAGACAGTATAGCCAAATATTTTGTGCCCATTGTTGTGATTATTTCTGTCATTACCTTTTTCATTTGGGCAAAATTTGGTCCCGAACCTGCATTAGTTTACGGATTTATAAATGCTATTGCCGTTTTAATTATTGCCTGTCCTTGTGCTTTAGGATTGGCAACGCCCATGTCAGTGATGGTTGGTGTTGGTAAAGGGGCGCAATCAGGCGTTTTAATCAAAAATGCTGAAGCTTTAGAAAATATGAATAAGGTTAACGTACTCATTACAGATAAAACAGGAACCATTACAGAGGGAAAACCATCAGTAGAAAAAATTTATGCATCAGATAACAACGATAATGATTTAATACAAAACATTGCTTCGTTAAACCAATATAGTGAACATCCATTGGCACAAGCTGTTGTGCATTACGCTAAAACAAAATCCATTTCATTAATTGAAGTTAAAGATTTTGAAGCCGTTGCAGGCAAAGGAGTTACAGGAACAGTAACCGATAAAAAAGTTGCGTTAGGCAATAAAAAACTAATGGAGCAAATCAAAGCAACCGTTGCTGATGCTATAGAAAACAAAATTAGTACCGAACAAAAACTAGGAAAAACTGTTTCATATATCGCTGTTGATGGTGTTGCAGTAGGCTTTGTGTCTATTTTCGATGCTATTAAAGAATCAAGCGCAGCAGCCATCAAAGAATTAATGCGCCAAGGTGTCGAAGTTATTATGCTGACCGGCGACAATGAAAATACAGCCAAAGCAGTTGCTGATCAATTACACGTATCCTCTTATAAAGCAGGATGTTTACCCGAGGACAAACTCAAAGAAATTAAAAAATTACAAGCCGAAGGCAAAATTGTAGCCATGGCTGGTGATGGTATCAATGACGCACCTGCTTTAGCGCAAGCCGACATAGGAATCGCAATGGGAACTGGAACTGATGTAGCCATTGAAAGTGCCAAAATAACTTTAGTCAAAGGCGATTTACAAGGCATTGTAAAAGCCAAGAATTTAAGCCACGCTGTGATGAGAAACATCAAGCAAAATCTGTTTTTCGCTTTTTTCTATAATGTACTTGGTGTGCCAATAGCAGCAGGAGTGTTATATCCGTTTTTCGGAATTTTATTATCGCCAATGATTGCCGCTTTAGCGATGTCGTTTAGTTCTGTGTCCGTTATTGTAAATGCGTTACGAGTGCGAAATTTAAAACTTTAAGTAAAGTATAATGAAAAAAATAGTTCTTATAATCATCTTCTTTTCAATCGGATTTTTTGCGAATGCACAACAAAAAAAAGAAACACAACAAACTTTTTATACCTGTGTCATGCATCCCGAAATTCATGCACCGAAACCCGGAAACTGTCCAAAATGTGGAATGGCATTAGTAAAGGAAAAAGCGAAACCGATAAAAAAAGCGGTTGTAAAAAAACCAGTCGCTACAGAAAAAGTAATTTCTCAAACAAAAGAAGAAGCTGCAGCACCAATTAATGAAACACAAAAAACTAAAGACTTAATCTTAGAAAAATTAACGCCTGAAAATAAAGAAATAGTTAGAACAATAGCTAAAACAGTTAAATACGATTTATATGTTCGTGACACGATCGTCACTATTGGTAATAAACCAACTAGAGCCATCGCTGTAAACGGTCAGATTCCAATGCCAACATTAACCTTTACCGAAGGCGATACTGCCGAAATTTCTGTGCATAACGAACTAAAAGAAAGCACTTCGTTGCATTGGCACGGATTGATGTTGCCCAACAAAGAAGATGGCGTGCCTTATCTAACGCAGATGCCAATAGCGCCAGGAACAACGCACAAATATTCGTTTCCAATTATACAACACGGAACCCATTGGTACCACAGTCATTCGGGTTTGCAGGAACAAATTGGAATGTACGGATCCATGATTTTAAATAAAAAACCCGAAGACGAAACTTTCATAAAAGGCATTGACGACTTGCCAACAGTTCCCATAATTTTAAGCGAATGGACTGATTTAAATCCCAATAATGTGCATCGAATGTTGCACAATGCTACCGACTGGTTTGCTATTCAAAAAGGCACCACCCAAAGTTATTTAGAAGCAATCCAACAAGGACATTTCAAAACCAAAGTTGCCAACGAATGGAAACGAATGAATGCCATGGACGTGAGCGATGTGTATTACAATAAATTTTTAATCAACGGTAAAAATGAAAGCCAACTTTCACAATTCAAAGGTGGCGATAAAGTACGGTTGCAAATTTCAAACGGTGGCGCATCAACTTATTTTTGGCTGACCTATGCCGGCGGAAAAATTACTGTTGTTGCCAATGATGGGAACGATGTTGAGCCTGTAGAAGTCGATAGATTACTAATTGCAGTTTCTGAAACCTATGATGTGGTTGTTACTATTCCTGCTGATCATACTGCGTTTGAATTCCTTGTAACTCCAGAAGACAGAACTAAATCAGCTTCCCTTTATATTGGTGATGGCATCAAGCAATTGATTGCACCATTACCAAAATTAAAATATTTTGACGGAATGAAAATGATGAATGGAATGATGAAAATGAATGGTGACTTAGACGATATGGGAATGCAGATGTCGTACAATCAAATGGACATGAACGTAGTAATGTATCCAGAGATTACAGGAAAAGCCACATCAAAAAAAGCAGACAAAATGGAAAATATGAAAATGTCTGAGCAAGATTACAACAGCAATGAACTTTCAGATATCACTACTTTAAATTATGCGATGTTAAAGTCTCCAACAAAAACAACACTTCCAAATGATGCACCAGTAAAGGAATTGCGGTTTGAATTATCAGGAAACATGAATCGCTATGTATGGAGTTTAGACAATAAAGTAATTTCAGAAAGCGATAAAATATTAATTAAGAAAGGTGAAAATGTCCGTATCACTTTATACAATAACAGTATGATGCGGCATCCAATGCACTTACACGGTCACGATTTTAGAATTTTAAATGGTCAAGGCGACTATGCGCCACTAAAAAACACTGTCGATTTAATGCCAATGGAAACCGATGTTTTAGAGTTCAATGCAAATGTAGCGGGCGATTGGTTCTTTCATTGTCATATTCTGTATCACATGATGGCCGGAATGGGACGTATTTTTACCTATGAAAACCAAGCAGCAAATCCATTAATTCCAAATCCAAAGTTAGCACAACGAAAATTGTATGGCGAAGATCGTAAATTTCACTTTATGGCAGAAAACGATTTTGCTACGAATGGAAACGATGGTATGACAATGTTGAGTAATACACGTTGGAGCATCGGCACAGAATGGCGATTGGGCTATAATGACCATCACGGATATGAAACCGAAACACACATTGGACGATATATTGGCAAAATGCAATGGTTAATGCCCTTTGTAGGCTTCGATTGGCGCTATAGGGAAATGGAAGAAGGCGAAATGGAAAGCAATATATTTGGACAATCTAATACAAAAGACAAGCGTTCTGTTTTTAGCGCAGGTCTTGAATATACGTTACCCATGCTTATAAAAGCACAAGCTGAAGTGTTTACTGATGGTAATGTCAGGTTTCAATTAGAACGCATGGATATTCCCGTTTCCAAAAGAATTCGTATGGATTTAATGTGGAATACCGATAAAGAATACATGGCAGGATTGCGCTACATCATCAAAAGAAATTTGAGTGTCAGAACGCATTATGACAGTGATATGGGATTTGGAATTGGTTTAAATTTGAATTATTAAAAACAGAAAACCTTTAGTACCTTTGAAAAAACAATGAATATAAACATATGAAAAGAATAATCTTAAAAGCGCTAATGTTACTTGTATTTGCTTTTTTTGCAAGTAACGCCGCATTGGCACAAAAAACAAATCAGAAAGCAGTTATCAAAACTACTTTAAACTGTGACCATTGCAAGGAATGCGAAACCTGTGGATTGAAATTTAAAACAGAAATGCTAAAAATTAAAGGCGTGAAAATGTATGAGCTTGATGATAAAAAAATGACCTTTACAGTATATTACAATTCTAAAAAGACCGACTTACAAACTATAAAAATGGCAATTTCAAAGTTAGGATACGATGCAGACGAAGTGAAAGCTACTTCAGAAGGAATTGCTTCTTTAGACGGTTGTTGTAAAGCATCATCATGATGGAAAATAATAAATCCCACTGGGAAAATGTTTTTGCCACAAAACAACCAAGCGAAGTCAGTTGGACACAGCAATATCCCAAAACTTCGATGGATTATTTAGCGCATTTAAACCTGTCTAAATCCTCCAATATAATTGATATTGGTGGTGGCGACAGTAATTTGGTTGATGCATTGTTAGAAAAAGGGTATGAAAATATTTGGGTATTGGACATTTCAGAATTTGCTTTGGAACGGGCAAAAAAGCGGTTGGGAAATCAAGCAGATCAAGTGAATTGGATTGTTTCTGATATTACCGAATTCAAACCCGAAGTAACGTTTGATTTTTGGCACGATAGAGCCGTTTTTCATTTTTTGACAGAAGAAGAAAATATTAATAAATATGTTGCGCTGATCGGAAGTGCAATCAACCAAGATGGAAATTTTCTTTTGGGAACGTTTTCAGAAAGCGGACCTTTAAAATGTAGCGGATTAGAAATAAAACAATATTCCGAAAGCACGATGAAGAATACTTTCCGTAAAAATTTTGAAGCCGTAAAATGTTTTACAGAAAATCATACTACACCTTTTAATACAATTCAGAATTTTCAGTTTTGTGGTTTCAAAAAAACAGTAGGGAAATTAAAAGATTCGGTTACAACAATGTCCGTTTGATTTCCCGCTTCAGCTGGACTACCTTTTAAATAATCGTATTCAGCCGTTGGATTGAATTAATCGACGAGGCAACTGCATCTGATTTTGTAAAAATGATAAATTTCGATTGCCTCTCCTTCAACGCTCCTAAAAAAGTACCGCCACAGTTTTTAGATTGTTGAATTGAAGTGTCTTAATAAAGTTTTCTTCATTATTTGAACATAGAATAAACGTACCGAAAAACTCGATTTAAGCCTTGTCAACTTCTTTGCCCTCTAGTTTGTAATGATTGGACATTGAAAGGTTCATTATACTTTCGCTCCGTAAAATATAGGATTTATAAAAATAAAGAAAGTACTGAAACGTAAAAAGCTCTTCAATGAAGGGCTTTCCGCGGCGTTAATTAATCAGGCTCCGGGCATATTAATAATATGTAATGTTGGTTGGAATTTCTGAGGCTTTAACATATTACGGTAAGGAAGAGTAAACTGACTTGTTTAATAAATAAAGTATTCAAAATGAAAGTTAATATTGATGAGTGAGGTTGACAACTGTTGGTGGAACATCGGATTGATCTCACTAGGCTCGAGTCGATCTTGTGCTAGAATATAAGAATCATTCAGATTGACCGAACTGTAAAATTTGCCGATCGTGGAATCGTAATCGATGACCTCAAGATATTCACCAACTGGTCCCGATTCAAGGGTTCTTTCCCAGATTACTTTAGAAACAAGGTCGTTTATAAACGCGGTATCAATATTCGTTGATATCGACGGATCGAAAGGATATCCTTTTAGTTTACGAAAGGGAGGCTCGTTGGCGTGGAGATTTTAAGAACATTTTTTTTAATATACATGCCTTTTTCTAATTATTTTCCTTCTAATCAATTCCCAAATATGAAATTTTAAACATAAAAAAACCGCTCCATTTCTGGAGCGGTTTTCTATTATTAAAGACAATCTACTTATCTTTTGATCACACGAAGTGTTTTCACGTTGTCACCTTGCGTTACA
>JANPJB010000091.1:0-22744 GCA_031425295.1 Flavobacterium sp. | reverse complement strand
GGTGACGAAAACTTCAGGAGCTAAGCGTTTGGTGGTTGTTTCTGTCCTAGCCCAATGTCGAAAATTCAAACAGGAAATAAGCGTGTAGAAAGTTTTTTAGTTGCTTGTTTGGACGGGAGTTCGACTCTCCCCGACTCCACATCAAGCGCAATTTGATTGCGAGTGTAAATGATAAAAATCCATCAAGTTTACTTGAATGGATTTTTTCATTTATAGGGGTCTGTCTTTGCAAAAGGCAGTAAATTGCATTTGCAGGTATGGCGTTCAGGAGTGCAGCGGAGTTACTCTCCCCGACTCCACATCCTACCGCCAATCCTTTATTCATGAAGGATTGCGGTTTTTTTTATGGTATATGAAACAAAACTCTTTTCAATAATTTAACTAGAGTTTATATATTAGTTATAAGACCTATTACGTTGCATTAGAAGTAAGTGTAAAAATATAAATCCCGATTGGAATCGAATTACGGCTTTTTTATTTGTATATATTTGTCATATGCTATATTCACGAAAATATTTTTATGCATCGTTTTTCCAAATTCGTTTCGACCACTAATACAATAATCAAAAAGAACACCGTATAAGATGATAGAACCATTGATGTATCTTATAAATGGTATTGGTTTCATACCCATCCTACTGCTAAAAAAAAATACAATACGTGCCCATAAACCTATTATCCCTTTTTTGTGGTTGATTTCAATTATTTCTGCTATTGAAATTGCAGGGACCATCATCGATTATCATACAAAATACCGTTTTCAAACGGCCCATATTTTTATGGTTTATACCTTGTTTGAATTTTTGACGATTTGGTTTTATTTCAAGCATATTTTAAACCCATTATATCGCTCGTTTTTTAAAGCGAGCGCCACGACTTTTATCATTTTGTATTCCTATTTCATTTACACATGGGATGTATACAATTGCCTGAAAACAGATTCTTACTTGACGTTGTTTGTAACTTTTTTTGTGATGATCTGTACTTTTTTGTGGTTCAGAAGTAATTTTTTAAGCGGCACAAAAACACCATTCCTTGAGGCTCCTGACTTCTATTTTGTTTTTGGATTTGTATTCTATTTTTCTTTGGCAATTATATTGTTTTTGTTGACCGATTATCTCTATAGAAAAGGTTATGAAATGTTTTGGGATTATTACATTTACAACTTTCTATTTTGTGCCGTATGGCGGATTTTACTAATAATTGGCGTATGGAAAGCGAAAGCGAATTAAAATTAATTTTTTGGCTGGCAACCTCTGTTGTTTTTCTGCTTGTTGTAGGATTGTTTTTCTTAGCTTTTATTTTTCAGAATCATTTTTCAAAGATGAAACAAAAGCAATTGATTTCTGATTTAGAAAAACAAGCCGTAAAGCAAAAACTTCTGTTAAGTCAGATGAATCCACATTTCATATTCAACTCCATCGATAACATCAAGAGCCTGATATACAACAAGAAAGACGAACTGGCGGTCAACTACTTGACACGGTTTTCCAAATTAACACGCCAGATTCTTGAAAACTCGAATGAAGGCTATATTTCGTTGCGCGAGGAAATTGAGATGCTCGAAAATTACCTCGTGATACAGCAGCTTCTATACAGCAACCGATTTACTTTTACTATTGACGTTGCAAATACGATCGATACGGAAACTATGTATGTTCCGCCAATGCTGACGCAGCCTTTCATAGAAAATGCCATCAAACACGGGTTAAAGAACAAACAGGAAAATGGCAAAGTGTCCATCCGTTTCTACAAAAATGAATCCTTGTTATATTTTGAAGTTCGCGACAACGGATGCGGTTTTGATCAGGAGGAGAAAGAGCAAAATCACAAATCAATGGGCGTTACACTGACCAAAGAACGATTGATTGGTTATACCCAAAAAGCAAATTTTGCATGGCATATGGATAATGTTCTTGACCATAAGGAACGTGTGGTTGGAGCCAAAATAAATTTTGAAATCCCATATATTTACGAAAATTAGCAACGCAAGATTCATCTGTTTATGATCCAATCAAACCCTATGATAAAAAAGCTGAAATGCTTAGCTGTTTTTTTCGTGTTTTTATGGTACTCAAATGCACCTGCTCAAGAAAAGGTTACCGATTCATTGAAACGCATTTTGCAAAACCCGAAATTGCATGATACGACCAGATTGTATGTTATTGCAAACCTTGTCGATCAATTTTATTCACAAAGTGCTTATAGTTATTGGAATGATGTCATGGGAAAATTAGCCATAAAGTCATTAAAAAAAAATAACAGTCCGGAATTGCGTATAAAATACACGAGCTATTTAGGTGCCTATTATAACAATTTGGGAGTCCTTTATGATACACAGAGAAATGTAATCAAAGCGAATGAAAGTTTCAACAGAAGCATAGCGTTGTTTAAGTCGATCAAGGTTTATAATGAGATGAGTTATGCCATTATTTCCAAAGGTGGTTTTCTCGCAGGTATTAATGATTATGAAAAAGCCATTGCTTGTTATCTTGAGGCGTTAAATTACTTTGAAAAGTATAATCCTAAAAATATAGACGGAATTTCATATTGCTATTCTAATATAGGATCGGCTTACAGCGATTTGAACGAGTATAAAAGAGCCATTGGATATTATAAAAATGCCTTACACTTACTTGAAAAAATCAAAGAGGAAACACCCGAAAATATTTATTCCCGATCTGAATTGTATGTGAATTGCGGCTCAGCCTATTTTTTATTAAAAGATTACCCAAAAGCACTCGATCATTTTTCCAAAGCGCTTTCGTATTCAAAAAAGATTCATGACTTCAAAACAACCAGCATCATTTTAGCCAAGATTGCCCGGGTTGAAATAGAAGAATCTAAATTTGATGAGGCTGAAAAAAAACTAAAAGAAGCTTTAAAATTTAGCACCAATCCAACTACAGAAGCCAATGTTTATGCCCGTTTTGGGGAATTCTATTACAAGAAGAAAATATTTGATAAAGCCGATTTTTACTTGACCAAAGGATTGGATTTAGCGATCAAAGCAAAATCTTCGACATTACAAGAACAAACCTCGGAACTGTTGTTTAAATTAAACCAAGAGCGTCATAACGATGAAAAAGCACTAAGGATGCATCTTTTTATCGATAAATTAAAGGATTCTGTCAATGTCGACCAAAGTCGTAATGCACTCGAAAGGCAGCAGCTTCAATACAATTTTGAGAAAAAAGAGTACCGTTACAAATTAAAAACCCAAAAAGATAACGCTACTAAAAACAACCTATTGATTTTGCTTTTCGCAGTGATAGTATTGTTGGCCATGGGCGGCTGGTTTTTATATCGCAACAGCAAGCAGAAGCAACGCATCGCTGCATTTGAAAAAAATGATTTGAAGCAAAAACTGTTGCTGAGTCAGATGAATCCGCATTTCGTATTCAACTCCATCGATAACATCAAGAGCCTGATATACAACAAAAAAGACGAACAAGCGGTGAACTACCTAACAAGGTTCTCCAAATTAACGCGCCAGATTCTTGAAAATTCCAATGAAGGCTATATTTCATTGGAAGAAGAAATCGCGATGCTCGAGAATTACCTCGTGATACAACAACTCTTATACAGTAACCGGTTTGCTTTTACAATCAATGTGGATCCAAATGTTGATGTGGCAATGGTTTATGTTCCGCCAATGCTGACACAACCTTTTATTGAAAATGCGATTAAACACGGATTGAAAAACAAACAAGAAGATGGTCAGGTTGGCATCCGGTTTTATATGAAAGAATCGCAATTGTTTTTTGAATTGACCGATAACGGAAGCGGTTTCGAACAAACAAAAAAAGAAAGCAATCACAAATCGTTAGCAGTTGCTATGACCAAAGAGCGGCTTATTAATTACACTAAAAAGGAAAATTTCGAATGGCGTCTTGAAAATATCATCGATGAGGAACAACGCATCGTAGGCGCAAAAATAAATTTTGAAATCCCCTATATTTACGAAAATTAAAAGATATGTTACGAGCAGTTGTTATCGATGATGTCGAAGAAATTAGAAAAGCCAACACCGATATTATCAAGTCCTATTGTCCGAATGTTTTTATTATTGGAGAAGCAGATTCGGTAGAAAGCGGTGTAAAATTAATCCGGCAAATTTCACCAGATTTGGTTTTCCTTGATGTGGAAATGCTGGATGGGACCGGTTTTGATTTGCTGCAAAAACTGAAGCCACTGACATTTAAAGTCATTTTTATCACAGGGTTTGAAGACTTTGCGATTCGCGCTTTTCGTTTTTCTGCGATTGACTATTTGTTGAAACCACTTGACCCAGATGAGTTGGTAGAAGCGGTAAAGAAGGTCGAAGATTCCTCGAACAAGGAAGTTTTTGAAATGAAACTCAATAATCTGTTCTCAAATCTAGAGCGCCCAAACAACATACCCAAGCTGCTATTGAAAACGAGCGATAAGATATACTCTATCAATATTCAGGATATAATCCACTGTGAAGCCGACAGGAATTACACCACATTTCATTTCGTCAATGCACCAAAACTCCTAGTTTCTACTGGACTTAAGGATTATGATGCGATACTGGCGCCTTATAATTTTTTCAGGACACATCAGTCGCATTTGATCAATATGGCATATTTCGATCATTACATCAAATCAGATGGCGGCAACAGGATTATCCTGAAAGACAAAAAAATAATACCGTTGGCAGTCAGGAAAAAAGAGCAGTTTTTACAGCTGCTGGAGACGCTTTAGTATCAGGATTTTCCAGATAAGCGAATATACAACGGGCGCTAACGAATATGTTTTCTTCTTATTGCGAATATACATTGGTGAAAATTTAATTTTTTCAATGTTTTAGATTTGATCACTAATCACTTCTATACATTAAAATTAGATCATACCATGAAGAAAAATCTACCCTTTTTTTTAAAATCGAGACTTCATCTTTCGGTTTTACTGTTGCTGATCTTTTCAGCTAGTACTGCTTACGCCCAGTGTACCAATGGCACCTTGTATCCTACAGGCACTTTTACCGTTCCGTGTACCGGCGTTCCTTTGGCGCTTGCCGCAGACGCTTATGCTGGCGAATACTCTAATGTGTCGCTGACCGCTGGAGAATTATATACTTTCAGTAGCAGTGTTGCAACAGATTACATCACCATTACCAACAGTGGCGGCATAGTTATTTACGCGGCTGGGCAAGGTCCGCAACAACTTAGTCCGGGAAGTAACGAAGTCGTTCGATTTTACCTGCACAAGAATGCTGCGTGTGCGACCGAGGATGTCAACAGAACTAGGTTTGTTACGTGCAACGGTCCGTGTTCGAATCCTTCTTCATTAGTGGCTTCGAATATCAGCTCTAATTCTTTTCAGGTGAATTGGCAGGGAACATCGCCCACGTATCAGATTTATGCCTCACAGAATCCTGCGACACCAACGGATCCGACCATTGAAACGCAACAGGGAATCAACGGCAACAGCTGGCTGATAAATGAACAGCTTACTTATATATATGAGAATACAATCTATTATGTTTGGGTTAGAAGCGAATGCATCAATGCACCCAACCCATGGATCGGCCCAATACAGGTTACTACAAATGACTTTACGCCGTTCTGCAATACGGCCACTTTTGGTCTTTATCCTCAAGCTACCTATTCGCCGGCATGTACCGGAAATCAGGAAAGTATCGTTGCCGATGCCTATGCTTCCGAATTTTCTAAAGTGAATATTTACGCCAACATTCAATATACTTTTACGAGTTCAAACACCTCGGACTATATTTCAATTACCAATGAAGCCGGAACAGCAGTTTACTCTTTTGGGGCCTCACCTTTAATTTGGAATTCAGGTGCCATTTCAGGTGTAATCCGATACCATACTTATGCAAACAGTACTTGTGGTGTGCAGGCTGCAAACCGAACTAGATTTATTAAATGTACCCAACCGCCCTGTTCGGCACCAACGAATTTAAGTTCAAGCGGTGTAACAACAAGCAGTGTTGTATTAAATTATTCCTCGCCTGCAACGCCAAGTGGCGGATACGACTATTTTGTGTCTACGACGAATTCCGCTCCGACAGCCGCAACAACACCGACAGGAAACTCGGCAAGCTTAAATGTTACGGTAAACGGATTGGCATCGAGTACGGTCTACTTTTTTTGGGTACGATCTAATTGCGGCGCTTTCAAATCTGCCTGGGTCACAGGCGGAAGTTTTACGACTTTAACCGGACCGCCTCCATGTGCGCCTCCAAGTGGGTTTTCTGCGTCTAATATCACTTCAAATTCTGTAAGGCTGAGCTGGGTTGCCAATAATTCGTTCGATACATACGATGTGGTGCTTAGTACTGCCAATGTTGCCCCTAACGCATCAACAACGCCAAGTGGTACGGGTTTAAGCATCAATGTTTTGGCAAGCCCATTAAGTCCAGCAACAACCTATTACTATTGGGTTAGGGCTAATTGCGGTTCGTCTTATAGTGTATGGCAGGCAGCGGGAAGCTTTACTACATTGGTCAATGGTGTTGGAGGATGCAACGGCGCCACCTATGGAAAAATCAATATAGCGAATGATCTTCCGCAATGCACCGGAAGCCTGATAGAATTGGCCAACGGTATGAAAGCGGGGCAATATCTTGAAATTGGAATCCAGACCAACAAACAGTATACTTTCAGAAGTACGACTAACACTGATTATTTTACCGTCACTAACCTTACGGGTAATCTGGTGTTGGGAAGCGGTCAGGCGCCATACAATTGGGCGTCAGGCTCGAACACTGGGTTTGTCCGTGTGTTCATGCACAGTAATGCCGCCTGCGGAAGTTCGCTTACCGATAGAATAGTATCGGTATCGTGTCAGAATGCATTGGGTAATGAAATATTTGAAAATAGTGGAATGACAGTATATCCCAATCCCGTAAAGGATGTTTTGAATCTTTCCTTTGCAGACCAAATCGAGACCGTTTCGGTTTACAACCTGATGGGGCAAGAAGTGATCCTGAAGCGCGTCAATGCCAAAGAAGCAAAGATCGACATGTCGAGGTTGCATTCTGGAACTTATTTGGTAAAAGTATCTTCGGGCAGCGAAACCAAAACGATGAAGGTTTTAAGAGAGTAATAGTTTTTTAAATTGATTTTTTTAAATCCCAAATTCTAATCAGCGTTTGGGATTTTTTGCTTGTAACAGTTTGTAGGACAGATGAAACTCTAAGTTTAGTTACCATCGTGCATTTCAAAACAAATCTAAATCCTCAACGCGAATGTTCGATAATTGTAAAAAGATAGTAGCTTATTGTTTTAGTTCAGCGCGGAATTATGCAGGTTTGGAGCATGAAATGTCGGTCGTATTGTTGTATTTGTTTTGAATGGCTAATGTGATATGCGTAGTGGGCACGGATTACAAATCTGCGCAATCGGGTTTGTTGGATGACTTGTTGCTTTTTAAGTTAGAATCGCTGTAATTTACAATAATCCATGATACAAATATGTAAGCATTACTTATTGGTTAAAGTTTGTTTGATTAGAAACATTATATATTCTAAATTTTCAGTGTCTTTTACAAAAACTTCGTAATCACCGTTACCCCAATGTCCGGTTTGTGAAACATCTCTCACACTGTTTTTTGGATCTTCTAGTTGCCCTTTTTTAAGGTTTATAAATATTCTAATTCCTTTCTTGGTAATTACTATGTCGGAAATATTTTTGTTTTTTTTGAATGCTATGTAAAGTTTTTTAGGAACTATTTCGATATCGTCTACTAGGTTTAGAATTGCATTTTTAAAACTTTCGTAAAGTTCAATTATTTCTTCTGGATAACCTTTGGTGTGGTCTTCTTCAGTATATACTTTTATTTCGTCAGTTACTGATTTTATTACAGTATTTGATTGTGTGAATGGCTTTATACTTTCTGCTGATTTTGTTTTCTTAATTGGATTGATACTGATTAAATCATTTTCATAACGTTTTACTTCCCATAATTCAATTGCAATATCTTTGAAGTTGGTCGCTAATCTTTGGTTTTCTGTGAAACTAGTTGATACAAACGCTACTCTTGTTTGTGACCAATCAATTGCAGAACTGTGAATCGCTTTTTTTAAAGTTTCGTTGTAGGTTAAAACAAAGTCGGCTTTGTTTTCTAGCATTAAACTCAAGTAAGTAAAACCTTGATCTATTACACTTACATTTTTATCCCGTTTGTATTCAATAATAACAAATGCTTTTGATTGTGTATCAAAACCTAATGTATCAATGCGTTTGCCTTTTATGACAAATTCGGTGTTGACCATTTCTAAACCCATAATTTCAAAAAGATTTTTTTCAAACAGAGATTGAATTTCTTTTTCTAGTTTAAATGGTTTTTCTTTTACTATTGAAAGCGTAGTGGTTTTGGACTGGTATAAGTTCATTGTTATTTGCTTAGATTAGACCTAATTTTACAATTAAGTCAAGTAAATGCTCTGACTTTAAACTATTAACAAGACTTTGACTGTGAGCGATTTGATATGTTGAAGTCCAAATTGTATCAAAACTGTATTTACTAGCAACATTATCAACAGCGTGAACCGTTTCTCCTCTTGTTCTTGTTGAGCAAATTATCAAATCTGGTTTGTATTTCAAAGCAATATCATCGAGCCTTATTTCTAAATTTGTTTTTGGATCTCCTTGGCTTTCTAAGGCAATTACTTTACCATTTATCTCAATAATCAACCTAAAATCAATTGTAAGTGAAGTGACATTTTTTGAGCAATAAATTACTTTATGCACCGTATAACTTGTCATTAACAAATTAGCAAAATTTAAAATGGTTGAGGATTTTCCTTTTCCTCCTGAATTCCATATTGCGATTATTGTACTCATTTTTTTTAATTTTTATTGAATCTAAAAACCAGTTAAAACATTAATAAAAGTTTTTATAATTTACCTCCAACACCTTTAAACTTCTCTACAAATGCAGCAATTTTTCGAAACACACTTTGTTTTTTTGTTAAATACTGCGGGTTTAAAGGACTCATTTTAGGTAAAAGGGTATTGAGTTCCGTTCCGTTTTCATTAGCAAATTCTCGTTTCAATGATGCCGAAATGTATCGTTTTGCTTCTTCCTCATTTAGGTTCTCCTCTGTAATTAATTCTGATGCCTCTTTTTTCTGTTTATCCTGCGCATATTTGAAAAATGAATCTATAACATTAGCTTTATCTTGAATGGTTTCAAGATCTGTTTCATTTATAAAATCTACAACTAAACTTTCTTTTGCTCTGTTGCCTATACTTGCACGAATTACTCTTCGGATTTCTTCTATCAAGGTGGCTTTATCTTTATTCTTTTTATTATGATTAAAAATCAATTCAAGAATATAATCAAGGTTAATTTCTTGTGATTTTAGTAAGTCTATTTCAAAGACTACGTCGTCCCAGTCGATTGTAGATTCTTCTGATTCTTTGCCACTTTTTTCACGTCTTAACCAATCCCGTATATCATTATAAGTCGAGCGATAATCTTGAATCATTCTCTCAGGCAGCAAGTTTATCTCTTGCATTATTGCTATGTCTTTGTCTGTTACAAAGTAAGTTTCTTTGAATACTTCAAGAGCGTCTGTGTCATTTACATCTATTGTTTTAAGTGCTTTTAGATTCGTAAACTCATCGTAATTCTGCAGAATGTTTTCTACTCGTAAATACTCTCCAAATAGTTTTGAGAACTCTTTTTTATCTTTTTCCGTTACTATTTCATCGGGATTCGGGAACTTTTCATTTAAGTCTTTTACAACATCCTTGAAACCTCTGCGTGCTTGTCCCGTTGCAATATCTGTAAAGCCTTCCAAATATTCTTTGTAGCTCTTTTCAAGGACTACGTTTTTAGTGTTTTTGTCTCCAAATAAGGTTATAGCATCAATAGTTGCGGTTTCTAAATCTCTGAAAGTGATAATATTTCCAAAGGTTTTTGTAGCATCATAAATTCGGTTGGTACGAGAAAAAGCTTGCATTAAACCATGATAACGCAGGTTCTTATCGACAAATAATGTATTCAATGTTGGTGCATCAAAACCAGTAAGGAACATACCCACTACTATGATGAGGTCAATCTCTTTACTCTTTACACGTTTGGCAAGGTCACGATAGTAGTTTTGAAACTCTTTGCTTTCGACACCAAAACTGGTTGTAAATATTGCGTTGTAATCGTTTATTGCTGCCGTTAAAAATTCTTTGGCACTGCTATCCATTGCCGATGGTTCAAAGTTTTCATCTACAATTTCACCAATAGCACTTTGTTCTTCATTTGCAGCATATGAGAATATGGTTGCAATTTTTAATGGCTTTTCATTGTCTTTTTGAAGACGATTTAGTTCTTCGTAGTAACATTTAGCTGCATCAACACTACTCACCGCAAACATGGCGTTAAAACCTTTGTAGCCTCCTTGATTTCTATGTGTCTTTATTCTGTAATTCTTTAGAATGTATTGCGAAATTTCTTTGATACGTGCAGGATGTAAAAAGGCTTTTTTGTTTTCTGCAGCAGTTAACTTTTTCTCATCTATTTCTGTTTCTATACTCTTAAACTGTGCACGTACATCATTGTAATCTACTTTGAATTTCAGCACTTTTTCATCCCTAATGGCATCGGTAATTACATACGAGTGTAACTCACGACCAAATACACTTGCTGTTGTTTCGGCACCTAAAGCATTTTCAGGGAAGATTGGAGTACCTGTAAAACCGAATTGATAGAACTTTTTAAATTTTTTATTTAGGTTCTTTTGTGCTTCACCAAACTGAGAACGATGTGCTTCATCAAAAATAAAAACCACTTGCTTTTGATAAATGGCTAAATCACCCTCCGTTTTCATCAGGTTATTCAGTTTCTGAATGGTTGTTACAATAATCTTATTATCTTCTTTTTCAATATTTCTTTTCAAGCCGGCGGTACTGTCGGAGCCGTTGACACTATCCGGCGAAAATTTTTGGTATTCTTTCATAGTTTGAAAGTCCAAATCTTTACGATCTACCACAAAGAACACTTTTTCAATGTAATCTAATTGTGTTGCTAAGCGAGCCGCTTTAAAACTTGTTAATGTTTTACCCGAGCCTGTGGTATGCCAAATATAACCACCACCTTCTGTTGTAGACCATTTCTTTGTTTCATAAGAACTTTTTATTTTCCATAACATTCTTTCTGTTGCCGCAATTTGATAAGGTCTCATGACGAGCAATGTATCGCTTGTATCAAAAACGGAATACGTTAGCAATACGTTTAATAAAGTGTGCTTTTGAAAAAAAGTAGTCGTAAAATCTTTAAGGTCTTTAATTAATGTATTATCGGCTTTGGCCCAGTTCATCGTAAAGTCAAAGCTATTTTTGTTGCGCTCCACAGTATTCGCAAAGTAACGGCTGTCCGTACCGTTGGAGATAACAAAAATCTGCAAATATTTAAAAAGAGAATTATTACTGTTAAGGCTCTCTTTAGTATAGCGATGCACTTGGTTAAACGCCTCACGAATAGCTACCCCACGTTTTTTCAGTTCTACTTGAACCAAAGGCAAGCCATTGACTAAAATTGTAACATCATACCGGTTAGCATGCGTTCCTTTTTGTTCAAATTGTTTAATTACCTGTACTTTATTACGCGCAATATTGTTTTTATCTACTAAGTAAATGTTTTGGATATGACCATCATCAAAAACAAAATCGTAGATATAATTTTCATGAATTTTTCTTGTTTTTTCAACAAGGTTATCACTTGGTTTATCTAAAAATTCCTCTAAAAAACGAGTCCATTCATTGTCTGAAAATTCCATATAGTTCAGCGCTTGCAATTGTACTCTTACATTAGCCAACATAGCTTCAATAGAAGTTAGATTAGGATTTTCATAACCTTGATTGATTAAGTCTTGAATAAATTCTTTCTCAAGAGCGGCTTCCGTTTGATAAACCGCAGGTGGCTCATTCACCTCTGAATACTTGATGTATTTATCTAAAACAATAAAATTGTTCGATTCTGCTATGGTTTTAAATTGTGTCATTTTCTGCTACAATTGGGATAATAGTTGATTTAAAACTGTACATTCTTTTTATTTCTTGTACCAAGAAGCCAAGAACTCTCTTATCATTTTCATCAACAATTGAAATTTCTTCTCCATTATGCTTAGAATGGCTAGAGAGATTAATTATACGCCTGTAATATGCTTCCCTTGATTCTTGCTGTAAAAGTTCTTCCCATTTATTGTATCCAAGAAAAGTGGACGTTTTTTCCAATAAGTTACGCAGGAAATTAAAATGATACTTCTGAATATTACTAGGAGGTTGTATAGCTTTCTCTAGTTCAGATAAAAGAAATAAATGATACGAAAAAGGAGAGTCACTTGATAGTTCACCTAATGAAAAAGTACCGTCATTCAACTTTTCTAAACGCCATTTTTTTGTTTTTTGTACTCTATTAAATTCATTAAATAGCACATTATAAAATAATGGATTGTGTGTGGTAATAATGAATTTCAGTTTTGAAGTACTAGATTTTATCAACTCTGCAATATTTACAGCTAACTCAATCAGGTGTGAATCATCTAAAGAGCTAACTGGGTCGTCAATAAAGATATACTCTAAATTATTAAAATCTGGCGTACTACGTTCTTCTGGTTCAGGAATATTCAAAATTTCAATAACTTCTTCCAATAAACTATAAAATACACACCAAATAAAACTACTTTCTTCTCCTTTAGATATTTTTATATTTTCAAGACTGTCGTCACCTCCGCGCTCCATAGAAAAAGTAACTTCTGAAAAGTCTTCACTGAATTTCGGTGTTATAAATTGACTAGTATAACGTTGAAAATTGGAAACTATGTTACCATCTTGGCCTTGCTCCTTTAAAAAATTGAGCGCTAATTTTGTGAACCCATTTGGTCTAATTGTAAGTTTTCTATTTAAATCACCATCCAAATCATTATCCCAGAAGAATAGGTCTTCTGTGAACGCATTATAATAAAGCACTTTAATTCCAGTCTCTTCTTCTGACTCCTCATCAGCTTCAATATCTTTAGGAGCCACTAAAAGTCTAAACTCACGTGATAACCGTGTTTTACCTGTGCCATTAAAAGCATAAATCAGTTGGACTTTTTTATTGGCATCTATGAGAGACTGTGCTGTTTCAGTTAATGACTGTGCCATATTCTTTTATTATAAATTATCTTGAGGAAATGTTAGTAGCAAATCTCTATAATACTCATATTGTTTTTTTCTCAACGCTATTTCTTTTGGTAAGCCTTCACTTATTGAGTTAGTTAAAATGTCAAATTTGTCCAGGATAGCAACTACACGTTCTTGTTCTTCCTTAGAAGGAACTGGAATTATTGCCTTACCTAAACCATTTGCATTGATAGCAGAAATTTTACCGGAAGAAATGTATTTTTTTATTTGGTCATGGAATTGTTTGGTGCGTGTAAAATATGCAACAAACTTTGGGTTTAATGTTGTTTTATATGAGAAACATGCATCGTGAACAACTACACCTTGATCACCCAACCAAGCCGTACCCATTCCAATATCTTCGATTGTTTCACCTGCTGCTACTATGACAACATCACCTTTATTGGCAACTCGTAGATTTTTATTTTCAACTAGTTCTTCACTCAAAAAGGATTTCGTTTTATCTGCCCATGTTCCATAATGTGTGTACATTTCGCCATAGTGAATAACAGGAACGCCTTCAGAAATCAAATCAGTTTTTACAAAACGTTTACCTCTTTGAAACACTCCATTACTTTCATCATCCATTGCTAAATGTTGTACTTTATTTTTATCAAAGTAGTACAATTTTTCTCTATAATAACTATATTGCATTTTACGTGCTGTAAGCTCTGCTGTAAGCTCTGCTGTAAGCTCTGTAAAAGAATCGAGAATTGCAACTATTTTTTGTTGAATTTCGAGTGGTGGGATGGGAATTATTACATCAAGTACATTAGACATATTTGGATGTTTGATGCCTGAACCCCTATAGAAAGAACTTATTAATGTTATGTTATTTTTTAAGTAATAAAATAAATACTTTGTATGAAGATAATTTTTATCATTTGATACAGCTATTCTGTTATCACCGGTTACAAACTTGCCGTGATAATATTGAACAATTACATTACCACCCCAAGGAATGGCAACTACTTCAGAATTTGAAATTCGTGTACCTCCAAGTTCTTCGGATGTCCAAAAATCTGTTTCATTTGTAGTAAGTAATTTCACGTTGCCATCCTTTAAAATTAGAGGTTTAATTTCATTGGAAAGTAGATGATGATATTTTATTGTTTTGGGTTGTTTATAATTATCAACTGCATTAAACCTTTTATCCCAAGTCGTAACTTCCCAAATTGCTTTCCACTCAACCTCAACACCGTCTAATAATTTTTCTAAATAATTCATGCTTCAATCTCGTTTATAATTGCATCAATATCCGCACGTAGTTTATTTATTTTTGTTACGGTTTTGGTAACTTCATTGTTCAATTCAACTATGTTAGTTTTCTCTCGATTGTTTTTTGGCTCTACATAGGAACTTACCGATAAATTATATTCGTTTTGAGCAATTTTAGTATTGTCGATAGATTTTGCAACGTGTTCTACATCTTTTTTGCGATCAAATAGCCCCATTATTTTATCAATATGAGGATCAGTCATCATATTGTTATTCGTAACCTTCTTGAAGAAATCTTCACCACTTGCATCAATAAATTGCGTTGTGTTATCTGTCTTATGTTTCGAAAGCACCAGAATTGTTACCGCTATAGAAGTTCCATAAAACAAATTAGGAGCTACTGAAATTATGGTTTCTACAAAATTATTATCTACTAGGTACTTTCTAATCTTTTGTTCGGCACCACCACGGTAAAAAATACCCGGAAAACAAACTAAAGCTGCACGTCCTTTACTTGATAGATAACTCAATGCATGCAGTACAAAGGCAAAATCTGCTTTTGATTTAGGCGCCAGCACACCAGCAGGAGCAAAACGGTCATCATTTATTAGTGTTGGGTCATCATCTCCAATCCATTTTATAGAATAAGGAGGATTTGATACAATGGCATCAAAAGGTTTATCATCGATAAAGTGAGGGTTATGCAGTGTATCGCCTAAAGCTATATTAAACTTGTCGTAATTGACATTGTGTAAAAACATGTTCATACGAGCCAAATTATAAGTCGTATGGTTTATTTCTTGACCAAAAAAGCCTTCTTCAATGATATGCGCATCGAAGTGCTTTTTTGCTTGAAGCAGTAAGGAGCCTGAACCCGCCGCAGGATCATAAATTTTATTTACTTTTTCTTGTTTGTGCATTGCCAATTGCGCAATAAGCTTAGACACATGCACAGGTGTAAAAAATTCACCTCCGGATTTACCTGCATTGGCTGCATAATTGCCAATAAGAATTTCATAGGCATCGCCAAAAAGGTCTATTTTGTTGTCTTCAAACTTACCGAAATTTAGTTCTTCAACACCTTTCAAAACAGCAGCTAAACGGCTGTTTTTACTTTCAACGGTATTCCCTAATCGTGAACTTGTAGTATCAAAATCTGCAAATAAGCCTTTTATATCCTCTTCTGACGGATACCCATTTGCAGAACTTTCAATTGCTGTAAAAATGGCTTTTAAATCTGTATTAAGGTTTGGATTAGTATTAGCCGTTTTAGCAATATTTACGTAAAGTTGACTAGGATAGATAAAATACCCTTTCGTTTTAATTGCATCATCTTTTATTTCTGGTGTAATAACATCATCTGATAACCGAGCGTAATCAATGCTATCATCACCAGCCTCTATATAATTTGTAAAGTTCTCACTAATGTAGCGATAGAAAAGTGTTCCTAATACAAATTGTTTGAAATCCCATCCATCTACAGCCCCACGAACCTCGTTGGCTATTTTCCAAATTTTGGCTAGTAATTCTGCTCTTTGTGCTGTGCTTGTCATTTATTTTTTATCGTTAATATTTAAGTATCCTTTATTCAATTTTGTTCTATAGATATTCTGTTTTTTCTTTGATTTACTTACTTTGATTCACATGACAATCAGATAGCACAATAATCAACAAACATACAAAAAAGCGGTGAGATGTAATTTCGTTATAATTGATGATAATTACTTAAACTTTTCATTTATTACATCACGTTAATCCCGATCGCGCGGATTTGAACGCTACATTCCTATTAATTGTTCT
Organism: Flavobacterium sp.; assembly: GCA_031425295.1. Lineage (GTDB taxonomy): Bacteria > Bacteroidota > Bacteroidia > Flavobacteriales > Flavobacteriaceae > Flavobacterium. The sequence goes on along the minus strand of JANPJB010000091.1, from coordinate 6,572 downwards.
TCCCTCTCCGCACTTTTCGCCAATCCCACGGTGCTATTGCCTTTGCATCTGCCCATAGACCTACGCGCCTTGCACGGGCGCTTTTTTCGAGAAGTGCTAATGCTTTCGAACGAGAATGTTTTTTATAATGCCAACCCATGCCGTTTTTTATCAATTCAGCAGAGAGGTATCTATTGTTGTAATAAACCTTGGCCACAGATCGCCCATATCGGTCTTTGTTGGTGACAATGTAGTTGACAGTCTTTTTATATACCAAGTTGGAAGTGAACTGTTTGGCAGCGTTGCCAAAAGGTTGTTTCTTTTCAGGACAATCAACTTCTGCCAGACGAAGAACGGTGGTTTTGTTTTGTTTATCAAGGACTTCGACCGTATCACCATCTCGAACCCCCACTACCTTTCCGGTCAGCATGATTTGCGCGTGAATGTGGCATATTGAAAGAACTAAAAGTGCTATAATGATTATCTTTTTCATAAGGATATGATGTTGTCCAAAAGTAATGTATAAAAGACTTATAAAAAAAGAACGCCCTAAATAAGGGCGTTCCTCAAAAACAAAAACGACTTGACCTACAGCACCTCCAAGACATGCAACACATTATACCCCTCATTCTTCAACGAATACTGCACCCCATTCACTTCCTGGAAAAACGACAGCATCAACACAAAGAAACGAATCCCGCCGCCACTCGGTAGGTTAGTCACTGTAAGCTGCAGCGAGATGGTCTGATTGTTCAAAGGCAAATTCTCTATCGGACTGGATCCAATTGCTGATTGCCCCGTACCAAAATCCACGACAGCAACAGCCGTTTGGATACTGAAATGCGTGGCGCCCTCCGGAAAATTCACCTGATCCATGGGGATAAGATCCGTAAACGTCAACTTGCCACCGATCGCGTCCACCAAATAGCTTGCTTCCAATACCGTTTGTAAAGGCGCGTGAATGTTGAAGTCGAAGCCACGTAGCATTTGCTTGCCCATAGCGGTGTCGAGACCATTACTAACCAACCGCTGCCCTCGGGGCGACAGTGCGTCGAGGTTCTTAATACGCGCCATGGTTTGCACCAACCGACTATGTAATCTCGAATCCTTGGCGCGGGAGACCATGCTGCCCAGAGCCAAACGCAGTAGTCGACTCGCATTCCCGCAATGTCCAAATTCAGAATTGTTCTCCCGCGTACGCACAAAGTTCGGATCACCCGCAATGCGCTCCTTGGAAATACCACCTTTGCGACGCACATAATTTTGTCCGTCTTGTTTGTAAAATGTGAGGTCCTCAATAGTGCCCTCAATCTTTAAAATACCATTTGATTTTGCCATGATTTCTAGCTTTTTATGGGTTAATAATGACCAAAGCTAAATACCTCCAACCGACAAGACAAACACACATGTCCGATAACGACCGATATGTCCGATTTGTCCTAAAACGACACTTTTGTCCCCACAACTTGCCGTAAATTGAAAGAATAATAGGGCAAGAGTTTTACAATTAGGGTGGGGTGATTGACTACCAATTCGCCATATGCACTACCGATTCGCCATAGGCACCGTTAACCCGTCATCATATTTTATACGTCGTAAATCACGCCACGCATTTTGCGCGTCGGCAGCTGGGAGTGACCCCAGGGCTGAGCGTTAAGAAAATGTCCAGTGGACATTTTTAGCGAAGAGCCAGTCGGTGCGTTGGCCTTGGAGCCCGCGACGAACGGCTGGGGTCGCGATAGAGAAAATGGGTGGCGATGATTTACAGGATAAAATATGGAGACTTGATTTTTTGTTTCTTTTGTATCAAGACAAAAGAAAAGAAACTGGATCGCGCGGATTTGAAATCCGCGCAGTATCCAAAATATTGTTACGAAACCAGGTAACTTCGATTAAAACTACCGATTCGCCATATGCACCGTTAGCCCGTCATCATAATTTATACGTCGTAAATCACGCAACGCATTTTGCGCGCCGGCAGTTGGGAGTGACCCCAGGGCTGAGCGTTAAGAAAATGTCCAGTGGACATTTTTAGCGAAGAGCCAGTCGGTGCGCTAGCCTTGGAGCCCGCGACGAACGGCTGGGGTCGCGATAGTAAAAATGGGTTGTGATGATTTACAGGATAAAATATGGAGACTTGATTTTTTGTTTCTTTTGTATCAAGACAAAAGAAAAAAATAGTAAAACCAATGACGAAGATTTGTAATCCGTCCAGTAACCCGATCGCGCGGATTTGTAATCCCTGCAGTAACCGAACAATTGTTACGAAACTAGCTAACTTCGATTGAAACTACCGATTCGCCATGTGCACCGTAAGCCCGTCCTCATATTTTCTCCGTCATAAATCACGCCACACATTTTGCGCGTCGCCTTGGCAACTAACTCGATCGCGCGGATTTGTAATCCACGCAGTATCCGAAAAATTGTTGCGAAACTAGGTAACTTCGATTGAAACTACCGATTCGCCATGTGCACCGTAAACCCGTCATCATATTTTATACGTCGTAAATCACGCAACGCATTTTGCGCGCCGGCAGTTGGAAGTGACCCCAGGGCTGAGCGTTAAGAAAATGTCCAGTGGACATTTTTAGCGAAGAGCCAGTCGGTGCGTTGGCCTTGGAGCCCGCGACGAACGGCTGGGGTCGCGATAGAGAAAATGCGTGGCGATGATTTACAGGATAAAATATGGAGACTTGATTTTTTGTTTCTTTTGTATCAAGACAAAAGAAAAGAATTGCAATGGCGAATATTTGTAATCCGTCCCGTAATCCGATCGCGCGGATTTGTAATCAGCGCAGTATCCGAAAAATTGTTACAAACCTGGGTAACTTCGCTTGAAACTACCGATTCGCCATAAGTACCGTAAGCCCGTCCTCATATTTTATACGTCGTAAATCACGCAACGCATTTTGCGCGCCGGCAGTTGGGAGTGACCCCGGAGTTGAGGAGCCCGCGACGAACGGCTGGGGTCGCGATAGAGAAAATGGGTGGCGATGATTTACAGGATAAAATATGGAGACTTGATTTTTTGTTTCTTTTGTATCAAGACAAAAGAATAGAAAAGAAAAGAAAAGAAAAGAAAAGAACCCCGATGGCGCGGATTTGAAATCCATGCCCTAACCAAAAAATTAATAAGCCACTAATTATCTCAACATCTTCAATTACAAAACAATAACTACAAGTTATAAAATACTTCCTCCACACTTCCCCCATACCAAAGCCATACCAAAGCCATACCAAAGCCATACATACCCCATACCAAAGCCATACAAAAATAACCACTACAACCGCCAACAACCACCCCAAAAAGAACAAAAAATCATACTTTATGTAAAAAATATTTGTCATTTTAATAAATATATCTTACATTTGATTTCAGAATAAAGAAGTAATCGACAGTAAACAGAAAACTTTGCTCATGAACCGACTCGTAATTTATCCCAAAGACATCGCCATGCTTACGGGCAAAAGCGAACGCCATGCCCGAAGAATACTCGACCAGATCAAAAAACAATACAACAAAATGCCACACCAGATGATCACCATCGAAGAATGCTGTCACTACTTCGGCATCACACCCGAAAACATCAAACTTTTATAAACCCATACCATGAGAACAAATCCATTATTACCACACCGCTTCAAAACCCTCGGCTGGATCCTCTTTATCCCCGCTGCCATTGCCGGAATCTTTGTCATCACCACCGAAATCCCACCTGCCTTCCTCCGTTGCCAACTGCCCGCTGTCATCCAACAACTCAACGGGAACGGAACAGACAACCACGTCAACCTAACCAATACGCTGCTGGGGATTTTACTAATCATTGGTGGCCTCCTACTCATGCTCTCCAAAGCAAAACAGGAAGACGAATATATCTCCGAACTACGCCTCAACGCCCTGCTGTGGGCTGTTGTAGTAAATTATGCGATGCTATTGTTGGCGTTAATGCTTGTGTTCGATTTCAATTTCCTCTACGTGATGATTTACAACATGTTTACCATCCTACTCATTTTTATACTCCGCTTTGAATACCTGCTTTACCAAGCCAAAAAATCCAATCCATGAAAAATAAAATCCGTATCGCCAGAGCCATCCTCGATATCAGCCAAGAAGAACTTGCCAAAAAAGTAGGCGTGAGCCGACAAACCATCAACGCCATGGAAGCCAATAAATATGCGCCCTCAATCATTCTGGCACTAAAAATCGCCCGTGTCTTCAACCAACCCGTCGAAGAACTCTTCCAACTCGATCCCGACGATTAGGCTGATCGCGCGGATTTGTAATCCGTGCAGTAACCGAACAATTGTTACGAAACTGGGTAACTTCGATTGAAACTACCGATTCGCCATATGCACCGTAAGCCCGTCATCATATTATATACGTCGTAAATCACGCAACGCATTTTGCGTGTCGGCTTGGGAATTAACTCACCCTTGCAATGATGCACACATACACAATTCCACCGAATCTTCTTTCCACCTCCAAAACGCTCTATCTAACGGTTCCTCGTCTTCATAGCTCTTTCGTCGTAAATCACCCAATGCAGTTGAGCGTTGGCCGATGGGAGCGACCATGGAGTTGAGGAGGAACGACGAACGGCTATGGTCGCGATAGAAGAAATGGATTGGGATGATTTACAGAAAGAGCTATGCAGACTTGATTTTTTGTTTCTTTTGTATCAAGACAAAAGAAAAAAACCCGATCGCGCGGATTTGTAATCCGTGCGTTGACCGTAATCCCCGATGGCTCGGATATTCCCCAATGTATTGAATATTAACGCGATAGCTAGCGCGGATTTGCTTGGCACAGATTACTTCGTCCGTTCGCTTCGCTCGGGTGCAAATCCACGCTATCAATGTTGCGGTTTGATTGTAGTGGTTGGCTCGGATTACAAATCCGCGCTATCAAAATGGAAGTTGCCTTTGAACTCAACCTCCCCTATTTTTTCCTTACAACGCTATACTCTAAATACTAAGGCTTAAGAAGCAGCAATAGCCATCAATCTATTTGAAGAAGTACGATTCCTTTTATTTTTAATGCTGTTGTGAAATAGCGTTATTCCTGAAATTTTATCTACTTTTGAGGCGATCACAAGGTTGGGTTTATTGCTACCTAATCTTTTCTTTTCTTCAGCGTTCGGAATCAAAAAATCATCCATAAAAATACGTTGGGGATCAGTTTAAAACCATAACATCATCAATACCAAATGACAAAAATTGCATTAGTAACAGGCGCAAGTTCAGGAATAGGAAAAGCTACCGCCATTAAATTAGCTGAAAATGGCTATGATTAATTTTATGTGGGCGCCGTGAAGCAAAATTAGAAGAGCTAAAAAAGCAATTATTAAAAAAAGTGCAAGTGATCACTTTGATTTTTGATGTTCGCGATAGCAAAGCAGTTGGTACGCAACTGCATTCGTTACCAAATGCATGGAAAAACATCGATGTATTGGTCAATAACGCTGGCAATGCGCATGGCTTCTCCGCTATCGATGCAGGCGATATCGATGATTGGGATGCCATGATTGATGGTAATGTTAAAGGATTGCTCTATGTATCTAGAATGGTCATACCGACCATGGTGGAACGCAGAACAGGACACATCATCAATTTAAGTTCTGTTGCTGGGAAACAAACCTACGTCAATGGCGCTGTTTATTGTGCTTCAAAAAAAGCGGTAGAGGCCATTAGCGAAGGCATGCGACTTGACCTAACAGCACATGGCATTAAAATAACCAATATAGCGCCAGGTGCCGTGGAAACTGAATTTTCAGACGTCAGATTTAAAGGAGATCAAGAGCGGGCTAAGAAAGTATATGAGGGTTTTGAGCCTTTACAACCTGAAGATATCGCTGATGTCATTATTTACGCATTAAATGCTCCTGACAGGGTGACCATCGGAGATGTGGTTCTTTATGCGAAATCGCAATCAGCACCCACTACCATATACAGAAAATAGAAGCGATTGCCTACTGTTCTTCATCCAATTATAAAAATGGGATAGGAATTCGCTTTTGCAAATCAAAATACTTGAATAAAAAAAAGTGCTTGATTACGCAAGCACTTCTTCCTTACTACTGGTTTTCATTTCTAAGTTTACTTCGCTTCTTTCCATAAAAGAAATAGATGACGAAGCCAATGAACAGCCAAACGAAAAGACGCAGCCAAGTATCAAAAGGCAAGGAAACCATCATCGCTACGCAAGTTATGATTCCTAAAATCGGCACCACAGGAACAAAGGGCGTTTTAAAAGGGCGTTCCAAATCTGGTCGCTTTTTACGAAGTATTAGAATGCCCAAACAAACCATCACAAACGCTAACAAGGTTCCGATGCTGGTCATTTCGCCGACAACGCTTATCGGTACCAATCCCGCAAAAAGGCTGATGAAAATACACAAAACGATATTTGATTTGTAAGGCGTATTAAATTTTGGATGTAATTCTGAAAAGACTTTAGGCAACAGGCCATCTTTACTCATTGAATAAAATACGCGTGACTGCCCTAATAAGTCGACTAAAATTACAGAAGTGTAACCAATTAATATGGCTAGAAAAACCGCTATACCAAGCCATTTATAAGGCGTGTGTGCAAT
>JANPJB010000090.1:0-34359 GCA_031425295.1 Flavobacterium sp. | reverse complement strand
GGTGCGTTTTGGCGGACAGTGTATGCGTTTCATTCGCGTCGAAAAGCACAATATCAGCATCGCTTCCTACGGCAATCGTTCCTTTTTTAGGAAACATCCCAAAGATTTTCGCGGCATTTGTTGAAGCGACTTCGACATATTTATTCAACGTGATTCTGCCTTTGTTGACCCCTTCACTAAATAGCAATTCCATACGGTTTTCAATCGCGGGATGCCCATTTGGGATTTTAGAGAAATCATCTTTGCCCATCAGTTTCTGCTCCCACATGAATGGGCAATGGTCGGTTGCCACGACTTGAACCAAGCCTTGATTGAGTCCGGCCCAAAGTGTTTCCTGATCTTTCTTTTCTCGCAATGGCGGGCTCATCACCCATTTGGCTCCTTCGAAATTTTGTTCGTACAATGAAGCGTCGAGAATCAAATATTGGATGCAGGTTTCTACAAACACGTTCTGGTTTCTTCGGGTTGCATTTCGAACGGCATTCAAAGCACCTTCGCAAGTAAGATGAACAATATAACCTGGACAGCCCGTATAATTTGACATATCAACGAAACGCTCACTAGCCTCAGCCTCAGTGACTTCAGGCTGAGATAAGTAATGATACATTGGCGCCATTTTTCCTTCTGAACGATGCTTGGCAATCAAATAATCAATCATATCGCCGTTTGTCGCATGGACGTTTATGAGTCCGCCGTGGGCTTTAACTTCCTCCATCAAACCGATCATCTGGCGGTCATCAATCATTAATGCACCTTTGTATGCCATGAAGGTTTTGAACGACGTGATGCCTTCAACTTCTATAAAATGCTTGATTTCTTTTTTGGTTTCGTCATTGAAATCCGTCACCGCCATGTGGAAACTGTAATCGCCTACCGCATTGTTGTCACTTCTGCCTTTCCATTCTTGTAGTGCCGATTGCAAGCTTTTGCCTTGGGTCTGCAGAATGAAATCGATGACGGTGGTTGTTCCGCCATACAATGCTGCACGCGTTCCGGTTTCGTAATTGTCGCTGCTGTAGGTTCCCATGAACGGCATGTCGAGATGCACATGCGGATCGATTCCGCCGGGCATGACGAGTTTTCCTGAAGCGTCGATTTCCTGATCGGCTTTGATGTTTAGGTTTTTACCGATGGCTGAAATGGTTTCGCCTTCAATGTATAGGTCGGCAACGTAGTCGTCTGTTGCCGTGATGATTCTTCCGTTTTTGATAAGTATGCTCATGTTTTTTATTTTGAGTTTTGAATTATAAATTTTGAATTTTAGGAGCCAGGAACCTGCTATACGCTATAGTCCTCACTGCGTTCCGGGCTGCCGCTTCTATCAGGGCTAGGGCATTCCATTCACAACATGCCCTTATAAAATTCATCATTTAAAATTTAAAATAATTTACTTCTTTTTCATCGAAATCCAATAAATCAAACCGCTGATGCCGAATCCTACGAACCAGGCATAACTGTATAAACCAGTAACCCATTGTGGGAAGGCATCGGTTGAAACTACTTTGATCGTCATTAAAAATCCGGGTACATTGGGTAAAATTCCGAGCAATAATGCCAGAATCGCGCTTGCGTTGAAGCCTTTGTTGAAGGCATAGATTCCGTTGCTGTCATACAATTCATCAAGCGCCAAAGTTTGTTTCCGGATGAAATAATAATCGACAATCATAATGCCGCCTACAGGTCCGAGCAAACTCGAATAACCGACGAGCCACGTAAAAATATAGCCGGTAGGATCAGCAATCAGTTTCCATGGGAAAATTAAAATTCCGATGATTCCAGTGATGTATCCGCCTTTTCTAAAATCGATTTTTGATGGGGCGAGATGGGCAAAATCATTTGCCGGGCTTACAATATTGGCTGCGATGTTGGTTGCTAATGTTGAAATTGCAACGGCTATCATTGCGGCGCTAACCAATAGTTTACTGTCGAATTTCCCTGCTAAAATTACAGGATCCCAAATCGTCGTTCCGAATACAATGGTCGTTGCTGAAGTCACTACAACGCCTACAAAAGCGAAGAGTGTCATCGAAGTCGGCAGCCCGTAAATCTGTCCTTTGACTTGTGCTTTTTGAGAAGTTGCGTATCTTGTGAAATCCGGAATGTTTAATGATAACGTCGCCCAAAATCCGACCATTCCTGTCAATGCTGGAAAGAAAAAATGGAAGAAATCGGTGGTGTTTGTAAATTTTGATGGCGTTGCCAATATCGGTCCCAAACCGTTCGCGGCCACCAATGCCCATGCCAATAGCGCGAGTGCAGCAACCGGCAGAAATATCGCTTTGAACACCAATAATTTGCGGATGCTATCGACACCCAAATAAACTACATACATATTGATAAGCCAAAATAAAAAGAAACAAATCGCCGGGCCTGTTTGTAAACCCCACGAATTTGGGAAAATTTGCGGTAGCGTTTCCAAAGCCGGAATCCACAAACGCATCATTTGATAGATCGCAAAACCACCAATCCAGGTTTGGATGCCGAACCAACCGCAGGCTACAATCGCGCGCAATAATGCCGGAATGTTGGCGCCTTTTGTTCCGAAACTCGCACGCGCGAAAACCGGAAATGGAATGCCATATTTCGCACCGGCGTGACCGTTTAAAACCATTGGAATCAATACGATTGTGTTTCCTAAAAAGATGGTTAAGATTGCTTGCCACCAATTCATGCCGCCTTCAATGAGTGAACTTGAGAGCATATACGTTGGAATGCAAAGGCTCATACTGATCCATAGTGCTGCGTAATTCCAGGTGGTCCAAGTGCGTTGGTTTGCCGCAACCGGAGCCAGGTCTTCGCTATACAAAGCGGAATTTGTATTTATGGTTTTATTTGTCAATGTTGTTTGGATTTATGCAATTACTGCTGCATCGGCTATTTTTAGCGCTTCACTGATGATGGCTAAACCTTCATCGATTTGTTCTTCGGTAATACACAACGGTGGCGCGATAAAAATATAACCCCAACGCACGAACGTATACATTCCGAGTTCTTTAATTTTAGCCGCAACTTTGTTCATTACAACCATTTCGTCCGGCTTCGCATTAAATGGCGCCATCGGCTCTTTGGTCGTTCTGTTTTTTACTAGTTCTAAACAACCCAATAAACCTGTATTTCTCCAATCTCCGATGGAAGGATGGATGGCCTTTAAATCCGTGATTCTTTTATTGAGGTAGCTTTCTATTTGTCGCGTGTTTTCGATTAATTTTTCGTCTTCATAAATTTTGAGCGTTTCTAAAGCCGCTGCACAAGCCACTGGATGTGCTGAATAAGTCAATCCCAAAGCCAAAACAACATCATCATATTTCGCCGCGATTTTGTCAGAAACCATCAAACACCCAAACGGCAAATAGCCGCAAGTGAGCCCTTTGGCCATACAAATCATATCGGGAACAATGTCGTGATGCTCAAAACCAAACCACTTTCCGGTTCTTCCGAAACCGCTCATGACTTCATCAATGATTAGCAAAATGCCGTGCTGATCGCAGATTTTTCGCACTGCTTTTAGATACCCTTCTGGATATTTTAAGCAACCTGATGAGCCGCTTTCGCCTTCTAACAAAATCGCTGCAATATTTGCTGGACCTTCAAAAGCAATCATGCGCTCGAAACTGGCAATGGTTTCTTTTAGTAAATTCTCTGTGCCGTATTCCCAACGATAGGCAATAGGAATGTCGATGTGGACAAAATTAGGTGCTTGCTGATTATCGACGGGAAGTTTTCTCGGATCGCCGCCCGCGGACATCGCCCCAATGGATGCACCATGATAAGACTGGTAACGCGCCACGATCTTGTGTTTTCCGGTATACAAGCGCGCTAGTTTGATTGCATTGTCTATAGAGGTTGCACCGCACAGCGTAAAGAATGCTTTGTTTAAATCACCTGGACAGATTTCGGCTAATTTCTTACCTAAATCGCCCCGAACTTTTGTCACACAACTGGGCGTAACATACGACACTTGCTGCATTTGCTTCACTACAGCATCGGTAATTCTTTGGTTTCCATGACCAATATTAACGTTCATTAAGCCGCTGCTAAAGTCGATGATGCGGTTCCCATCGTAATCATATAAATACACCCCTTCTCCCCGCTCAATGGCTAATGGTGCGATTCCTTTTTGTTTGCTCCAAGAAAATAGCGTAAAATCTGAATTGTCTTGTATTATTTCGGCTCCAGTCTTGGTTTGGTCTTTTGTAATCATTTTTGTTTGTTTTGAATGATGACCCGAACGAAAGCGAACGGATCGTTAGATAATTTTAAATTTTGAATTGGGCGTTCTGGTCTTGAGATGCCCTAGCCCCGATTGCAGCGGTTATCCTTTTTTGCCGTTGTTCGGCAGAAAAGATTATAGCGTAAAGCGGGATCAGCTACTAAAATGTTTAATTCTTTACTAGCTCATCCAATTCACACCAGCCTCGGCGTTCCATTTGATGGTGCTCTTTTTGAGTTTTGTCCAGAATTCGATTGAACTTTTTCCGGTGATATCGCCGACGCCGAATTTGCTGTCGTTCCAACCTCCGAAACTGAATGGTTCTCGTGGCACGGGAACCCCGACATTGACGCCGATCATGCCTGCGCTGGCTTTGTCGATAATATAGCGGGCCATACCGCCGTTTTGGGTGAATACGCTCGCGGCATTTCCGTATGGGTTTGCGTTTTCGATGGCTAAAGCTTCGTCGACCGTATTGGTTCTGATGATTGAAATAACGGGGCCGAAGATTTCTTCGGTAGCGACGCTCATGGTTGGTGTGACGTAATCGATTACGGTTGGACCTACGTAAGTTCCGTTTTCCTTTCCGGCTACTTTGGCATTACGACCGTCAACAAGAATTTTAGCCCCATCTTTTTCGGCTTGTGTGATATAGCTTTCGATGCGTTCCTGAGATTCTTTATTGATGACTGCTCCTAGGTTTTGACCTGGAATGATTTTTCTGGCTTCGTCGCAGATTTTAGATACGATATGGTCGATGTTTCCAACGCCGACCATTGCAGATGCTGCCATACAGCGTTGTCCAGCGCAACCCGACATGGAAGCCGCTACGTTTTGTGCGGTCATTTCTGGAATCGCGTCCGGCAGAACCATGAGGTGATTTTTGGCACCGCCCAGCGACAAACATCTTTTATAATTGCTGGTGGCTCTTTGGTATACGATTTTGGCCACTTTTGTCGAGCCTACAAAAGATACCGCTTCGATATTAGGGTGATCACAGATCGCATTGACGATATCGACATCGCCATGCACAACATTGAAAACGCCATCGGGCAGACCGGCTTCTTTTAATAATTCGGCAAGTTTCCCACAGCTCAACGGCACTTTTTCTGATGGTTTTATGATCATGCAATTTCCTAAAGCGATTGCGTTTGGAATCGTCCAGTTGGGCACCATTGATGGAAAATTAAACGGCACTATAGAAGCAACTACGCCTAACGGAACATGCTCCGTTCTGCATTCGACGCCTTTACTAACTTCGAGCAATTCGCCTTGCACCAACTGCGGCAATGACGTTGCGAATTCTGTAAGCTCGATACATTTCTCTATTTCAGCAACGGATTCGCCATACGTTTTTCCGTTTTCTTCGCTACACAATTCAGCGAGTTCCTTCAGGTGTTTTTCCAAGAGGAATTTATATCGGAAAAATACTTGTACTCTTTCTTTTATCGGTGTTTTGCTCCAAGTTGGAAAGGCGGCTTGCGCGGCTTTCACGGCATCGTCTAGGTCTTTGGCGGATGACATTGGAACGGTCGACAGCAGGTTGCCGTCTAATGGGGAAACCACGTTCATTGTTTTGGAAACGGAGGCGGGAACAAACTTCCCGTTGATGTAATTCTGAATTGCTGGGTATTTCATTTAGTCTATGATTTTTATACAAATAATTAATAAAAATAATAACAATTTCTTAATATACAAGTGCGTGTAATGAATATGCGGCAATATTAACAAAGTTGTTTTTTAATTTATTCTGAATATAAATAGTCTTTTGGTAGTTTTTGCGTTATTGTTTTAAAAATGAAGTATTTAACAAAAACTTTTCAAGAGAAAGTAAATAAAATTATTTTTAAAATAAAAATCTCTCCATCCCACTGATCCAGAACCTTGGCTTTGTATAAAACAGTATCTTTGGTAACATTTGCTATGAAAAACCCTGACAATGAAAAAAATATTGCTGTTGTTCCCATTTCTGTTTCTGTATAATTGTGGTAATGTAGACGATGCTGCTCCTGAAAATACCGTTGCGAATCGACCTGCAAATCCAATTGTTGAACAAAACATATTTAACCTGAATGAAGTATCGTCAATCTCGGTTGAAGTTTCGCTCGCACAATGGAACAAACTGCTTCAAAACTATGACCTCAATTCCGCAAATGATAAAAGAATCGTAACGAAATTTACTTTTACAAACCGCAGCGGTACCACAGTATTAGACAGTGTTGGCCTGCGCTTGAAAGGCAACACAAGTCGCCGCCGACCTGAAGGAGACAATGGAGAATTGCACAACGCCGTAAATCCGGATTGGCATCACAGTCACTTTGGATTTGATTTCTCAAAATATCGGGATGCGCAAAGATTTAAAGGGCTTGATAAACTCAACATCAAATGGTTTAAGGACGATGCTACTTATATTCGTGAAATATATTGCTATGATTTGTTCCGCCGTTTCGGATGCTGGCAAGCGCCGCAAGCTTCGTATTGCAAGGTTTGGATAAAAGTGCAAGGCGATGCCACACCAGCATATTTTGGGGTGTACGCGATGATTGAAAATATCGACGAAGATTACCTTGCGAGGAACCGATCCAAATGGGGCGGCGGCACAGGTTTCTTATGGAAAGGCGGCTGGAGCGGTTCGAATAACGCCAACTTTGTTTCCACGGCCAGCATCGGCGTAGAAAATGTGGAGCTCGACGGTTCACTTTCTAACTATTTTGCATACGATCTCAAAACCCGTAAAAATGAACTCCCAGCCGCAAAAGCAGAATTACTGCAATTTATTGCTGATCTCAACACCAAAACGGGCGCTGAATTTCAAACTTGGATTGAGCAAAAAATGGATCTTCCACTTTTTCTAAAAACCTACGCTACCAACGTCGTGGTCGGGATGTGGGACGATTACTGGGCGAATGGCAATAACTTTTATTTCTATTTTGCACCGAATGGCAAAGCTTATTTTATTCCTTATGATTACGACAATACATTGGGAACTTCGCAGATTATGTCGAATTCCGGAACCCAAAATCCACTGATGTGGGGCAATATGACCGAAAGGCCTTTAATAACAAAATTGCTTGCGATTCCGCAATATCAAACGATGTATAAGAACTACATTACGCAATTGACCAGTGCAAACAATGATTATTTTCATTCCACAAAAAGCATCCCGCGCATTCAGGCTTGGCAAACCAAAATCGGTCCTTACATCACCAATGATACCGGCGAAGACATGGCGATCGAAGACAAACCTGCTTCTTGGGGCAACCAGCCGAACTACCGCGTAAAAACAGGGAATGGTAATGGTGGCATCAGTGGTCCTGCGAATTACTTCACGACTAAAAGAGCCTATATTCCTTGGTAGAAAGTTCTTTATAAAACTTAAACCCTGATGTGATGTCGGGGTTTTATATTTTTAAGGAAATTCGTTTTCAAATTGTAGTTAATAACCCCTTCAAAACAAATAAAAAACTTTACGCACTTTCTCAAAAACTTTGCGAACTTTGCGGCAAAATCAATATACATGAAAATCATCGTACCTATGGCCGGACGCGGCTCAAGATTAAGACCACATACACTCACAGTGCCAAAACCACTGATCCCGATTGCAGGAAAACCGATCGTTCACCGATTGGTAGAAGATATTGCAGGCGTGATCAACCAAGACATCGAAGAAATCGCTTTCATCATCCATAAAGATTTTGGCACTACCGTCGAAAAAGACCTTATTGCCATAGCAGAAAAACTGGGGTCAAAAGGAACCATTTACTACCAAAATGAAGCCTTAGGAACCGCCCACGCCATCCTGTGTGCCAAAGAATCGATGACCGGACCGATCGTTGTAGCGTATGCAGATACTTTGTTCCGTGCCGATTTTACACTCGATACCTCAGCAGACAGTGTGATTTGGGTGAAGCAGGTGGAAGACCCAAGCGCATTCGGTGTAGTGCAACTCAACGAGCATAATCAGATCGTTGATTTCGTCGAAAAACCTAAAGATTTCGTTTCTGATTTGGCGATCATCGGTATCTATTATTTTAAATCCGGAGAAACTTTACGCGAAGAATTACAATATTTATTGGATAATAATGTTGTTAAAGGTGGCGAATACCAACTTACCGACGGTCTTGAGAATATGAAAGTCAAAGGTCTGAAGTTTGTGCCTGGAAAAGTAGACGAATGGATGGATTGCGGCAACAAAAACGTAACGGTTGAAACCAATTCGAGAATGCTCAATTTCCTACATCAAGACGGCGAAAACATGATACATGCTTCCGTGAAGACTGAAAATTCAACGATCATTCCACCGTGCTTTATTGGTGAAAATGTTGTTTTAATCAATGCAACCGTCGGCCCGAATGTTTCACTTGGGAAAGCTTGTCACGTCAGCGATTCGCAAATAAAAAACAGTCTCGTACAAACGCATTCGCATATCAAAAACGCTAAACTCGACAATGCCATGATTGGAAGCCATGCAAGTTTCGACGGGAATTTTACAAGCATCAGCATCGGTGATTATTCGGTTTTAGAATAAATTAACCAAAAAGTGCAACGATAATCACCAAGCGCACAAAGAAAAATCAACCGTGAAGAAAATCTTTTTCATAATTCTTTTTTTTGGAATCATTTTTCCAAATTTTGCTTTGGCGCAAGCCGAACCTGATGCAATTGGTTTGGCGGATGATCAATTCGAGAATGCGTTTTACGAAGCATTGCTCCAAAAAGGCATTGAAAATTACGACAAAGCAATTGTAGCACTCGAGAAATGTAAAAAGCTCCAGCCCGACAATGCCGTCGTTTATTTTGAAATGGGTAAGAATTTCCTGCCGCAAAAAAAATACAAAGAAGCGTACGATGCTTTTGAAAAAGCCAACAAAATCGACCCAAAGAACATGTGGTTTCTCGTCGGCATGTATGATGTTTGTTATGAAACCAAAGATTATACGCAAGCGATTGTGATTGTCAATAAGCTTATCGGATTTAAAAAAGAGTATAAAGAAGATTTGACGTCGTTGTATATGAATACGCAGCAATTCGATAAGGCTTTGGATTTGATCAACGAACTGAATACCACCGCCGGAAAAACCGAATTGCGTGAGAATTATAAAAGACAAATCCTCAGTGTCGCGAAGTATCAAACCTCCGAAAAGGATAATTTGCTCGAGCAGATTAGAAAATATCCCAAAGACGAAGCAAATTATATTGCCTTGATTTTTTTATATTCTGAGAGCAATCAGGAAGAAAAAGCGATGGAGATCGCCAAACAACTCGAAACAGAAATCCCAACTTCGGATTGGGCGCAAGTGAGTTTGTTCAAATTTCACCTGAACAATAATGACGAAAAAAACGCGGTCGTGTCGATGAATAAAGTTTTCGAAAGCCCCAAGATTGATCAAAAAATAAAACACCGAATGCTCAACGAGTTTCTCATTTTTGTCAAAGACAAACCCGAATTCGATCAAGATTTGGAAAAAGCCATAGCGTATTTCAATAACGATCGAGACGTTCAGGTCGCTAAAGAAATCGGAAAATTCTACCACAACAAAAAAAATTGGGATGCCGCGATCAAGTATTACGAAATGCACCTCAAAAGCCATTCGGACGATATTGAAACAGAATTAATGTTGCTGAAAGTGTATACAGAAAAGCAGCAATTTGACGTTGTGTCGGAAAAGGCAACGGCATACATCGACTTGTATCCGTCGCAACCCCAGTTGTATTATTATGTCGGATTGTCGAACAATCAGCTCAAGAACTACAAAAAAGCGAAAGAGTTTCTTGAAATGGGCGTGGATTATATTATTGATGATGTTGCTTTAGAAATCAATTTCAACATCCAGTTGGGGGAAGCTGCGGCAGGTCTAGGCGATTTGAAGAAGAAGGAAAGCTATTTTACGAAAGCCGATAAATTATTAAAAGGAAAAAAATAATGAACCCCTATTTTAGATTTTTATTTTTGATCGGTATTGTATCGCTTACACTGATATCTTGTAAATCGAAAGCGGTGGTGTTGACGGAAGGCAGCGCGAAAGACCCTATGTCATCAGACGACATCGTCAAAAAGCACTACGAGAATAAGAGAGATTTTACAACGCTTTATATTAAATCGACTGCACATTATGAAGATGCAAACCAAAGTCAAAATGTAGCAGCGGAAATCAAAATCAAAAAGAACGAAATGATTCTAATCAGCGTCCGCGTTTTAGGGATTACGATGGCAAAAGCATTGATTACGCCTAAAGAAGTAAAGTATTACGAGAAACTCAACGGCAATTATTTTGAAGGCGACTATTCGCTGCTGAGTCGATGGCTCGGTACCGATTTGGATTACGATAAAGTGCAAAATATGCTGATCGGACAAGCTATGGATGATTTGACCAAGCGGTCTTTCTCAACGTCAATCGAAGACACATTATACAAACTTCAGGACAACAGCGAAAGCGGCACTTCAAAGTCATATTATTTTGAATCTGAAAAGTTTTTAGTCAAAAAACAACAAGTTACGCAACGCGTAAGAGAACGCTCGGTGCAGATCGCGTATCCGAATTACGGCAATTCCAATCAATTGGCATTACCCACCAATATTATAATCGACGCGGTGCAACCGAAAGGGAAAGTCAATATTGCGATTGATTATAACACGGTTTCTGTCGATGAAGATTTGTCTTTTCCGTACAGCGTGCCTGAAGGATATGAAAGAATTTTTATTAATTAGCCTTAATTTAAGACTATGCCAAAATACATTTTAAGTTTTTTATTCCTATTAATGTCTTCGCTACTGTGGAGCCAACCAACCAGTCAGCAAGAAAAACTCGAGCAACGTAAAGCCCAGATTTTGCGTGAAATTCAAGAAAAGCAAAACCAGCTTGAAAACGTACAATCAAAAGAAAAAACGGTTGTCAATGCACTTAAAATTCAAACTGAAAAAATACAGCTCAAGCAAAAATTGATCAGCACTACGGAAAAACAAACCAAGCTGCTCAATAACGATATGTATATCAATCAAGTCAACATCAACCGTCTCAAAAAAGAACTTGTCACACTCAAAGAAGATTATGCAAAGATGATTTTGAAATCATACAAAAGTCGATCTGAGCAAAGTCGTGCGATGTTTTTATTGTCGTCACAAAATTTCCTTCAAGCCTACAAACGTGCGCAATACATGAAGCAATATGCGAGTTACCGAAAAATGCAGGGCGAAGAAATCCAATCGAAATCGGTTGAGTTAATGACTTACAATCAGAAAATAGGCATTCAAAAAACAGAGAAACAAAAACTCATAGAAGAGAATTTAAAAGAGCGTCAGGTTTTAGAGCAGGAAAAATTGGTGCAGCAAGAGTTACAACGCTCCATTAAAAAAGACAAAAAACAAATCGTTGCCGACATCAAGAGAAAGCAGCAGGAAACCCGAAACATCGATAATCAGATCCAGAAATTATTGAAAGCCGCAATTGCTGCTGCGAATAAACGAACTGCAACCGCGGCGGCCAAAGCCAATCCGAAAACGACAACAGCAGCAGAAACGAAAGCCACGGAATCGTCTACTAAAATTGTACTGACTTCCGAAGGGCAAATCATCGCCAATAATTTCCGCGCCAACAAGGGAAAACTGCCTTGGCCGGTAGAGAAAGGATTTGTTTCGCTGGGTTATGGCGATCAGGCACACCCAATCTACAAAACACTCATTGTTCATAACAGCGGTGTTGAAATCACAACCGATCAAGGGGCCAGTGCGCGCGCTGTTTTTGGCGGTGAAGTCATCAGTGTTATGGTCCTGTCGCCGGTAAACAAGGCGGTGATGATTCAGCATGGGGATTATTTTACAGTGTATCAAAACCTCAGCAGTGTCAACGTAAGTAAGGGCGATAAAGTATCGATGAAGGAAACCATTGGCCGCATCAGAACCAACGGCGATACCGGAAAAACAGTACTCAAATTTACGATTTCGCAAAATACAACTTACAACAATCCGTCGGCCTGGTTGTTTAATATGTAAAGCAATATGAAAAAAACATTACTTCTATTGATCTGTGTTGTACACTCGGCAATCGGTTTTTCACAAACGTTAAACGGTCCGGAAAGTATCGAATGGGACGAAGCCAATACGCGATGGTTGATTGGAAATAAAGGCAACGGGACGATTCTAGCGAGAAGCGAAAATGGCACATTGACCAATTTCGTCACAGGAATTCCATCAGGACCTTATGGCATTGAAATCCTCGGGAACATTCTATATTCCTGCCAAGGCGGATTCATTAGAGGTTATAATTTGACTTCGGGCGCGACTGTTTTTACGCTCAACCTGAATGCGACTTTCCTAAACGGAATCACTTCTGACGGCAACAGCTTTTTATACGCAACGGATTTTACGGCTAAGAAAATTTTCAAGATTGATGTCAATGCCGTTTCTTTTACCACAATCGCCACTGGTCTTGCCAAAACACCAAACGGTATCATTTACGATGGAGCTAACAACCGCTGTGTATATGTGACTTGGGGAAACAATGCTCCGATCATGGCGATCGATTTAACTACGAACGCAACCTCAATACTATTGGCTACAACGCTTAGTAATTGCGATGGCGTGACGCGAGACGGTTGTGGAAATTATTATGTTTCTTCATGGGGCAATAACCGACTCAATAAATTCGACGCTTCACTGATAGGAACGCATACGGTGCTTCCTACGGTGTTGAGCAGCCCGGCAGATTTGGATTGTAGAGTTGATGCAGTGACCAATATCATTGCCAATACTAATGCAAACAACACAATCACATTAACGCAAATTGAGCGGCCTATTGCGGTGATTACTTACGGCAGCGCGACGTTGACCACTACTTCGATGTTTGATTCTTACCAATGGTATCTCGATGCCGCATTGATCGCAGGCGCAACCGAGCAGACATACGTACCGACAATACAAGGTGATTATTACTGCGTTGTAACACAGCACAATTGTTCCGCAGCATCGAACGTAATTACGGCGCCATTTTTAAGCAATAGTTCATTTGAAATGGATAAAAATGAAATCAAATTGTATCCAAATCCAAGCAGCGATATTATAACCGTTTTCTTAGAAGGCAATTTTGAAGGCGATTATAGCGTCATCAACCTATTAGGTCAAACCGTGTGGCGTGGGAAAGGAAATACAGCAACCGAAAAATCATTGCAAATTTCAATTTCAAACCTAAAAACCGGATCTTATATTTTGCAGTTGAAAGTTGATGGCGTCATGCGCAATATTAAGTTTTTGAAAAACTAATAAACCTATTCAAATAGCGCTTTCAATTCCGTAGCTTCATTGGGTTTCATTTTGCCCGCCAATACCAAACTCAATTGTTTTCTGCGTAAAGCCGCATCAAAGCGTTCTTTCTCGAGTTCCGTTTCCGGGATTACAGGCGGAACTTCTATCGGTCTGCCCATTTCATCCACAGCGACAAAAGTATAAATGGCCTCATTGGCTTTGCTCCGGATTCCGGACTCGCGGTCTTCGACCCAAACATCAAGGAAAATTTCCATTGAGCTTTTGAAACTTCGCGACACTTTTGCCTCAACCGTTACGACACTTCCTAAAGGAATCGCCCGATTAAAAGCCACGTGGTTTACAGAAGCCGTGACGGTAATGCGACGGCAATGTCTTCTTGCAGCAATACTCGCCGCTCGGTCCATACGCGCGAGGAGTTCGCCACCAAAAAGGTTGTTCAACGGGTTGGTCTCACTCGGTAAAACCAAATCGGTTAATATCGTCAATGATTCTGAAGCGGGTCTTGGATGCATGGCTTTTTTTTGCAAAGATACTCAACAGCCATAAAAAATCCCGTGCATTACGGGATATATTTTAAAGTGATTTTACAAGCAACCAAGCGTCGGGATTGGTTTCGTGAATTTTAATCATCGCTTCTTTAGCTTCTGCATTTGTAGCATAACTGCCGAATAAAACGGGAAACAATCCGTGTCGGTTGGGCTTGATGCGACGTGCTTTAAAACCGGATTGGATTAAATCATTGTATACGTTCTGCGCGTTTTCTTCATTTCGGAAAGCACCCGCGACGATATGGTACGATAATTTTTCAGACGCAACAGTAAGTGTCACTGCCGGTAGCGTGTTATCGATTAGGAAAGTAGCTTCCTGAATTTTATTTTGTACTTGTTTTTGCACCGCTGTTTCAACGAGTAAAGTCTGCTCGTCGATGTGATTTTGATACAGTTTAAAACCGATAGAACCCGTAGCTCCTAGAGCTAAGACAATAATCGCAGCGTATTTCAAATAAGAACGACTTTTTCTTTCTTCAGGTTCTAAAGCAATCACTTCCTTTTCTTGGATTGCGGCAACTTCTGTAAGCTCCTCTTTATAGAAGGTTTCAGCTTCTTGTTTGTATTGTTCTCTTTTTATCGCTGGTGAAACAAACGAATTCAGTCCGAATGATTCCTTCAGATAATTGATGTTTTCTGATGGTGAGAACACTAGACTCTTTTCTGCATTCAACGACAGTTCACCAATATTCTTCAAAGTAAATTTTTCATTAACTTGAAGAATAGAATTCCAAATCACGACTTCACTTTCTATTGATGCCACCGCATTCTCGTAAGTCGATTTTTCAATCTGCGCAATATGGTTCGCGAGTAATCCGTCATTGTTTTTCAGGTGTGCATTGAACGAAATGACTTTTTTCGGCGGATAAAAAGAATTGGTGTTTTCATGCAAGTGCGCCGATTGGATTTCAGTCAGAAAAGCACCAAAACCGGGAACGGTAACACATTGATGACGGTAAAGAAGTTGTGAAATGTAATACTCGATTTTCATAGCAACAAAGTTATACAATCACACTACCTGGCAAAATTTTATTCACAATTTTTATCAACAAGTGCGATAAATTTTATACTTTTCATACTCAAACATTTACTATGCGCCACGAAGATTTATTTTATGTATTAGCCTTGCTGAGAGTAGAAGGTGTGGGCGATATTGTCGCCAAAAAACTGCTATCACACTTCGAAGAACCAGCTTCAATTTTTAAAACTAAAGCGTCTCAATTGACCGCTATTGATGGAATTGGGAGCTTTCTGCTGCGAAGACTCAAAGATAAAAGCATTTTCGCGAAAGCCGAAGCCGAACTGCTTTTTATTCAAAAAAACAATATCGATGTCTCGTATTTCAGCGATGCAAATTATCCGGATCGCCTCAAACATTGTGTTGACGGTCCGGTTTTGCTTTTTTCTTCGGGTAACATCGATTTAAAAAAAAGAAAAGTCATCAGCATCGTCGGAACACGACAAATCACGTCGTATGGCATGGATTTCTGTAAAAACCTCATTGCGGATCTGGCGCCATTAAATCCCGTAATCGTGAGTGGTTTTGCCTATGGTGTCGACATCGTTGCGCACCAAGCAGCTATTGAAAATCAACTCCAAACTGTTGGTGTTTTAGCCCACGGTCTGAATCAGATTTATCCTAAAATCCACAAAAGATATGTTGCTAAAATTGAAGAAAATGGTGGATTCATGACAGAATTTTGGAGTTCATCAAATCCGGATCGCGAAAATTTTATCCGCCGCAACCGCATCGTTGCCGGAATTGCCGAAGCTACAATTGTAATCGAATCTGCAGAAAAAGGCGGTTCGTTGATTACCGCGAATATGGCCAATGAGTACAACCGCGATGTGTTTGCCGTGCCGGGCAGGATTTCGGATAAATACAGTCAAGGTTGCAACAATCTGATCAAAACCCAAAAGTCGCAACTGCTTACAAGCGCTGCCGATTTGATTTATCATTTGAATTGGGATCTCGAAACGAAACCAAAACCAATTCAAAAACAATTGTTTGTGACGCTCGAAAGCGAAGAACAAAAAGTATATGAATATCTTTTGAAAAACGGCAAAGAAATGCTCGATTACATTGCGCTAGAATGCGATTTTCCTATTTTTAGGATTTCTGGAATTTTATTGAACATGGAGCTCAAAGGAGTGATTCGACCGCTGCCCGGAAAATATTTTGAGGCGATTTAGAATATACATTGCAAAGATTTAATCCGTGCTAGTTTGTGCAACCTGTGTTAAACTAAATCCTGCTTGATTAACCCCGAAAGCCTAACTTTTCACGCACCCGACCCAAAACGCCATTTGCAATTGCTTGTGCTTTAGCAGCACCTTTCAAAAGAGCAGCTTCAATTTCAGGAAGGTTGTTCATGTAATGGTTGTATGTTTCTCGCTCGGTTTTGAACTTATCTAAGATTAATTCAAACAACGCTTGTTTCGCATGACCATAGCCATAATCACGGTTGACATTCAAATAATTTTGCGTCATCGTATTGACTTGGTCTTCGCTGGCTAGCAATTTATAAATCGCAAAGATTTTACAAGTATCCGTACTCTTGGGTTCTTCCAAAGGCGTGCTGTCAGTTTCAATCGACATCACTTGTTTGCGCAATGCTTTATCATCAAGAAAAATATTGATGATGTTGTTCGCTGACTTGCTCATCTTACCGCCGTTCGTTCCAGGAACATACATTGTCTGCTCATCGATTTTCGATTCTGGCAATACGAAAGTTTCGCCCATTTGATGATTGAACCTCGCCGCCACATCCCGCGTAATCTCGATATGCTGCAACTGGTCTTTCCCAACCGGTACAAACTCCGCATCATACAACAAAATATCAGCAGCCATCAACATTGGATACGTAAATAGCCCCGCGTTTACATCTTCCAGACGATCGGCTTTGTCTTTAAAAGAATGCGCCAAGGTCAATCGCTGGAATGGAAAAAAGCAACTCAAATACCAAGACAATTCTGCGGTTTGCGGCACATCGGACTGGCGGTAGAAAACAACTTTATCGGTATTCAATCCGCAAGCCAACCAAGCAGCCGCCGTACTGTAATTGTTATATCGTAAAAGCTCACCGTCTTTGATCTGTGTAATAGCGTGTAAATCGGCAATAAAAAGAAATGACTCGTTTTTAGGATCATTCGACAATTCGACCGCTGGAATGATCGCTCCAAGTAAATTTCCCAAATGCGGCGTTCCTGTGCTTTGAATGCCTGTAAGTATTTTCGACATGACTAACTAAATTTCGGTAAAGGTAAATGATTTGATAAAAATAAAAATTGAATTCTTACTTTTGAGGAAATGAAAATATTGAAAACGATTTTTTGGGTTCTATGGCGCATCTGGTTTTACATCATGATGGGCGTTCCGATTATCATCATGTTTCCGTTTTTAGTGGTTTCGATACTCAGAGAAACTTGGTATCCTTACTTTTTTGTAATGGCGCGCATTTGGGCGAAATTCATTCTTTTTGCTTCCGGATTTTATTATAAAGTGGATGAGGACTACGAGATTGAAATGAACAAAAGCTACATGTTTGTTGCCAACCATACTTCGATGACCGACATTATGCTAACGCTTGCAGTGGTTAGAAACCCGTTTGTTTTCGTTGGAAAAAAAGAACTCGCGAAGATTCCGTTGTTTGGGTTTTTCTACAAACGCACCTGCATTCTAGTCGACCGAAAAAGTACGAGAAGCAGAATGGAAGTTTTCAACCGTGCCGAAAAAAGATTGAATCAAGGCTTGAGCATCTGCATTTTTCCGGAAGGCGGCGTTCCCGGTGATGAATCGATATTGCTGGATGAATTCAAAGATGGCGCATTCCGACTTGCGATCGAACATCAAATACCAATCGTGCCGATGACTTTCATGGATAATAAAAAACGATTTTCATATACTTTTTTGAGCGGCAGCCCGGGTCTAATGCGGGTTTTCATTCACAAGCCAGTCGCTACTTTAGGCAAAACAATCGAGGATAAAAAAGACATTAAGGAAGTCAAGGAAGAAGTTTGGAACGTCATTCACAACCAACTTCTAAAAGCATAAAAAAACCCGAACGAATCGGGTTTTAATGTAATTTGAATTTTGTGGATGTCTTGCTTTTACGCGCTTTCTTTGATTAAAGCTTTGATCTTTTGTTCGATTTCATCGGCCAATTCCGGATTGTCTTTGATTAATATTTTAACAGCATCACGACCTTGCCCTAATTTGGTTTCTCCGTAACTGAACCATGAACCTGCTTTTTTGATGATTTCAAACTCAACGGCTAAGTCTAAAATTTCACCTGTTTTAGAAACACCTTCCCCGTACATGATATCAAATTCTGCCGTTTTGAATGGTGGTGCCACTTTGTTTTTTACGACCTTCACTTTGGTTCTGTTTCCGATTACATTATCACCTTCTTTGATTTGCGACGAACGACGAATATCCAAACGAATCGATGCGTAGAACTTCAATGCATTTCCACCGGTGGTCGTTTCTGGATTTCCGAACATCACGCCGATTTTCTCTCTCAATTGGTTGATGAAGAAAACCGTACAGTTGGTCTTGCTGATTGTACCCGTTAATTTTCTCAAAGCCTGCGACATCAAACGCGCGTGCAATCCCATTTTAGAATCGCCCATCTCGCCTTCGATTTCACTTTTCGGAGTCAATGCCGCTACCGAGTCGATCACAACAATGTCAATTGCGCCCGAACGGATTAAATTCTCCGCGATTTCCAAAGCCTGCTCGCCGTTATCCGGTTGTGAGATAATTAGGTTTTCGATGTCGACACCCAATTTCTCAGCGTAATTCCTATCGAAAGCATGCTCCGCATCAATAAATGCAGCAATACCGCCTGCTTTTTGAGCTTCGGCAATCGCGTGCAATGTCAGTGTAGTTTTACCCGAAGATTCCGGTCCGTAAATCTCTATGATTCTTCCTTTAGGATAACCGTTTACGCCCAAAGCCAGATCGAGTCCGAGTGATCCCGAAGATATTGTTTCCACTTCCTCAACGGCCTTGTCGCCCATTTTCATGACCGTGCCTTTTCCGTAAGTTTTGTCTAATTTATCGAGTGTTAGTTGTAGTGCTTTTAATTTTGCCTCTTTTTCTGAGCTCATCTTTCCGTGGTTTATATTGTACTTATTTCGCGTAAAATTAATTCTTTTTTCAGCAAGTTAATAACGATTTTTAAAATGTTATGAGCAATTTTCGTCACTAGACCCAACGCTTGATTACGATATTTTTCTGCCTCCTTTTCGCTGTTTTTGGGGCAAAACAACCCAATGGTTTACGGCGTAAAAAAAATCGGTATGGAGTATAAATATTGGGTCGTTTGCGTCTTGCCCTCAAATAATTTTTTGAACAGCGTGAAATCAATTAATTTATACTCAAACCTAAAAATTAAAAAAAATAACGCAGTATAGTTTTTCTACCCGATTTGTTAAAACACTGGATTTCAATAAAATTACATTCAAGATAACAATAAAATAATTTTCTTACTTTTGCCACCCGAGGGCAACGCCTTAATTGCATGGCATAAAAAGTTTGAGATGGAAAGAATAATATCATACCCAATAT
The DNA here is from genome assembly GCA_031425295.1 of Flavobacterium sp. Classification (GTDB taxonomy): domain Bacteria; phylum Bacteroidota; class Bacteroidia; order Flavobacteriales; family Flavobacteriaceae; genus Flavobacterium. Next base: position 14,770 of record JANPJB010000090.1, on the reverse strand, counting down.
CTGCACTGGCGATGCTGTTGTTTTTATTGCTGTTGGTGATTTTTCATCCGATTCAATGGATTTGTTTTCATGTCTTTGGATATCAGGCGCACAAAAAAAGTGTTGATTATCTCAACTACTGTTTGTTAAGGGTCGCACACCTTCTGGGCACTACCTATAAAGTTGAAAATCGTAACGCAATTCCTGAGAATGTTCCGCTGATTATCGTGGCGAACCATCAAAGTCTTTATGATATCATTGGTATCATTTGGTTTTTGAGAAAATTTCACCCAAAATTCGTCAGCAAAAAGGAACTTGCGAAAGGCATTCCAAGCATTTCTTATAACCTGCGCAAAAGCGGTGCTGCAATCATCGACAGAAAAGATCCGAAACAAGCCATTCCCGAAATCAAGCGATTGGCAGAATACATCGAATTACACAATCGTTCAGCCGTAATTTTCCCTGAAGGTACGCGTAGCAAAAACGGCAAGCCGAAAGCGTTTGCGCATAGCGGTTTGAAGATTTTATTCAAGTATGCACCTTCTGCTTATGTGGTTCCGATAACGATCAATAATTCATGGAAATTCGTTAAGTTTGGTTTTTTTCCGTTTGGTTTGGGAAATCGTCTTACCTTTACGGTTCATAGTCCGATGGCTGTCAAAGATTTTTCTTTTGATGAATTGATGGCAAAAACAGAAGCATCAATAGTTAATTCAATAATATAAATAATAGAACTAAAGGCTTAGATCCAATCTAAAATCCTAAATCTAAAATCTAAAATTAATAATGTCTATAAAGAATATTCGTCTAGAAGTCATGCAGTTTCTAGAAAGCAAAGTAGATGGTTTCATGGACCAATATCTGATTCCTGTTGAAAAAATATGGCAGCCATCTGACTTTTTACCCGATTCGGAAAGTGAAACGTTTTTTGAAGAAGTTAAGGAATTACGTGAATTGGCTAAAGATCTGCCTTATGATTTTTGGGTAGCCATGGTCGGTGACACCATCACTGAAGAGGCGTTACCCACTTACGAATCCTGGCTCATGGATGTTGAAGGTGTCGACAATGTGGAGCGAAACGCCTGGTCAAAATGGGTCCGCCAATGGACCGGCGAGGAAAATCGTCACGGCGATCTCCTCAATAAATACCTTTATTTGTCCGGTCGTGTCAACATGCGTGAAATCGAAATGACCACACAACATTTGATCTCCGACGGATTTGATATCGGAACCGGTCGTGATCCGTATAAAAACTTCGTGTATACTTCGTTTCAGGAATTGGCGACGTATATTTCGCACAACCGCGTCTCGCAATTGGCGAAAAGTTATGGCGACAACAAACTGTCGAAAATGTGCAAGATGATTGCCGGCGATGAAATGCGTCACCACCATGCGTACAGCCAATTTGTAACTGAGATTTTCAATGTCGACCCTAGTGAAATGATGCTCTCGTTCCATTATATGATGAAAAACAAGATTATCATGCCCGCCGGTTTTTTGAGAGAATCAGGCGAAAAAATTGGTTCTGCGTTTGAGCAATTTTCGAATTCCGCACAAAGAATAGGTGTTTACACGGCAAACGATTACGTCGACATCATGCAGAAACTGATTGAAAAATGGGAGATCGATAAGTTTAGCGGACTCACTGACGAAGCGGAAAAAGCCAGAGATTATCTGATGAAACTTCCTGCGAGAATGGCTAAGGTTTCTGAAAGAATGGTGATTCCACCAGATTCGTTTGTGTTCAAATGGGTTGAACCGGCGGTCGCTAGATAATTAATTTTTAATTTCATATCAATGCTGGATTTTGAAGTGAATGCACTTTAAGTTTCAGCATTTTTTAATTTAACAACATGAACAATCCCGATTTAATTTCCAAAACCATAACCTTTTTAAAACAGCAGTTGGAAGGCGCAGAAGGCGGGCATGATTGGTTTCATATCGAACGTGTATACAAAAATGCTCTGTTGATTGCCCTATTCGAAACCTCTGATGAAACCGTCGTTAAGCTGGGCGCGCTGCTTCATGATATTGCCGATAGTAAATTTCATGGCGGTGACGAAACCATCGGACCGAAAACAGCACGTGCGTTTTTAGAAAGTCAAAATGTAGCGGAAGAAACTATTGTTCATGTCATAAACATCATCGAAAACATTTCTTTCAAAGGCGGCAATTTTGAGAAAAAATTCCATTCAAAAGAACTAGAAATCGTGCAGGATGCTGACCGACTCGATGCGATTGGGGCGATTGGCATTGCGCGTTGTTTTAATTATGGAGGTTTTAAAAACCGTGCATTATACAATCCTGAGGTTGCGCCAAACCTTGAGATGACTAAGGAAGAATACAAAACCAATGAAGCACCAACAATTAATCATTTTTATGAAAAACTGTTGTTGCTCAAAGACAAGATGAATACGGAAACCGGAAAGCGTATTGCAATAGAAAGGCATCAATTTATGGAAGATTTTTTACTGCAATTTTATGCCGAATGGGAAGGAAAACGATAAAAAAAAGAGAACCCGAAGGCTCTCTTTTTTGTTATAGGGTAAGTTTTAAAATTTGCTTTTTCTTTCCTTTCTGCCCTAGGAAGAAAACCGAATCATCACTCATTTCGCCATTGGCCACCATGAAAGGCACCTCGTTATCTTTATCATCCAAAACTTCACGGTAATCAAAATCACCGTTCTCATTGATTCGAATGATATTTAAATTAGAACGTTTCGCACTGGCTTCTTTAAACTCAATTCGATCGCGTCTTATTTTTCTAACTTTTTCTCCGGTATTGATGAAGAAATAAGCATCCGTTCCTTTAGCGGTTGAAGTATACGAGAAATAAGGATTAGGTGCTCCGGCATCCTGACGTTTATTGATGTTTCTTGCCCAAACAATATCACCGGAAGCTCCAATTCTTGCGCTTATGATATCATCATAATGATAGATATAATAGGTGCGGCTGCCGCCTTGTTGCGAATAGGTGGTTACTGTTGTAATATAGTATTCTTCGGCATTCAAAATGATTTCGTTTTGGGGTGTGATAATCATCTTTTTGAAGGTAACATTTTTTAGTTCTTTGTCTTTATTTTTGCCGTATTTATCGATCATAAACTGCTCGGTAAACGGATTGTATTTGGATTTTTTAATAGCAAGACTTACAGGATCCAATTCAAAATAGCTGATTCCTTTGAAACGATTGTCATTGCGGTCTGAATAGAAACCAACGCAAGTTAATCGGTCTTGAAAAATGATGGTTTTTAAAGAAGCCGCATAATGTTCGTCAGTATCAAACACCTGCGTTTTCGAATCGGTTTTGGTAATTCGAGTTAATTCATACTGGTATCTACCACCGTCTTTTTTCTTTTTAGCCTCGTCTGTTCTTACTTTCCCTAAAAGATATAAAGTATTGCCATCTTTAGACACATCAATATTTTCATAAACGAATTTTTTGTCTTTAATGTCTCTCTTGAAGGTATGATCGATTTTTTGGTTTAAAGCTTTATCATATAGATAGAGTTTGTGTGTTTCGTTTGCTTTGTCTAGGATGTCGATGGTGATCGCAAAAGCAGATCGGTCTTCATTAATAATCATTTTAGCGCCACTGTCATTATCATAATTACCCATTCCGGATCCGATACCGAAAAAACTAACTTTTACGCCTTTATCAACCTTTTCAAAACCTACGCGGAATAACTCTTTGGTGGTGAAATTAAAATCGTTAATGTTTGAAGTCAGCGAATTACAGATGTAGGCTTTTTCAGTTTTGTCATAAAGGTATTCGATCATATTAATTTCCTGACCATTCGATATGATACCTATAATCGAACCGTATGTTTTTTTATCGCCTTTCTTTTGTTTGGATTGGTATTCGTACTCTTTTAAAAGTTTCAAATTACTGTCGTAATGCTCAAAATAATAGCCACGGCCCGAGGAAAAAATTCCGCCGGCGTATGAGCGTACGATGAGCACACCGCCACTGCCATCATTTTCCACCAACTCGATATTAGAGTTTTTGTATTCGTCTTTAAAAAGGTCGCTTTTGGTAACATTGACCGGAATGTCTTGGGCAAAGGAATGCCAAGACAGCATAGCAATGGCTACGCAGTAAAGGATTTTTTTCATGTTAAATAGGTTGATTAGTTTTGCCGAATATAGGAATTAATTAACACTTACGGTTAATTTCCTTTAAATTCCGCTTTACGCTTTTCTAAAAACGCGCTAGTTCCTTCTTTAAAGTCTTCGGTGCCGAAGCATTTCCCAAAAGATTTGATTTCGGTTTCATAACCATTCACGCCTTCTTTAAAGTTCGCATTAACGGCCTTTATCGCATATCCTATTGCTACTGGAGAATTTTTTAAAATTTTCGCGGCGATACCTTTACAGCAATCTAAAAGTTCACCTTGTGGCACTACGTGATTCACCAAACCTACACGATAAGCGTCTTCTGCACCAATCGTTGCTGCAGTCATAATCATTTCCATCGCGCGACCTTTGCCGATGAGTTGCGGTAATCTTTGGGTTCCGCCGTAACCGGGAATCACGCCTAATGAAACTTCGGGCAATCCCATTTTCGCGTTGTCTGAAACGATTCTGAAATGACAGGCCATCGCTAGTTCGAGTCCACCTCCTAGTGCAAATCCGTTAACCGCAGCAATCACAGGCGTTTTGAGTTTTTCTACAAAATCGAATAGTAATTCTTGTCCGTTCGCTGCCAAATGAGCACCTTCTTCAACAGAAAAGTGAGCAAACTCTGCTATATCAGCGCCGGCGACAAACGCTTTTTCACCACTACCGGTCAGGATGATTACTTTGGTTTCCGCATCCAGTTCAAGCGTATTGAAAGCATGGTGCAATTCCTGTATGGTCGCCACATTCAAAGCATTGAGTTTTGTCGGGCGATTGATCGTTACCGTTGCAATTTGATTTTCAATGCTGACGAGAATATTTTCGTAATTCATAATTTAAGCTTGTATTAGTGGAAGCGCCACCATAAACGTCGTGCCTTTCCCAAATTCAGTTTCAAAAGTAATGGTTCCTTTATAATTTTCGATGATATTTTTGATAATTCCCAAGCCCAAGCCCATGCCGCTGTTTTTGGTCGTAAATTTTGGTTCGAAGATTTGTTCAACATGCTGTTCCTCGATGCCGCTACCGTTGTCTTTCACCAAAATAATCACCTCGTTGGGATGCCTTCTGACCGATACCAAGACCGATTTATATTCTTGATTTTCAGGAATTGATTGGATCGCATTCTTGACCAAATTGGTGATGATTCGAATCAATTGCGTGCGGTCCATTTTCGAGATGATTTCCTTATCGTCACTTTCAAAAACGATGTATTCTTCGTTGAAAATATCCAATGCCAATTCGACAACCTCAACAACATTGAGCGTTTCGTTCTGCTGTGCCGGCATCGATGCAAAGTTCGAAAACGCTGAGGCTACGGCGCTCATCGTATCTATTTGTTGTATCAATGTTTCTGAATAATCCTTCAGTTTTTGCTTAAGTTCGGGATCGTTCGCATCGAATTTCCTTTCGAAACTCTGCACCGTCAATCGCATCGGTGTCAAAGGGTTTTTGATCTCATGCGCAACCTGTTTCGCCATTTCCCGCCATGCTTCTTCTCGTTCACTCTGCGCTAATTTGACGGCACTTTTCTCAAGTTCGTCGACCATGCCGTTATACGCTTTGATCAGCAAATTGATTTCTTTGCTGTTGGCTTCGAGTACGATTTTCTTGTTTTTTTGATTCAAACTCGTTACGCTCAAACGATCCGAAATGGTTTTCAGCGATTGCGTAATATAGGTGGAAAGAAAATACGCCAATGCAAATGCAATCACGAGCATAAATGCATAGACTTGACCCAATCGAATTAAGAAACCTTGAAGTTCTTTTTCGTAAAAGCCATCATCTTCAACATAGGGCAAATTAAGGATTCCGAGCGGTTTGAATTTCTCGTCTTTAATCTGACTATACGAAGAACGGTTTCTGATACCGTCAATATTTTTGATGTCGACGTAGCGTTTTTCTATCGATGATTGTACGAGTTTGAGAATGTATTTCGGAATCGGCGGCGATAAAGTATCAATGGAAAAAGAAGCTTTAGAGGACTTTAACAGTTTTCCGTCAAGGCTGTAAATGTTGATTTCGAGGTTGTGGATTTGCGCGAGTTCATGGATTTTATCTTTGAATATCAATCCCAAATTCCGCGTCGTTAGAGGATAAGTCGTTGTTGAAAGTACATATTGAATGTGTTCCTTAATCGCTGTTTCCTTGCGTTCGAGCCTTTCCTGATGGTAATCTTTGGCTTCATTCTTAAACTGAATGATTGAAATCGAAGCCATCAAAATCGATGCGATTAAAATCAATACGATCATCGATAGGAAAATCCTGATCCGCAGTGACAGCATCGACATTTTGAATTGGGCAGCCATTTTAGGATTGATTGCGTTCGCGGATTTTTTTGTAGAAACGGAATCCGAACATGATCAATACGGAAAATAAAATGATTCCAACAACACCATAAATCCAGTTCACCGCATTTTTTAAGATGACTAGAAAAACAACGGAAAATAAAATAAGCGTTGCACCTTCGTTCCACAAACGCATAAAATTCGACGTATGTTTGATTTCATCGCGCTGCAGCTGCAAATAAATTTGCTGGCATTTGGCATGATAAAAAAACAATAGAAACACAAATCCAAGTTTTACATGCATCCATGGCATCTGCAACCACGCATTGCCTAAATCTGTAAAAAACAACATCCAAAACGCAAAGAAACTCGCCAAGATTGCCGACGGCCAAGTGATGATATACCACAACCGGTACGTCATGATTTTGTATTGCTTTTGCAAGATTTCTTTTTCGGGCGATGGCTTTTGGGCAGCTTCAATTTGATATACAAACAAACGAACAATATAAAACAAACCCGCAAACCACGTGATGACAAAGATTAGATGCAATGATTTGAGATAGTTATATAGTTCCATTAATATTGTAGTTTATTCAAATGTAATTAAAATCAAGATTATGCAAATTCGTAATGTTCGTCTTCAATTATTTCGCCCAATCCGATATCCAACTTCCGACAGTTTCGCACCATTCATCACCATCGTTCATGCACGGGATTGCTATAAATTCCTCTCCGCCATTTTCTTTAAATTCGTGATTCGCTTCCATCGCAATTTCCTCCAAAGTTTCAAGACAATCCGATACAAAAGCTGGGGTTACCACCGCCAATTTTTTAATTCCTTTTTCTGGCATTTTATTGACTTCAACATCAGTGTAAGGCGTTAGCCATTTATCACCCGCCAACCGCGATTGAAAAGTCTGACTGTATTTTCCTTCAGGAATACCAAGCAGTTTGACGACTTGTTTTGTAGTTTCATAACATTGATGGCGGTAGCAGAATTCGTGTGCCGGTGAAGGTGTATTACAGCAAGAGCCGTCAATTTTGCAATGCGATTTCGTGACATCGGTCTTGCGGATATGGCGCTCCGGGATGCCATGATACGAAAACAGTAAATGATCATACTCGAAAGTGTCGAGGTGTTTTTTAATTGAATTTGACAACGATTTGATGTAATCCGGTCTGTTGTAGAAAGCCGGTACAATTGTGAATTTCATTTCCGGAAAATGCTTTTGGCGTAGCTCTTCCGCCAATTCTAAAATCGTTACCGTGGATGCCATCGCATGTTGCGGATATAAAGGAAAAAGCATCACTTCGTTGACGCCTTTATCATGTAACTCCTGCAGGCCTTTTAGCATCGTCATCGTGCCGTAACGCATCGACAAAGCCACAGGGATGTCAACTAGTTTTTGAACTTTTTGGTGCATTTTTTTAGATAAAACGATCAATGGCGAACCTTCTTTTGTCCAGATTTTCGCATAGGCAGCGGCAGATTTTTTGGGACGAGTTTGTAAAATAATGCCACGAACTAACAAAGCGCGCAGTAAAAACGGGACGTCGATGACGTATTTGTCCATTAAAAATTCATCGAGATAAGGCTTGACGTCTTTTGGGGTTGGACTTTCGGGCGAACCCAAATTGACTAATAAAACTCCTTTCATAGCTATTTATGTGTTGGGATTAATTGACATTAAATATTTTTTCGGCGTCGTAGCGAATTTCTTTTTAAAAGCCGCGATGAAATGGCTGCCGGTACTGTAACCGATTTTCAATCCGACTTCATTAACGTTATAAGAACCACTGTCAAGCAAACGTCGCGCATAATCCATTTTATAATCGAACAGAAAACCGTAAACCGTATCGCCATAAATCTGCTTGAAACCCATTTTGAGCTTCTTTAGATTCAATCCGACTTGCTCAGCGAGCTCTTGTAGCCCAGGCGGTTCCGCAATATTGGCAATTACGATATCCTTGGCTTTACGGATTCTCATGACGTTTTCTTCGTCAATCAGAAACGGGCATTGTTCGGCATCGGGATCTTCGGAACGGTTGAAATAAAGACTCAACAATTCGTAGCCTTTGCCTTTATAGTATAAATTCTTAATCGATGGATGCAGATTATAATGAAATAGCTGGCTCAGCACAATCGCCATTGACGGGCTGATATCTGTTTCACTGTAATACTTTTTATCTTTGTTTTCAATCGTTAGAAATGGAATGTAATTCGCTTCATCAGAAAACAACGCATGAAATTTCTTGATCGAAACAATCACAGAAATCACCCAAGAATTCGGTGACAATTCTAAATGTAACGGTAATTCTTTTTGCGGATTGTAGAGCAGTAAAGCTTTTTCTTCCTTCAAATCCAAGGCATAAGAACCCTGATTGAAAATGAATTTCGCTTTGCCCTTAATGCCAAAATGAAATTGGATCAACCCTTGTTTAATCTGTCTTTCCGCCGTAAAAACTTCATCACCATCGTTCTGAAAACGAATTAGGGTAAAATCTTCTTCAATTGTTATAACTTCCTGAGAACCCATAGCGATATTTTTTCGTATATGTTTTCGAATCAAGCTTAAAATCTATTTAGAATTATTCTACATAAGCGATTTCGCAAGGCTTGATTCTATTGCAAATTTATAAGAATTTACGATGTATAATAGGATTTGGTTTAAAATATCTCGCAGCGTTACAAATAGTCCTTACAGCGTTACTTTTATAAAAAGCATAGTGATAATTTTGTTGAACTTTCTTGAAAAGTAAATTATGGAAAACAATACAGTCCACAAGCCGCTCTATTTCTACGCCGTTGGTTTAAGTTATAAAAAGGCCGATGCCGTGATACGGGGTGAATTTAGCCTCGATGCCAACGCAAAAACTCTTGTTTTAGAGCAAGCCAAACGCGATGGCATTGAAAGTCTAATCGTGACTTCTACGTGTAATCGGACTGAAATATATGGCTTTGCGGAACATCCATTCCAATTAATTAAATTGATCTGCGAAAACAGCAATGGCACCGTAGAAGCTTTCCAAAAAGTAGGTTTCGTCTATAAAAATCAAGAAGCCGTCAACCATATGTTCCGCGTGGGAACAGGACTAGACAGCCAAATCTTAGGTGATTTTGAAATCATCAGCCAAATCAAAAGTAGTTTTAATGAATCCAAATCAATGCATTTGGTCAATACTTTTTTAGATCGATTGATTAATGCGGTGCTGCAAGCCAGTAAAAGAATCAAAACCGATACAGAAATTAGTTCCGGCGCGACTTCGGTTTCGTTTGCTTCCGTGCAATATATCATCAGAAATGTTGAAAATATAGGCAGCAAAAACATACTGCTTTTTGGAACTGGCAAAATCGGCAGAAATACGTGTGAGAATTTGGTCAAACATACCAAAAACGAACACATTACGCTTATCAACAGAACCAAAGACAAGGCGGAAAAACTCGCCGGAAAATTAAATCTGGTCGTTAAAGACTATTCCGAATTGCATCTCGAACTCCAAAAAGCCGATGTTGTTGTAGTGGCAACCGGCGCTCAAAATCCGACGATTGACAAAGCAATCCTGAATCTTAAAAAACCATTGCTGATTCTAGACTTGTCAATTCCGAAAAACGTACATGAAAACGTTAAAGATCTGAAAGAAGTGACTTTGATCCACATGGATCATTTGTCTGAAATGACCGACGAGACTTTAGAAAAGAGGAAGTCACATATCCCGGCCGCAGAAGCGATTATAGAAGAAATTAAAGAAGAATTTCTAAGCTGGACAAAATCCAGGAAATTTGCGCCGACGATTCATGCTTTAAAAGAAAAACTCAATTCGATTAAAGAAGGAGAACTCAATTTCCAACGCAAGAAAATTTCAAATTTCGATGAAGAGCAAGCAGAACTCATCAGCAACCGAATCATCCAGAAAATCACCAACCATTTTGCAAATCATCTCAAAGACGACAACACGATGGTAGATGAAAGCATCGAATGGATTGAGAAAATTTTTCAAATCGAAACGGTGTCGAAATAATGGACAAAACCATACGTATTGGAACCCGTGATAGCGAACTGGCACTTTGGCAAGCACATACCGTTCAGCAAAAACTCACCGACTTAGGTTGTAAAACCGAAATCATTGCCGTCAAATCGCAAGGCGATATCCTGCTCGACAAGCCGCTGTATGAACTCGGAATCACCGGTATTTTCACCAAAACTTTAGACATTGCAATGCTCAACGGACAAATTGATATCGCCGTGCATTCAATGAAAGACGTGCCCACCGCACTACCGCAAGGCATCGTTCAAAGTGCTGTTTTAGAGCGTGCGAACGTACTAGATATTCTCGTCCACAAAGGAAATCCCGACTTTTCAAACGAAAACACCATTGCCACAGGTAGTCTACGCCGTCAGGCACAATGGCTTAACCGTTATCCGCACCACCAGGTAGTAGATCTCCGCGGCAATGTCAATACGCGCATGCAGAAACTAACCGATAATTCTTGGGATGGCGCTGTATTCGCGGCGGCTGGTCTGGAGCGTATCAACATCAAACCCGAGAATTTTATCGATCTCGATTGGATGATTCCAGCTCCGGCGCAAGGTGCAATGGTTGTCGTCGCAATGGGTAATGATAATTTTTGTATTGATGCCGTTTCGGAATTGAACGATGTTGAAACCGAAGTCTGCACGCATATCGAACGCCAGTTTCTGAAAACTTTGGAAGGCGGATGCACTGCGCCAATCGGGGCAATCGCAAGAATCATCGATGATGAAGTCATTATATTTAAAGGTGCATTGCTTTCACTCGACGGCAAAGAAAAAGTCATAGTTGAGAAATCCGTACCAATTCAGGAATGGAAGAAATTAGGCTACTTCTGCGCTCAGGAAATCTTAGAAAACGGAGGGAGAAAGATCATGGAAGCAGTCCGAAACCAGTTCAAACCAAAAAACTGAACATGGAAAATCAAGTGCGTATCCTATCCACGAAAAAGTTGCTAACAAACCAAAAGCAGTATTTATTGAACGCCAATTTTTCGGTTATTGAAGTCGATTTTATAAGCGTTAAACACAAGAGTTTTAATGTCACTGAAGTCAATGAATTCCTGATTTTTACAAGCCAAAACGCCGTAGAAAGCATCCTTAAAAATAAAAATAGCGACAGTATTCTGCACAAAAGATGTTTTTGTGTCGGTGAAAAAACCAAAGCTTTACTCGAAGAAAATGGTTTTGTCGTTTTGGTAGCTGCAGATTATGCTGCAGAACTAGCTTCCATAATTTGCAACAAATATCCAAAACAGTCTTTTACTTTTTTCAGTGGAAACATTAGAAAAGATATTTTACCCGAAGCCATGCAGCTCGCGCAAATCGATTTTGAAGAAATCATCGCGTATGAAACAATATCCACGCCACAAGAAATACTTTCTAAACCCGACGGCATCTTGTTTTTTAGTCCATCTGCCGTTGAAAGTTACACAGAAATCAATACCCTAACAAACGAAATGTGCTTTTGCATCGGACAAACCACTGCGGAAACTACCGAGAAATTCACAGAAAATATTATAATCGCGAATCAACCATCCATTGAAAATGTGATTATACAATGCATAAATTATTATAGTAAAAACACATAGCTTATAGCTATTGCTTAAGCCCAAAACCAATACCAATGATCAAAAACGACTTATTTTTAAAAGCCTTAAAAGGAGAAATCGTCGAGCGCCCACCGGTCTGGATGATGCGTCAAGCCGGAAGATATTTACCGGAATTCATAGCCCTGCGCGATAAATACGATTTTTTCACGCGCTGCCAAACGCCCGAATTAGCTGCCGAAATCACAGTACAACCCATCCGTAGAATCGCGCCCGACGCTGCAATTTTATTTTCCGATATTTTAGTCGTTCCACAGGCAATGGGAATCGAAGTGCTTATGAAGGAAAACATCGGTCCGTTTTTGCCTAACCCAATCCGCACGCCACAAGATGTAGAAAAAGTCATCGTTCCGGACATTCACGAAACCTTAGGCTATGTCATGGACGCGATTAAATTGACAAAGGAAATGCTCAACGACGAAGTGCCGCTGATCGGTTTTGCAGGCTCGCCGTGGACAATCTTCTGTTACGCCGTTGAAGGAAAAGGCTCCAAAAGTTTCGATACCGCCAAAGGATTCTGTTTCACGCATCCCGAAGCCGCACACGTATTGTTGCAAAAGATTACCGATACAACGATTTTATATTTAAAGGAAAAAGTAAAAGCCGGTGTCAATGCCGTACAGATTTTCGACTCGTGGGGCGGCATGCTGTCACCGGTAGATTATCAGGAATTCTCCTGGCAATACATCAACCAAATCGTCGAAGCACTAGCCGATGATACACACGTGATCGTTTTCGGAAAAGGCTGCTGGTTCGCCTTACACGAAATGGGCAAAAGCCGCGCCTCAGCTTTAGGCGTCGATTGGACTTGCTCGCCTAGAAACGCCAGGTATTTATCGGGAGGCAACATCACTTTGCAAGGTAATTTCGATCCATCAAGATTGCTTTCTCCGATACCGACAATCAAAAAAATGGTGCACCAAATGATCGACGAATTCGGAAAAGACAAATACATCGTCAACCTAGGTCACGGCATTCTACCGAACATTCCTGTCGATCATGCGAAAGCGTTTATCGATGCGGTGAAAGAATATAAAAAGTAGGGCGTGTCCCTGCGGGCCGGGCTATCGGCTATAGTCCTCACTATGCTGCGGGCTGTCGCCTTAATCCCTCACGCAACCCGCGTTAACTGACAACTAAAACTATGAGATTCGAAAATTGGAAAACAGAACGCATCGACAATATTCTTTCAACAGAATTTTTCGAGCTGGTTGAAAGCAACAAATCGCACATCAAACAAACGTTTCCCGTTACTTTATCGAATTGTGCCGATTTAGAGAAAACTACAGCGTTTCTCGACAAAAGCAAACGGAAAGAAAGCGAGCGCGAGGGTTATCATTTCTACTTGCGAAACACAGAAACCAGTAAATTGATCGGTTATGTCTGCATTAAAAACGTCAACGAATCAATTTTAAAATGCGAACTCGCCTATTTCATCGATCAAGATTTTGAAGGCAAAGGCATCATTTCCAAAGCGGTCGCAGACACAGTCGCTTTTTGTTTTGGAACATTACAAATGAATAAGGTCTTCATCTGCACCTCAAAAATAAACAACGCCAGCCAACGGATTGCGACCAAACAAGGTTTCCAAAAAGAAGGCATCTTGCGCGAGGAATTCAAAAATGGGGAAGCGGTTTTAGAAGATATCGTCTATTTTGGACTATTGAAATCAGAATACCAACAATGAAAGATATATTTTACAATTATATTTTAAAACTGCAAGACACCATTGTCGCAGCACTCGAAGCCGCTGACGGACAAGCGAAATTCCGCGAAGACATTTGGGAACGCCCAGAAGGCGGCGGCGGCAGAACACGCGTCATCGAAAACGGAGCCGTCATTGAAAAAGGCGGTGTCAACATTTCAGCCGTTCACGGAAAACTGCCCGAAGCCATGCAGCAAATGTTCCAGGTTGGGGAAGCCGATTTCTTCGCGTGTGGACTAAGCCTCGTCATTCATCCAAAAAGCCCAATGGTGCCAACGGTTCACGCGAATTGGCGCTATTTTGAAATGTATGATAATGACGGAACAGTAATCAACCAATGGTTCGGCGGCGGACAAGATCTGACGCCCTATTATTTGTTCGAAGAAGATGCGATCCATTTTCACCACACCTGCAAAACGGCTTGCGACAAACACAATGTCGAATTCTATCCAAAATTCAAAAAACAATGCGACCACTATTTCTGGAATGCGCACCGACACGAAGCCCGCGGTATTGGTGGCCTATTCTTCGATTACTGCAAAGCAACCGAAGAGATGTCGATGCAGGATTGGTATAATTTCGTTACTGAAGTCGGCAACAGTTTCGTTGCGGCCTACGTTCCAATCGTCGAAAAAAGAAAAGCGCTACCGTATACTGAAGCCAACAAAACGTGGCAGGAAATCCGCCGCGGCCGCTATGTAGAATTCAACCTCGTACACGACAAAGGCACACTGTTCGGACTCAAAACCAACGGTCGCATCGAAAGCATCCTCATGAGTTTACCGCCACATGTACAATGGGTTTACGACCACCATGCCGAAAAAGGAAGTACAGAAGAAAAACTGATCAAAGTCCTAGAAAACCCGATCAACTGGATTTAAAAAATTATTCATCATTAATTGAAAAAATATGTTTCCATTAAACAGAAATAGAAGATTAAGAACCAACGAAGCCATCCGTTTGCTCGTTCGTGAAACCATCATTTCGCCGAACGATTTCCTCGTACCGCTTTTTGTAGTGGAAGGCAAAGGTGTCAAAGAA
>JANPJB010000089.1:0-19673 GCA_031425295.1 Flavobacterium sp. | reverse complement strand
TTTTCATTTAAAATTTTTAGGAAAAATTAATTAAAGCGAGGTTCGAATCCGGACGATGCCTCTGAAAGCTTTCTAGAAATGGAAGCTATTTTTGTTTTAAATTTTTAGGAAAATTAATTAAAGCGAGGTTCGAATCCGGACGATGCCTCTGAAAGCTTTCTAGAAATAGGAAGCTTTTTTCATTTAAAATTTTTAGGAAAAATTAATTAAAGCGAGGTTCGAATCCGGACGATGCCTGTGAAAGCTTTCTAGAAATAGGAAGGTTTTTTCATTTAAAATTTTTAGAAAAAATTAATTAAAGCAAGGTTCGAATCCGGACGATGCCTCTGAAAGCCTTATAGAAATAGCAAGCTTTTTTTCTTTATAAAATTTTTCCGAAAAATTAATTAAAGCGAGGTTCGAATCCAGACGGTGCTGTTTGCGCCTTTAGAAATAGCAAGCTTCTTCATTTTAAATATTTAGCAAACTTCATTAAAACGATGTTCAAATCCGGACGAAGCTGTTTTCACCTTTAGAAATAGAAAGCTTCTTTCGTTTTAAATTTTTAGGAAAAATTAATTAAAGCGAGGTTCGAGTCCGGACGATGCCTCTGAAAGCTTTCTAGAAATGGAAGCTATTTTTGTTTTAAATTTTTAGGAAAAATCAATTAAAATGATGTTCCAATCCGGAAGTTACGTCTGATAGCTTTCTAGAAATAGGAAGGTTTTTTTGTTTTAAATTTTTAGAAAAAATTCATTAAAGAGAGGTTCTAATCCGGAAGTTACATCTGATAGCTTTCTAGAAATAGGAAGCTTTTTTTGTTTTAAATTTTTAGGAAAAATTCAATAAAGTATTGTTCTAATCCGGAAGATGCTGTAGATGCGTTTAAAAATGCGAGATGATTTTCACTATTCCTACACTACGGGCCAATATAAAATATTGAATTCCGTCAGGATCAGAAAACAAATGTATAGCCTTGTTGATAATTTTGTGGTTCTGCAAAAATGGTTACTTCTACCCATTTGATTTTTTCAACCCATTGATCCACATCCTCTTTATTGTCGGCTGAAAGTGAACATATATTTTCGTCCTGATTTTTGGCATCGGATAACTTACCATTTACATCTTGTTCTAGTCTTTGTTTAATGAAGAAATTGATTATAAACCGTGTAGTTGAAAACCTAAACTTGTATAAAACTTGGCTGTTACTTCTAAATCGTTAGAAACTAAGTTCCCATTGGTCTTGTTTCCGTGATGATTTAAGTTTATTTTTCCTTAGTCTTGTCTTTGTTCTCGGTGAAGCTATTCTTTCTCAAATTCATTCCATAAGTATAATTAGTAGAAAGAATCACATCGTTGCAGTCGAAATGCTTGATCACACCGTTTTCTTGAAGCGCAACAACCCAACACGTATTTTGATGCATGCCATAATCAATGATAAACAATGCCTGCCCGGTTCCCAATGGTGTTTCGACTAAAATTGATGGTTTTAGTTGATGTATCATAACGTTCTGTTTTTATAGGGTAAAAATAAATCGTTATGAATAGAATCGTATTACAGAATTTTACTAATAAATTACATTAAAGTGCAGTGAATTATCAAGTAAACAAGTGTTTACTCCATTTTCTCCAAAGCTTTTTTGACCAGTTTCTGATCGCTTGGAAACCAGCCTTGGAACATCAAAACCAATCCAAAAACGATCAATAGTATGCTAATCAATTTCTTCATGTTTAAAATATTCGATGGTGTCATTTTACTTCGGAGCTGCTTGGCCAAAAGTATTTTACCGATGTCAACAATCAAGTAAGTCAGTAACACCGTCGTGAAAAAAGTAATCATTCTAGACGTCTCAAGTTCTAATTTGGGTCCGATTGTGATCAGGATCATAAACCAAAATAACAACACGCCAACATTGATAAAATTGAGAAAAAAACCTTTAAATAATAAGCCCAAATAATTTTTTTTAATGAGCTCATCAACGGCGATCTCGTCGATATTCTTGCTTACTTTCTTGAGTCTAAAAAATGAAATGATGCCGTAACTCAACATCATGATGCCGCCAAAAATAAAAATTGCGGGATCGTTTTTGATCGTTTGAATCAACCGGTAGCTACTGAAATATGCCACGCCAATAAAGAGTATGTCCGCCAATACTACGCCGACATCAAAGACGAAAGCAGCCCTGAATCCTTTTACGGCACTGGTTTCAAGTAATACAAAAAAAACGGGACCAACCAGAAAACTCAGGAAAATACCCAACGGAATTCCGGTCATAATATCTTCAATCATCGACTGGTTTTTATGTAAAAATAACAATAATTCCGTTTACTCTTCTTTTTCATAAATTTTTCCGCCAGCGATAATTTTCTTATCGATTTGTTTCGGATGCCCGTAGATTGCAACTTTTCCACCAGCTCTGACTTTCGCATCCACGAGATCAGACGCATATACAAATCCTTCGGCACCGGCATTGGCAGTAATCGTAGTTTGATTGGTTTGCAACTTTTGCGCCTTATAAATACTACCCGAATTTATTACAACGTCCTGATTTGTCGCTTTTCCTTCAAGGTAAACCTTTGAACCGTCGCTCATTTTCAAATGCAGTTCTTTTACATCGAGCTGCAATTCGACAACAGACCCTTCTTTGGAAATGATATCGAATCCCGAAGCTTCCACAGTAGACGCACTGGCAATTCGGGAACCTTCATTGGCTTCAACAGCATCCAATTTCGTATAATAAACTGTTGCCGAAATATCATCGCCATTAAACATTTGCGTCATTGGCATCCTGATTTTGAGTTCTCCATTTTTATTGATAAGTTCCACTTCATCAGCACCTTTTCCCTGAAGAATAACCTTGTTTTTATCCGACGGAATTAACATTATATCAATCTGATCAAAAGCCGTTACTTTAACGAAATCACCAACATTTTTTTGTTGCGCAGTTGCACTTAAAGTCGCGAAAAGCAATGTTAAAATTCCCTTATTCATAATTATTCATTTTTTCTAATGAAATGAAAATCCAATTGTTTTTTGACTAAATCCGCATTTTTAACTTTCACGATTACTTCATCGCCGAGCTGCAATAAATTCTTCGAAATCTCACCAACCAACGCATATTGCTTTTCATCGAATGTGTAATAATCATCTTTAATTTCGCGGATTCTGCACATACCTTCACATTTGTTGTCTACGATTTCAACGTAAATTCCCCATTCCGTGACGCCTGAAATTACACCCAAAAACTCTTCATCGCGATGATCCTGCATGTATTTCACTTGCATATACTTGATACTGTCGCGCTCGGCACTAGTGGCTAATCCTTCCATACTTGAGGTATGCTCGCACTTCTCTTCGTAAACTGCAGCATCAACAGATTTTCCGCCATCAAGATAAAACTGCAACAAACGGTGCACGATCACATCGGGATAACGTCGGATTGGTGAAGTAAAATGGGAATAATAATCGAACGCCAAGCCGTAATGCCCAATGTTATCGGTAGAATATTTGGCTTTGCTCATGCTACGAATCGTGAGCGTATCAACGAGATTCTGTTCTTTTTTTCCAACAACTTCGCCCAAAAGATTATTCAATGATTTAGAAATATCAGCTTTCGATTTGAAATTGATGCTGTAACCAAACTTCGAAATGATCGCTTGAAGGTTGATCAGTTTGTCTTCATTGGGTTCATCGTGGATTCGGTAAATAAATGTTTTCTTTTGTTTTCCAATGAATTCTGCGACTTTTCGATTCGCAAGCAGCATGAATTCCTCAATCAAATGGTTGGCATCTTTCGACATTTTGAAATACACGCCAACCGGTTCTGAAGCTTCATTCAAATTAAATTTGACTTCAACTTTATCAAACGAAATTGCGCCTTCCGCCATTCTTTTTCTGCGTAAAATCTTCGCAAGTTCATCAAGCTTTAAAGTAGCAGCAACGATGTTATCGGGTACTTGATACGATTTTCCAGTAATGGAAGTTTCCTCCGGAATCGTATTGTCTTTCGTTTCTATGATATACTGCGCTTCCTCATAGGCAAATCTTTGATCCGAAAAAATCACAGTTCTTCCAAACCATTGGTTCATGACTTGGGCATTTTCATTGATTTCAAAAATCGCCGAAAACGTATATTTTTCTTCTTGTGGTCGCAGTGAACAAGCGAAATTCGACAATACTTCAGGAAGCATCGGCACAACACGATCTACGAGATAAACCGAAGTCGCCCGTTTGTAGGCTTCATCATCGAGTATGGTTCCTTCTTCGAGATAATACGAAACGTCGGCAATATGGATTCCGATTTCGTAGTTTCCATTGTCGAGCTTTTTAAACGAAAGCGCATCGTCAAAATCTTTTGCGTCTTTTGGGTCGATTGTGAACGTCAATGTATCGCGCATGTCACGGCGGTTTTTGATTTCACTTTCTTGAATCGAAGTATCGATTTTCTGCGCATACAATTCGACCTCAATCGGGAAATCATAAGGCAATCCGTATTCGGCTAAAATGGCGTGAATCTCCGTATCATGCTCACCAGGCTTTCCTAAAACTTTAATGATTGATCCAAACGGACTATCAGCTTTTTTAGGCCAATCCTCAATTCTTGCAATCACGACATCGCCTTGTTCGGCATCGCCAATCTTGTCTTTCGGGATGAAAATATCGGTATACATCTTAGCATTCGCGGTCGTCACGAAAGCAAAATTCTTTTGGATATCGATCACACCAACAAATTCTGATTTGGCACGTTCTAAAACTTCTATAACTTCACCTTCTGGTTTTTTTCCGCGGCGGCGGTTATAAACATAGACTTTGACTTTGTCTTTATCTAAAGCGTGATTCAGGTTGTTGGTTGGGATGAAAACATCATCTTCGAAATCTTCACAGATGAAATACGCAGTTTTTCGCGAAGTCATGTCGATCGTGCCTTCGTAATAATCTTGGCTAACGGCTTTAACTAAATATTTTCCGGGTTCACTTTCGGTGATCACATTTTGTGCCGCCAGTATCTTTAAATCTTTGATGATTTCGTTTCTGCTTTTGGTATCGTCGAGTTCGAGAATCGCGGCAATTTGCTTGTAGTTGAAAGGTTTATTGGCGTTTTTTGATAGTATTTTTAAAATCTTTTCAGAGAACGTTTTCTCACTGTTGCCAAATTTTTTAGGCTTCTTACTCATATTCATTTATTTCTTAAGGCTTGAAAATTACGAAGAAGATTTCAGATTTCAGATTATAGATTTCAGAATTATAGAAAATATAACTTTAGTATCTTTAAGAAAAAAATAGCGATGACAGAATTTGTTACGGTAGCGACTTTTAATTTTGCGTATGAAATCACAATCTTAAAAACGATTTTAGAACATAAAGCGATTCCGCATTTGTTCCAGAATGAGAATCTAATTTCGATAGATCCATTGGCGAGTTTTGCTTATGGCGGTATTTTGCTGAAAGTACATCCGAACGATTTATCGATAGTAAAAGAAATCATTGAAGAATTAAACCGTCCAAATCTGAATATTATTTAAATAGTTTTCAACATCTATTAAAAACAAAAACAAAAAGAAGGAATTTAAATTTAATTTATGATGGTTATTATAGCGTGTTAATAGTTACAATAACTTTCAAACAATCATGATGCTTTTGGCGTTATCTTTTTTTATAACGATTTGTTAACATAGTTTTCGGATGATAAATCGTTCATTTTGAACCAAAATTTAAAAACAATTAACAGTTGTTGACAACAAAAAACTACGCCATTTTGTAGATAAGTCGAAATCGGATTTTTGTTAACAACCCAGAAAAATTTACGCATAACTATTCTAAAAATATCCCAAACTAAATTAGGTTTTTCGATCTTCGTTTTGCATTACAATTTTAAAGAAGACGATCAAAAAAAAGTTCTAATATTCTATATGAAGTTATAAACATTTAATGTTAAATTAAAGTAAACTGACAGTCAAGCATTTAGAAATAACTATTAACATAACCTAAAATTTACAATTTTAAAACATTTAAATCATTGATTTATAACCTAATAGGTTTTAAACCACGGATTCTAAAATTTTTTATTTGCGAATCTGCTGCTGCTGATTTATTACAATACATTTAAAAGAGTTTACTTCACCAAGATTGATTAAATTTGACCTCAAATCACAACTTACATCATGAAAATAGCAATAGGAAATGACCACGCCGGACCCGATTATAAAAAAGCGATTCTCGAAATGCTTCAAACTAAAGGTTATGAAGTGACAAACTACGGCACCGATACGTTCGATAGTGTAGATTATCCAGATTTCGGACATCCCGTGGCAAAAGATGTCTCGGAAGGCAACGCTGATTTTGGCATCGTAATCTGCGGCAGCGGCAACGGCATTGCAATGACCGCTAATAAACACTCAAAAGTGCGCGCGGCTTTGTGTTGGACAAATGAAATCGCAGCATTGTCCCGACTACATAATGATGCCAATATTATCAGTATTCCGGCACGATTTACTTCCATCCCGCAAGCCGTCGAAATGGTTGATACTTTCCTCAATACGTCTTTCGAAGGCGGACGGCACGCGAATCGTGTCGACAAAATTGCTTGTCAATAATTTTTTTTGAAAAACATGACAAACATCGATTTCATCAAACAAACCGTGGCAACTTCCGCCGTAAATATTCAGAAAACAGTTCAATTATTAGACGAAGATTGTACGATTCCATTCATTGCCCGCTATCGAAAAGACCAAACTGGGAACCTTGATGAAGTCGCAATCGAGCAAATTGCCAAACGCAATAAATTATACACGGAAATTATCAAACGCAAGGACGCCATTCTAAAATCAATCGAGGAGCAACAAGCATTGACGCCCGAACTTGCTAAAAAAATCAACGACAGTTTCGATCTTCAGGAACTCGAAGATTACTATTTACCTTATAAAAAGAAGAAAAAAACCAAAGCCGATGTGGCGCGTGAAAACGGATTAGAACCGCTCGCTAAAATCATCATGGCGCAAAACAATGACAACATCGATTTTATCGCATCGCGTTACCTGAATGAAAAAGTGGTCAATGAAGACGAAGCCTTGGAAGGTGCCCGTGACATCATTGCCGAATGGATCAACGAAAATACCTACGTGCGAAAACTCCTCAGAAGACTTTTTCAACGTACGGCGACGATAACCACCAAAGTGGTCAAGGCAAAAAAAGACGACGAAGCGGCTCAAAAATTCAATCAATATTTCGACTGGTCTGAAAATATAGTGAAAGCACCGGCGCACCGTTTGTTAGCGATGCTGAGAGCCGAAAACGAAGGTTTCATTAAAATTAAAATTGAGATTGAACCCGAAGAGGCCATTACCGCCATTGAAAATTCGATTATTAAAAAAAACAATGACAGTACGCCACACTTGCAATTGGCGGTTGAAGACAGTTACAAGCGATTGCTGGTACCAGCAATTTCAAACGAAACTTTGCAGGAAGCCAAAGCCAAAGCCGACGCGAATTCGATACAGGTTTTCGCGACTAATTTGAGTCAATTGCTTTTGGCACCGCCATTAGGTGAAAAGCGGATTCTCGCCATTGATCCCGGATTCCGAAGCGGTTGCAAAGTAGTTTGTTTGGATGAAAAAGGCGATTTACTGTACAACGAAACCATTTATCCGCACGCGCCGCAGAAAGAAGAAACGACCGCGATCAAAAAAATCCGTTCTATGGTCAACGCCTATAAAATTGATGCAATATCGATCGGCAACGGAACTGCGTCAAGAGAAACCGAATTTTTCATCAAAAAAATCCCGTTTGACAAACCCATTCAGGTTTTCGTCGTGAGTGAAGCCGGCGCATCAGTTTATTCCGCATCGAAAATAGCACGTGAAGAATTCCCAAATTTCGATGTGACGGTGCGCGGTTCGGTTTCGATTGGAAGACGGCTTTCAGATCCGCTGGCTGAACTGGTGAAAATCGATCCAAAAGCGATTGGCGTAGGGCAATACCAGCACGATGTCGACCAGTCGAAACTCAAAGAGGAACTCGACAACACGGTAATTCGTTGTGTGAATTCTGTCGGCATCAATATCAATACAGCCAGCAAATCGCTATTGAGTTATGTCAGTGGAATAGGCGAGAAGCTAGCCGAAAACATCGTTCGATACCGACTCGAAAACGGTCCGTTTGAAGACAGACGACAGCTCAAAAAAGTACCGCGTCTGGGTGAGAAAGCCTATCAGCAAGGCGTTGCTTTCATTAGAATCGCGAATGCTAAAAACCCACTTGATAATTCCGCCGTGCATCCGGAATCGTATCCGATTGTTGAAAAAATAGCGAAAGATTTAAAAGTTTCTGTTAATGACCTCATAGCCAACAAAGAGAAAACGGCGCAAATTAAGG
This sequence comes from Flavobacterium sp., assembly GCA_031425295.1. Classification (GTDB taxonomy): domain Bacteria; phylum Bacteroidota; class Bacteroidia; order Flavobacteriales; family Flavobacteriaceae; genus Flavobacterium. The sequence continues at coordinate 11,323 of JANPJB010000089.1, read as the reverse complement.
CGGAGCAGTATGTGACCGCAGAAATTGGCATCTTGGGTTTGAAAGACATCATCAAAGAACTTGAAAAACCAGGATTGGATCCTAGAAAATCAGCCAAGGTTTTTGAGTTTGATGCCAATGTAAAATCGATTAAGGATATCAGAATAGGGATGACTTTACCGGGAATTGTCAACAATATCACAAACTTTGGCTGTTTTGTCGATATCGGAATCAAAGAAAGCGGCTTGGTGCATATTTCTCAGCTCAAAGCCGGATTTGTTTCAGATGTTAATGAAGTCGTGACGTTGCATCAGCATGTGGAAGTTAAAGTGACCGATGTTGACGAAGAACGAAAAAGAATCCAATTGTCAATGATCTTGTAAGAAATCCCAAAAATAAAATTCCAAATTCCAACCGGAAAAGTTAGAATTTGGAACTTTAAGTATAATTTATTCTTTGAAAACCGAATAATTATTGCTTTACCTGGTCTTCAGATTTTTTAGAAGCCGTGTTGGTTTCTTCTTCTCCTTTGGAAGCTTTTTTAAACTCATTGATTCCGCTTCCCAATCCTTTCATCAATTCCGGAATTTTTTTACCTCCAAAAAGTAAAAGAACCACCAACAATATGATAACAATTTCTGTAACGCCTAATCTTCCCATGATGTAATAATTTGATGCCGAAGCATAATTGGTAATAAAACTAGCCGTAAAGATAAACAGAAAAACTTGGAATTGTTTTGATTCATTGGCAAATATTTATGATTTAAATGCGTTAATGTTTCCAAGCTATTTTAGCGCGCAAACCCTAAGGCATCATTAACATAATTTCTATATTTGTATTCTAAACGCGAAGCATGTCTAAAAAAAGACTTAAACGGCAACTGATCAAGAAAAAATTATTCACCAAAAACCGTCTGGTGATCCTCAATGAAGAGTCGTTTGAGGAAATTTTTTCTTTAAAATTGACGTTGATGAATGTGTTTGTAGTCGCCACAGTCGGAACGGTTCTGATCATTACGACGACGACTTTTATCATTGCTTTTACACCATTGCGCGAATTCATTCCGGGTTATGCGTCGGATAAACTCAAAAAAGATGCAACCGAGTTGGCGTTGAAATCGGATTCGCTGACCAATGCCGTCAATAAAAACGAAGCCTACATCGCATCGATAAAAAAGGTATTGACCGACGATTTGGAATTGGCGAAATTCAACAAAGATTCGATCTACGCGACCAGGGCAGAAAACGCTGAAACAGTCGAAATTAAACCGTCAGCAGCGGAGTTGAAATTGCGAGAAGAAGTTGCCCGTGAAGACAAATACAATCTTTTCGAAAAAGCAAAGTCAAACGCAGCTGTAGTCCTTTTTCCGCCAGTGAAAGGATCGATCACCGAAAAATTCAGTTCCAAAAATAGGCACTTCGCGGTCGATGTGGCCTTAGCCTTAAATACACCAATCAAATCAATTTTAAATGGAACGGTCATTTTTGCGGACTGGACGCCATCAACTGGAAACGTATTGATTCTGCGCCATAACAATGGATTTATTTCGGTTTACAAACACGCCGCTTCGTTGACAAAATCTCAAGGTGATGTTGTCAGATCAGGCGAAGTGATTGCGTTGGCAGGCTCGACTGGGCAGGAATCAACGGGTGTGCATTTGCATTTTGAACTTTGGAAAGACGGCTACGTCATCGATCCGACGCAATTCATCGAATTCGAATAATATGGAAACAATTCATACTTTTATCGATCATTTATTGGTTGTGCCTTTCACAGTAGGATTGGTATTCGTTCTTGCGGGATTAATGCAGCGTTTATTTCCGCCCAAAAAAATCAACAGTCTTTATGGTTACCGAACCAGAAGTTCGATGCAATCTATCGAAAGGTGGCAATTCGCTCAAAGTTATTCCTCAAAAACCATAATGCTTGGCGGTGTTTTCCTAATGGTGACAGCATTGCTGAAATTTTTTTTTAAAATGAACCAAACCACGGAGCTGACACTAAGCCTTTTCTTGGTTTTTGGTGTAGTAGCTGTTTTGATTTTATCCACAGAAAAAGCGATTAAAATTAATTTTCCAAAAGCGAATGAAGATGTCGATTAAAGCTATTGCCGCTACATTATTTGCCAAGCACATTTACCGCAAAACGCAGCGTTGGGCAAATAATCCTATGGCAACGCAGCAGCAGGTTTTCGCTGATTTGATTCAAAAAGCCAAAGAAACGCAATTTGGAATCGACCATCAATTCTCGTCGATTCAGACGTATGAAGATTTTGCGAAGCGCGTTCCCATTCGCGATTATGAAGCATTAAAAACGTATGTTGATCGCGTCGTAAAAGGAGAAGACAACATCCTTTGGCCGGGTCGACCGCTGTATTTTGCAAAAACTTCGGGGACCACTTCGGGCGCGAAATATATTCCACTCACCAAGGAGTCGATGCCATCTCATATCGAAGCCGCGCGCAATGCGATTTTACACTACATCCACGAAACTGGCAATGCAGACTTTGTTGACGGTAAAATGATATTTCTGCAAGGAAGCCCAATTCTGGAGGAAAAAAACGGCATCAAACTTGGCAGGTTGTCGGGCATCGTCGCGCATTTTGTGCCAAAATACCTTCAAAAAAACCGCATGCCGTCTTGGGAAACGAATTGCATTGAAGATTGGGAAACGAAAGTTGATGCCATTGTTGCAGAAACCCATGCTGAAAATATGACGGTTATTTCAGGAATTCCTTCTTGGGTGCAAATGTATTTTGAAAAGCTGCAGCAAAAAGAACAAAGGCCCATCGGTGAGATTTTTAAAAACTTCAATTTGTTTATTTATGGCGGCGTGAATTACGAGCCTTACCGCGCGAAATTTGAAAATCTGATTGGTCGGAAAGTCGACAGCATCGAATTGTTTCCGGCATCGGAAGGCTTTTTCGCGTATCAGGATTCCCAAAAAGAAAAAGGCATGCTGCTGCTTTTAAACGCTGGAATCTTTTATGAATTTATTCAAACTGACGAATTCTATACCGAAAACCCAAAACGATATACGATTGGTGAAGTACAGATTGGCATCAATTACGTGCTGATTATTTCTACTAACGCCGGACTTTGGGGTTATAACATTGGCGATACAATACAATTTATTTCGACAAAACCATACCGTGTGATTGTCTCAGGCAGAATCAAGCATTATATTTCCGCTTTTGGTGAACATGTCATCGGAAAGGAAGTTGAACAGGCATTACAGGAAGCCACTGCCGGAACTGAAATCCGCATCAACGAATTTACCGTGGCGCCACAGATTACCCCGACCGACGGTTTGCCCTATCACGAATGGTATATCGAATTTGAAAACATGCCCGAAGATCTTAACCATTTTGCCGATACGATTGATGCCGCGATGCGCAAACAAAATGCCTATTACGATGATTTGATTGTTGGAAAAGTACTGAGCCGGTTGGTGATTACTGCTGTCGCTAAGAACGGATTTCAAGACTACATGAAATCGATTGGTAAATTGGGCGGACAAAATAAAATTCCGCGCTTGAGCAACGACAGAACGATTGTCGATTTATTGAAAACCCACAAAATACAATGACACGAAATCTCGTTTTAGCAGCTTTGGTTTTCGCGAGCACCGCTATTTCGGCGCAGTTGCATGGCGTTGTCAGAGATAGCATTTCTAAAGCAGCCATACCGTATGTCAACATTTCGGTCGCGCATGAAAATATCGGAACAACTTCAGAAGAGAACGGGGAATTTAATTTGCCGGTTTTTCAAAACAATAAATCGCTGATTTTTTCGGCTTTGGGTTTTGAAAAGAAAAGCGTCAAGGTCTCACAGGCTGCGCAAGTTTATTTGAAACCGATCGCATACCAGCTTGAGGAAATTGTCATTTCGAAGAGATTTGAGACCCGCGAAAAAGAAATTGGCAGGGTTGCGCATGCGATTTTCCAGGCTTTTGATAACGGACCAAGAATCGACACTAAGTTTTTCCGTTACGATCCGTTGTATAAAAAAACAAAATTCATTAAGCAAGTGGTTATTTCTACGGATAGTAAAGTGGATGATGCCACTTTCAAGATTCACTTTTACAATGTGGATTTGAATGGATTTCCCGGTGAAGAAATGCTGAATAAGGATTTTATCGTATCGGTCAGTAAGGGCGTTAATCAAACGAAATTCAACGTTACGAAGTTCAACTTGAGAATGCCTAAAGGCGGGCTATTTGTGGGTTTTGAAAAACTAATCATTGAAAAGAATAAATTGGAAAAAACAATCACAGACCCTAATACGCAGCAAACGCAAATTCAAAAAACCTATTATCCGTTTGTGCTTTATGCTAGCATAGAAAGGGATTTTATCTTTACGTTTTCCGGCGGACAATGGATCAAACAAACGCAGCAAAACCCGAATGATCCTTCAGTAAAGATGAAGGTCAATGAGCCAGTAATAAACCTGATCCTAACCAACTAAAAGATAAAAATGTTACATTTGCCGGTTAATAAATAATAACAATCAAATTGTTCGGACCTGAGAAGGGTTTTTCAGGAACGCAAAGACCGAGCAAACGAAAAAAAACAAACATTCATGAAAGAAATTAAAAATATCGTACGATCAAGAGCGCAGGAATCATCAAGCGCTGTTGAGAAACTATACATCACGATGCGCCACTTATTCAACCGGGGGTTTTACAAACCGATGGGCGTCTCGGGAGAAACATTACGCGAGGCTTTACTGTCCCTTCGACCAGAAATTTACGGAACTATTGCTGAGGAAAAAGTAGAGCTCAGCGGACTTTTATATGTGATCGAACGGCTTCCTATCGGAATCGAAGAATGCCGTTTCATCAATTTGACTTCCGATGAAGGCTATTCGAAATCCCATTTCAAAGCGATTATTCCGCCAAAAAGAAGGAGAAACTGCTACCGCATCGATGAAGAGCAGATGAATGTTGAAATCACGCGCGGCCGTTCCGACATTTACGATATTCTGACGCACCTGACATTTATTTTCATCGAATCCCATAAAATTAAAGACCGAATACTGATTGACGAATCCGGCGAAGTGACCCGCGATTGGCTCAAACTAGAGCAGGCGGTTTTGCAGAACAAGAAGCTTACGCTTGAAGAAAAGGAAAAAACGATTTCGCACACCGCCAATATATTGGGAAGAACGTTCGCCGAAGTATTGGATATTTACAGTGCTTTCGGAACTTCTGAAAAACCGGACCGTTTCCTGCACGTCATTTATTGGTTGGGTAAACTCGCCTTAGAAGAAGTGATGGACAGCACCAAGAGAACCATTACGTTCAGTCCGATTCTAAGAGAACGTCTAGGACACCATATTCACGGTGAAATTTGGGCCAACAACATCAAAGACGTGTTGATGCAGAACCAACTTCTAGACCGTCCGATTCATATCATCAGCGCGAATATGCACAGTGTGATGAATTCGATTTTCGCGACGCATGTGTTGAAAACCAAATTTAAGGAAAAGGACGATTTCTTTATTTATGAAGAGCTCAGCAAATCCGGAGCGCATGATGTTCGCGACAAAGTTACAGCGTTCGCGTTGCAGCACGGTATGATTTCGCTTCCTGACACTTCTGGAACCAATATCGATGTTCAGATTTTCGACACGGCTAAAATCGATTGGAAAAAATCAGCGTTTCCGAAAGCCAAAACCGGTGATTCCGAACCTGTCATTATCGTGATGGATTATGCGTTTGGGGAGCAAGCCTACGAGACCATTGATGAATTGTTGAAGCCATATCAAGAAACTAAGATCAAGAAAGTCTTTCTAAACGTCGAGTCTGTTTCGATTATGGGGAAAGCAGGAATCTTGCAAGGCGGAAAGGGCGATATCATGATTCCATCGGCGCACATCAACGAAGGAACAGGTGACAATTATACGTTTACAAACGAATTGACCGCTGCAATGCTTGACGGAAATGGTATTCCTGTTTTTGCGGGACCAATGGTTACCGTCTTGGGAACATCGTTGCAGAATAAGGATTTGCTAAAGTTCTTCCATGATTCGACTTGGGGTGTAATTGGTCTCGAAATGGAAGGTGCTTATTATCAAAAAGCGATTCAGTCGGCTTCTAAAATCAGAAAAAGTATAAACCCTGATGTAAAAGTGCGCTATGCCTACTATGCTTCGGATAATCCGCTAGAAACAGGAAGCACGCTGGCTTCAGGAGGATTGGGAACGACGGGCGTAAAACCGACGTATCTGATTACCATTAAAATATTAGAACAAATATTCAACACAAATTAATACGATACGATGAATACAAATGAAAAAAGAAATTTAGACGATCAAGAAATCGATTTGTCAGTAATATCGAATAAAATCGGAAATTTATTTCAGGATATGAATACGGCTATTTTTAAATTTATGCAATTTATATTGAAAAATATCGTAATCCTTGGGATTTTATTTGTGATTGGTTTTGGTCTGGGGATGTATTCGGATAAAACGAATAAAATTTATGATCATGAGATTATCGTTGAACCAAATTTTGGAAGTACGGATTATTTATACTCGAAAGTAGAATTGTTGGCCTCAAAAATAAGGCAAAAGGACACGCTGTTTTTGAAGGCGATTGGTATTAATAATCCAAGTACGCTTGTAAAAATCAAGATTGAACCCGTTGTTGATATTTATAAATTCATTAGTGGTAGTGATAAAGACAGAAATGAGCAGAATTTCGAATTATTGAAACTGATGGCGGAAGACGGAGACATGGCAAAAATCGTTGAAGAAAAAACAACGAGTAAAAACTATGCCTTTCATGTCATTTCGTTTACAACAAAACAATTAACCAATAGAAAAGATATTATTGAACCGTTATTGAAATACTTCAATAATAGTGCCTATTTCGATCAAATCAAGAATGTCTATATTCAAAATCACAAAACAAAAATCATCCGAAATAATGAGATTATTGCACAAATAGATGGCTTTTTAAATAACTATACGAAGGATGAGGGAAGTGCCAAGAGTGATAAGTTGGTGTATTATAAGGAAAACACGCAATTAAACGAAGTGATTCAAACCAAAAATAATTTGATTGCTGAGATTGGAAGGCTTCAATTGGATCTGGTTCATATCGATAAAGTGTTAAAAGACAGTAGTGCCACAATGAACATTCAAAACACCAAGTCCATAACCGGCAAACTTAAATTGATATTGCCATTTGTATTCATATTGATTTATCTATTGCTCTATTTGTTCGTCAAATTCTACAAAACCCAAGCTGCAAAGCATAATTAATCCCAATGAAAGGAATCATATTAGCCGGCGGATCAGGCACACGATTACATCCATTAACCCTTGCTGTAAGTAAGCAATTGATGCCTATTTATGACAAGCCGATGATCTATTATCCGCTTTCTACATTGCTGTGGTCTGGAATAAGAGAAATATTGATTATTTCTACGCCACACGATCTACCGTTATTCCGGCAGTTATTGGGCGACGGGCAAAAACTCGGCTGTCGTTTTGAGTATGCCGAACAAGAGCACCCGAATGGTTTGGCGGAAGCTTTTATCATCGGAAAGGAGTTTATCGGAAATGATAAAGTCGCGCTCGTTCTTGGCGATAATATTTTCTACGGTACGGGCTTGTCTGAGTTGCTATTGGCAAACAACAATCCGAATGGTGGCATCATATACGCCTATCATGTGCAAGATCCGGAGCGTTATGGCGTAGTTGATTTTGATGCTGATGGGAATGTACTTTCGATTGAGGAAAAACCCGAAAGGCCAAAGTCGAATTATGCAGTTCCTGGTATTTATTTTTATGATAATGATGTTGTTGCAATAGCGGCAAGCATAAAACCGAGCCATCGTGGTGAACTCGAAATCACGGACATCAATAAAGAATACCTCAAACGCGGGAAGCTCAAAGTCAGCATACTCGACAGAGGCACAGCTTGGCTCGACACGGGAACATTCAATTCTTTGATGCAGGCTTCTCAGTTTGTTCAGGTTATTGAAGAGCGGCAAGGATTAAAAATCGGATCGATCGAAGAAGCCGCTTTTAAAATGGGTTTCATCGATGCCGAACAATTAAAATCATTAGCGCAACCATTACTTAAGAGTGGCTATGGCGCTCATTTGTTAAGCATTTTTAAATCATGAATTTTATCGCTTCCCCATTAGAAGGATGTTATAGCATTGAACCCAAAGTTTTCGATGACAATCGCGGTTATTTTATGGAATGTTTTAATGAAAAAACCTTCTATGAAAAAACGGGTAAAAAGGTTCATTTTGTGCAAGACAACCAATCTTTTTCTTCAAAAGGTGTTTTACGAGGATTGCATTATCAAGTCGGTGAGCACGCGCAATCGAAGCTTATACGCGTCCTTTCAGGCGAAATTCTAGACGTTGCTGTCGACATACGTCCGGATTCCAAAGCTTACGGCCAACACGTCTCAATTGTGCTTTCTGCGGAAAACCAGAAGCAATTTTTTGTGCCGAGAGGTTTTGCACACGGATTTTTAGTACTCAGCGATAGCGCGACAATTTTTTATAAATGTGATAATTTTTACAATAAAGAATCCGAAGGCGGCATCATCTATAACGATCCGACGCTCGATATCGATTGGCAGTTTCCTGATGCGGACCTGATCATTTCGGAAAAGGATGCGGTTCAACCTACCTTAGAAAATTCGAGAACAGCATGGTAGTTATAGTCGTAGGTGCAAACGGGCAATTAGGACAAGCTTTGCAACATATTGCGCCCGATTCAGCTGATTTACAGTTTCATTTTTATACCTCGACTGAAATCGATATTACGCAACGTATTGCAATCGATTCGGTATGGGAACGACTGAAACCGGATTACTGCATCAATGCGGCTGCCTACACTGCCGTTGATAAAGCAGAAGCAGAGCCTGATAAAGCGCAGCGCATTAATGTAAATGGAACCCGGAATTTAGCTGAGGTTTGCCGGACTTTCAATACGACTTTATTGCACATTTCAACCGATTTTGTTTTTGATGGGAAGCAAACTGTTCCCTACACAGAAACGGATACTACGAATCCCCAAAGTGTTTATGGCGTCACCAAGCGCGATGGCGAATTGGCAATTGGCAATGTGATGCAAAAACATTTCATTATTAGAACGTCATGGTTGTATTCGCAGTTTGGCAATAATTTCATGAAAACGATGTTGCGATTAGCACAAGAAAGAAACGCATTAAGCGTCGTTGATGACCAGATCGGAGCGCCAACTCATGCCATTGATTTGGCACAAATGCTCGTGACCATCATCCAAAGTAAAAGCAAAGATTACGGAATTTATCATTTCAGCAATGCAGGTAGCACGAGTTGGTACGGCTTTGCCAAAAAGATTTTTGAATTGAATGGGGTTTCTACAAACCTATCACCGATTCCGACGACACAATATCCGACGCCGGCGAAACGTCCTAAATATAGTGTTTTAGACACGTCGAAAATAAGAAAAATATTCAAGGTTCAGATAACGGATTGGGATGTTGCTCTAGAAAAATATACCAATCGGATGTAAAAAGATAGCCCCGAATACTTGAGTTTTACTTTTATAATTCAAGTATTCGGGGCTTAAAAATTTATTTTTTTATCATTTTAAATGTCTGAATTTTTCGTTCTGAAACCAACTGCAATAAATACATTCCACTCGGTAAATCCCTGCATTCAATGATGTTGTTATAAAGCAGATTCTGTTGGATCAGTTTGCCATCAATCGAATAAATTTGGTAAGAAATGCTATCCACATCAGCATTGACATGAATCACGGCGTCAAACGGATTCGGATATACTTTAATATTTTCGAAGGCAATCGCACTATTATTTAGCAATTCATCAACTCTAATTATTACATCGAAAGCCGCTGATCCACCAGAATTTGTGGCGGTAATGGTGTAAGTGGCCGTGTCCGAAATGATGGTTGGCGTTCCTGAGATTTCCCCCGTCGTTGTATCAAAGTTCAATCCCGGTGGCAAACTCGGCACGATGCTGTAGCCAATTACGGTGCCGGAAACGGTAGGAAGCAAGCTTGCAATCGGTGTGCCTATGATAAACACATTTGATGGATTATAACTTAAGTTGTTTGGCGCGCTATCATTGACGGTAATCTCAATCTCGAATGACGTCGAACCGCCAGAATTTATCGCGGTAACGGTGTAACTCGCAGTACTTGAAACGGCAGTTGGCGTTCCAGAAATCGCTCCGGTAGCCGTATTAAAATCCAGTCCCAATGGCAAGCTCGGAGCAATGCTATAACCTGTAACATTTCCTGTAATGGATGGGAACAAACTTGTAATGGCAATTCCATTGGTAAACACATTTGATGCATTATAGCTTAAGTTGTTTGGTGCAGCATCATTAACGGTGATTGCAACATCAAACGACGTCGAACCGCCAGAATTTATCGCGGTAACGGTGTAGCTCGCAGTACTTGAAACGGCAGTTGGTGTTCCAGAAATCGCTCCGGTAGCCGTATTAAAATCCAGTCCCAATGGCAAGCTCGGAGCAATGCTATAACCTGTAACGTTTCCTGTAATGGATGGGAACAAACTTGTAATGGCAATTCCATTGGTAAACACATTTGATGCATTATAACTTAAGTTGTTTGGCGCAGCATCATTCACGGTGATTACAAGATCGAAACTAGCCGAACCGCCGGAGTCGGTCGCTGTTACAGCGTAAGAAGCTGTCGCGCTAATAACCGCAGGTGTTCCTGAGATTTCTCCAGTGATTGTATCTAGTGATAATCCTGAAGGCAAACTTGGAAAAATACTATAACTTGTTACGGTTCCTCCAAAAACAGTTGGGTATAAACTGTTAATCGTTACGCCTTTGGTAAATATATTTGGTGAATTATAACTTAGCGTATTAGGCGCAACATCATTCACGGTAATCATGACATCAAAAGTGGTTGAGCCTCCGGAGTTGCTGGCTGTAACCGTGTAGACATTCGTTGTTGATATAACAGTAGGCGTTCCCGAAATTATTCCAGTAGCGGTATTGAAAATTAAACCTGCAGGCAAACTAGGTGCGATACTGTAAGCTGTGACAGCACCCCCGGAAACCGTAGGAATTAAACTTGAAATTGTCGTTCCTTTTGTAAAGACATTAGGCGAATCATAACTTAAAATGTTTGGCGCAATATCATTCACGGTAATCAAGACATCAAAAGTGGTTGAGCCGCCGGAATTGTTTGCGGTAATGGTGTAGACATTTGTAGTCGATACCACAATAGGCGTTCCCGAAATTATTCCAGTAGCGGTATTGAAAATTAAACCTGCAGGCAAACTAGGTGCGATACTGTAAGCTGTGACAGCACCCCCGGAAACCGTAGG
>JANPJB010000088.1:0-3379 GCA_031425295.1 Flavobacterium sp. | reverse complement strand
TTCTGGGAAAGTGGATATGGTCGACATTATAAAGTCCGGCAACGGAGATCTGCGCGCCGAAAAGCTCAGTTGTAAAAAAGCCGATGTGCAAAGTTCCGGAAATGGCGATGTATATGTGAATGCGAATGAGCGTTTGAAAGCTTCCGGATCCGGAAATGGCGACATCGTCAATACAGGCAGTGCCGATTTTTCAAAATCCTCAGTCAAATCAGGCAATGGAAAGCTTAGAAAATCATAACCAAAACACAAACTACAATACTATGAAAACATTACTATTCAGGCTGACCAATCCCGTAAAAATGACTTATTGGTTTCAGGATTTGTTATTTGCCATTCCAAGAATCTTCTGCGGTTATTTGTTGACTTCGAACTTTGGCGCGGCTAAATTTGGACTCCCGTGGTCGCCACCCGACAATAACCTTGGCTTTTTTGAAGTCGCCTTTTGGTTTCCTAATGACGTGGCCGCTTACGGCGGAATCTTCGCGATGCTGCCTGCGTTTTTTGCGTGGATGGGCGCTTTTAGCGAAGCGGTTGGCGGGTTATTTTTAATCTTCGGATTCCAGACGAGACTATTTTCTTTTTTGGTTTGCTGTACGATGTTTGTCGCAGCCTTTATCCAGCACGGCAATGATGACCTTTGGAATATGCTGCCCGCTTTGGCTTTTATGTTCGTTAGCGTTTACACTTTGGTTCTGGGTTCAGGACGTTTCGGAATCGATTATCTATTAACCTTTAAAACTAAGAAATAATGAAATTAATAAGCACTCTTTTTTTGATAGCCATTGTGCTGGTTTTGCAGTCGTGCGTTCAACCATCGTATAACAGAACGATTATATTTAAATTGAAAGTGCCCGCCAGGAGCAACATTACTTCGGTGGGCGTTCGCGGCAATGACAAACCTTTCAATTGGAATTCAGATTATCCGCTGCAATTTGATCCTGCAGACAGCACTTACAAAGGCTCGGCAACAATGCGGACGGGTTATTTGTTTACGGAATTCAAATTTGTGGTTGATGGCGATTTTGAATTTAAGGATCAGGCGAATCGCAAACTGTTTTTCGAGAATAAGGATACGATAGTGTATACGGCGCAATACAATACATTGCAGTGATCTTTTACCAGTACATTTTGGAAATGCGCGACATAAACAAAATTTCCTTAATTTTACAGTCCAAAATTACAGCAAAATGTTAAGATTTTATCCCAATGAAAAGTTTAGCGAAATAGAAGTTGATTACAAATTAAGATATCGATACGCTGTTTCCAATAGAGGAAGGCTGATCAGTTTCACTGAAAAGTTTGAAGATGGAACGTTGCTCAAAGGTGGCGATTCAAAAGGTTATAAAACGTTTAGGTATATCATGTATAAGGATCGCAAGCAAACGAGTAGAGTTTTTTTTATTTACCGATTGGTTGCCGAGCATTTTCTTCCTAAAGTATCCGAGGAACACAAACATGTGTTGCACATCGATCATAAAATCGACAATGATCATGTTTCCAATTTACGTTGGGCAACGTATCAAGAAAAACAAGATCATCGAAAAACAAACCCGAATGTGATTCGCGCAAAAAAGAATCTGCTTGAGCACAATATAAAATCCGACGGACGAAAACTTACCGTTACCAAGGTGATACACCTCAAAAAGTTGTTGCAAGATCCGAATCGAAAAACCCGCTTAAAAATGCTTGCCAAACAATTTGGAATCAGCGAAATGCAAGTAAGTCGAATTAAAAGTGGTGAAAATTGGGGTCATATTAAATTGTAAAAAAGCAACGTAAATGTATCATTGCCTCCAAAATGATAGCGTTGTTTGAACGCGATTGCGGACTCGAAATGATGAAAAAATTTGCCATTGCAGATCATAAAATCAGCAAGCGTAACGCAGCATTATTAGGGCGTCAAATTTTGCAAAACAATTTTCGTTTGTTCATCCGCTGGATCGAGTGCTAGTGCTTTTTGATAGCTTTTGATCGCATTGGCTTTATCATTGATTTTCAGATAGAAATCACCCCAACGATTGTATACAATAGCAGCATTCGGATGTTGTTCTTGCGCTAGCTCTAAGATGGTTTTGGCGGCGTCGGTTGGTAAGGATTTGTCATTCATGAAGTTGTAAGCGGTATAGGTGATTTGATATTCGTTCATTTTCATATCACGGAAGCCTTTTTTAGCCTCGTCGTACCGCTTCATTCTGAGGTATTCGCTTGGCGAAAATTCATCATTCTTCATTTTTGCCATGGGTTTCTCCTGATAAATATTCTGTAATGCAATCACTTCTCCTTTTTCATTTCGTTTAAAGAAACCTTTAATGTTGTAATCTGTGAAAACAATCGAATCCTGACTGATAGGAAAACAATAGATATCGTTACCAGTGTTGATGTTTTCCACCAAATAATTTTTTTCTCTGCGCAAGTACAATACTTCATCTGCAGCCATTCTGTAGCGTCCCGCATATTGATCTAACGCCTTTTCCGATAGTTTTGTAGGTTGAATTTCTTCAGGCAGAAAGTTTTTCCAACCGTAAGTTTTAGCAACAGATCTTCGAATTTCTTTACCCAGGCCGTTTACATCGTCACCGGAATTGAGCATAATGACTACGCCGTTTCCATTGGTTATACTGCCGATTCCATAGGCAAGGAAACCCGCATTGACTCCGGTAAATTCAAAATAAACGCCATCGGGATCTTTGTTATCAGTGCGCTGGATTAAAAACGAGCCAATCCCAATTTGTTCTTTATAAGCGCCGTCAGAAACATTTTGCTGTGGCGTCAGCATCTTTTGAGCCGTTGCTCGATCTAATATTTTCCCTTGACCGATATACGATTTTTGTACGTCTATGAAAAATGTAGCGAGGTCAGTAGGTGTAGTATAAAGTCCGGCAGCAGCCTGTTGCGGATACACATAAGGCATGCCCTTGAACCACGAAGCGGAGGAATAAGCCCAAGCCGTCTGCTTGCTGAATTGAGCAGGAACCGGTTGCTCGAAAGTGGTGTTTTTCATTGCAAGCGGATCAAAAAGGAGCTGCTGCGTCAGGGATGCAAAACTTTCTTTAGATACATCCATGAGCGCCAGTTGTGCAATCATGCTTCCGCCACCGGAGTAGCGAAATTCAATGTTTGGTTCACTGTTGACCACTACCGGTCTGGTTTCCGATATTTTGGCGCCATTTAATATGTCCAATATTGTTGGCAAAGTTTGGGTAGGTATAAACCCGAAATACGACGACTGGGAAGTGCCTGCCGAATGGCTCAGTAGCATTCTTAAAGTTACCGGTGTTTTTTTGGTGAATTCATTTTCAGCGATTTTCCAAGAAGTCAAGTAATTATTGATGGGTTGATCCAATTGGATTTCGTTGTTTTGCGCCATTTTTAAAGCCGT
>JANPJB010000087.1:0-5555 GCA_031425295.1 Flavobacterium sp. | reverse complement strand
TGCTACAAGAACCATCACGCCGACGATGATTCGCGATGAGGAAAATGTGGTTTTAAAACGCTATGTGATGTTTTCATTGACTTATAAAATCGAGAAATTCGCCGGTAAGGAAAAGCCATCACGTGAAAGTTTTCATATGTTCTAAAAGACCTTTGATCGGAAAGGATCAATTTTGAGTGCGCTTTTTTATTACAATTAAATAGGATTCATACTTCTAAATCATTTAATTTTGTGAGGTTGGATTTTAAAATACAGTTTATCATGAAAAAAATATACTTTCTATTTTTGCTATTATCGTCGGTGGCTTTTGCACAAGTTACATTGAAGATTACAGGTTTACCGACAACAACGCCGGCCGATGCATCAATTTATTTGGCGGGTACGGTCAACGCTTGGAATGAAGCCGATCCTAACTACATCATGCAACCCGACGGATTGGGGAATTTACAAATCGTGATTCCGCAAGGCACGGGAACCGTAAGTTATAAGTTTACACGCGGAAGCTGGGCAACCGTCGAAGGCAATGCTGCAGGTGGTTTTCTACCAGACCGTACTTTTACGTTTACGGGCGCGCCGCAAACCATCAATCTTACGATCCAATCGTGGGAAGATTTAGGAACAGGCGCCACTGGAACGGCAGCGTCAAATGTTCAGATTTTGAGCAATTCGTTCGGTATTCCGCAATTGAGCACGACAAGAAAAATTTGGTTGTATTTACCGCCAGATTATGTTACATCGACGAAAAATTATCCTGTGTTGTATATGCAAGATGGACAGAATCTGTTTGATGATATGACGTCCTTTTCAGGCGAATGGCAAGTTGATGAAACTTTGAATACCTTGTTTAACCAAGGAAATTATGGTGCCATCGTCGTCGGAATTGATAATGGCGGCGGTCAGCGTTTGAATGAATATTCTCCTTGGGTCAATCCGCAATACGGTGGTGGCAGTGGTGATGAATATGCTGCGTTTCTCGCGAATACTTTAAAACCGTATATCGATGCGAATTATCGAACGCGTCCTGAACCTGCGATGAATGCTTTAATTGGAAGTTCAATGGGCGCTGTAATTTCGACTTATGCGGCTTGCGAATATCCAAATGCATTCCGAAAAGTAGGTAATTTGAGCCCGGCGTATTGGTTTGCTTTGTCGAGCATGAATAACTACATCAATACTTTACCAGCGTCAGTTTTGCAGAATCACCGTATGTATTTTGTGTGCGGATCCAATGAATCTTCATCCATGGTGCCAGATGTCAACACAGTCAAAAATAACCTTATGGGCAAAGGCATGACCGCTTCGAATACGATTACACAGTTTGATCCGGCAGGAACCCATTCGGAAAGTTTTTGGCGAAGTGAGTTTGGTGCGGTGTATACTTGGTTGTTTCAAAATGAGAATTTACTTGGAACGACCACGTCAACCTATCAAACATCACAAATCATCCAGACCGTTTCAGGAAAAATATATATCGAAGGCTTACCGTCGGCAACGCAATTTGAGCTTTTTGACCTGCTCGGAAAGCACGTAAAATCAATGACTTTATCAAACGGGATATATGAAATGCCCGATGAACTTTCAAAAGGGATTTATATTTTAAAAAGTAAAAACAACGAAATAGCATCGATAAAATTGGTTCGGAGTTAATTTACTTTACAATCCATGCATAAAAAAAGCTACAACAATAAGTCGTAGCTTTTTTTATTTTAATGGGTAACAGTCATCGGTCAACCAGCAACTTTTTTACCAGCCACCACTGCTTCCGCCGCCACTGAATCCGCCGCCGCCAAATCCGCCACCGAAACCGCCACCGCCAAATCCACCGCCTGATGAACCGCCACCAAATCCGCCGCCGCCACTTCTTCCGAGACTGCTCAAAATGATTACGTCCATAAGGCTCGGTCCTCCACTGGAATTACCTGAATTGCCACCGTTTCGTCTGCTTTTCGAAATGATCAGCAAAATGATAAAAGCGATAATAATGATGGGCACGATCGGGAACTTGTCTTTTTTGCCGCTTTTGCGTTCGCCTTTATATTTGCCTTTGAAGACATCCATAATAGCGGTTGTCCCTTTATCCAAACCATTATAGTAGCTGCCTGCCTTGAATTCCGGAACGATAATGTTTCTAATGATTTCGCCGCCGGTGCCAGCAGTTAATCGGTCTTCGAGTCCATAACCCGGATTGATTGCAATTTTCCGTTCGGCTTTTGCCACCAGAATGATGACGCCATTGTCGTCTTTGGCTGTGCCACCGATACCCCAAGTTTGGCCCCATTTTGTGGCCAATTGACTCACGTCTTCACCTTGCAGTGATGCTATGGTAATCACGACAATCTGCGTCGTTGTCGAATCGGAATACTTGATCAGTTTTTCTTCGAGTTGTGCTTTTTCACTGTCACTTAGGACTTTCGCATAATCGTAAACCGAAGTTTGAAATTTGGGTATTTCAGGAATGGCAAACTGCGCAAAACCAATATGGGTCAACAACAAACAAACGACGAAATAAATTAGTTTCATAGCTTTCATTATCCTTTAGAGATTTCGTTCGTTAATTCGTCTTTGTCATCGGTTTCACATGGGAAATAGGTTTTGAGTTGCTCACCCGCTTTTGAAATGCCATCAATTAATCCTTGCTTGAAATTGCCGTTCTTAAAATGGGCCGCCATAATTTCTTTGGTGCTCTCCCAAAAATCTGCTGGAACCAAATCGTTGATGCCTTTGTCGCCGCATATTGCGAACGCGTGATCTTTGACAGCGACATAAATCAATACGCCATTTTTGAGCTGGGTTTCATCCATTTTGAGCAAATGAAAAACTTCCAAAGCACGATCGAACGCCGGCAATGAAGATGATTTTTCAATATGCACACGAATTTCGCCCGAAGTAGCCATTTCCGCCACACGAATTGCTTCGACTACAGCTTGCTCCTCGGCTTGGGTTAAGAATTCTTCGACTTTCGACATATAATTTTATTTAAACACGAACCGAGCGCAGCGAACTGGCGCAGCAATTGCACTGATTAACACGGATTGAATCTGTGCTAATCTGTGAAATCCGTGCTAGTTTTTACTTTAGAATTTAACTTCAACCGGTTTTTCAGCACCGGCAACCGCTTCGAAATAGGTCTTTTTCTGGAAGCCGAACATGCCTGCAAACAACGAATTTGGAAAGGTTCCGATATGGGTGTTGTAAGGTTTCACCGCTTCATTAAATCGCGTTCTAGCGGTCAGAATTTGGTTTTCCGTACTGGCCAATTCATCTTGCAATTTCAAGAAACTCTGATCGGCTTTCAAATTAGGATATTGCTCAACGCTGACCAACAGCCTCGATAAAGAAGACGATACACCACTTTGTGCCGAATTGAATGCTGCCAATTGCTCCGGCGTAATGTTCGATGGATCTACTGTAACCGCTGTAGCTTTCGCGCGGGCTGCAATCACAGCCGTCAATGTAGATTTTTCGTGCTCCGCGTAACCTTTGACCGTATTGACCAAATTGCCGATCAAGTCATTTCTGCGTTGATACGCCGTTTGTACATTTCCCCATGATTCTTCAATATTCTGGTTCAATGTTACTGCGGTATTGTTTATTCCCTTCACCCAACTGTAGATTCCAATAATCACAATTGCTCCAATAATCCAAGGCAAAAATCTTCTCATGTCTGTTTGTTTTAAAATTTAATATTTAATTGTTTTACGATCTTACTACTTTACTACTAACGGCTAAAGTTCCCCTTTAATATGTAACAATTGCGCTTTAATACCTTCAAGTTTATTGATGATCTCAAATTTATCAAGCGTCTTTTTCTGCCCTTCTTTCAAATGAATCTTTGCGCCTTCCAGTGTAAACCCGCGTTCCTTTACCAAATGGAAAATCAATTGGATGTTCTTGACGTCTTCGGGTGTAAACATCCGGTTGCCTTTAGCGTTTTTTCGTGGTTTTAAAATATCAAATTCCTTGTCCCAAAAGCGCAATAAGGAAGCGTTGACATTGAATGCTTTGGCCAATTCGCCAATGCTGTAGTACCGTTTGTCTGGAGATAAATTTAAATGCATCAGTCTAAAGATTGGTTTTCTTGATTCGCTAATTTCGTGATCACGACGTATTCCGCCGCTGATATATTGCCGTAATAAAAATTCAATGGGTTCACTACTTCGCCACCTTTATGCACTTCATAATGCAAATGCGGTGCTTCCGAACGGCCGGTGCTTCCTACATAGCCGATAATATCGCCACGTTTGACCCTTTGTCCCGCGCGGCATTTGTATTGGCTCAAATGACCGTAAAGCGTTTCATAACCAAAGCCGTGACGGATCACAATGTGGTTGCCGTAACCCGAAGCCGAATTATCGGCACGATCCACAACACCATCGCCAGTCGCGTATATCGGAGTTCCAGTTTTGGCAGAAAAATCCATGCCTTCATGAAATTTCCGGACTTTCGTAAACGGATCGGAACGGTATCCAAAACCTGAAGCAATTTGTCTCAGATTTTCATTTCGAATCGGCTGTATCGCCGGAATTGCCGACAACAAATTATTCTTCTCCTTCGCAAGTTTTAAAATTTCATCTAATGATTTTGATTGTATGACGAGCTCTTTCGAAATCACATCAACCCGTTTCGAAGTATTAATAACGAGCTCCGAATTGTCATAACCTTCGAGCTGTTTGTAGCGGTTCACGCCACCAAATCCGGCTTTTCTTTGCTCGATCGGAATCGGCGCGGTATTAAAATAAACGCGGTACAAATTGTTGTCTCGGTCTTCAATATTTTCGAGCACTTCGTCAATCTGGTCCATTTTTTTATTCAGGATCGCGTATTGCAATTTAAAATTCTCAATTTCTCTGGTCAGCAAACGGTCTTTCGGCGTTTCAAAAAAAGGCGTGTTCAACAAAACGACAAAACTCAAAATCCCAAACAAGGCCGAAGCCACCAAAAACAAAGCGGCATATGCGAATTTTGTTCTTTTTTTGGTCTTGATCTTCCGGTACGCCAGATTTTCAGAATCGTAATAATATTTTACCTTCGCCATGTTTTAAAAAATCCTATTTTTGCACCTTAGAAAAAGGGTTGGTCGAACAAATTTAATAAATGTTTCGGTGTTCCGCTCTTTTTTTTAAACAATAAAAATGATTAGAGCCTAATCCGGCTATACGTTGCAAGTCCTCACTGCGTTGCGGGCTTTCCACTGCTATCCGGGGCAAGATCGTGGATTTGTGGATTTGGTAATTCGTTGATTCGAAAACCCAAATAACCGAATCCACACCCGAGGCGCAGCCGAATTGTATGAAGCGCAGCGGATTAAAATCCACAAATAACCAACAAGAATGACATCACAAGACATCAGAAAACAATTCCTCGATTTTTTCCAAAGCAAAGGACATCTCATTGTTCCATCAGCACCGATTGTCCTCAAAGACGATCCGACTTTAATGTTCAACAACTCCGGAATGGCGCAATTCAAAGAATATTTCCTGGGCAACGGAACGCCAAAAAAACCAAGAATAGCCGATACGCAAAAATGCCTTCGGGTATCTGGAAAGCACAATGAT
>JANPJB010000086.1:0-16943 GCA_031425295.1 Flavobacterium sp. | reverse complement strand
GCGGTTGCCGTAAATCGGTTTCGCGCACCAATTGCATTTGTATGGGCAGCCGCGCGTCGTGGCAATGTTGAGCGTGAATTCTTGTTTGCTGTCTTTCCAAACCGATTTATAACTTTCCATATCGACCAAATCCCAAGCGGGCTGAGGCAATTCGTCTAAATTTTGAAGTACGTTGCGCTTCGGATTGACTATGGATTTCGCGTCTCTTTTATAAACGATTCCTGAAATTTCATCAATCGGTTGGTTGTTTTCAATTGTTTTAATCAATTCGAGTAATGTGATTTCTCCTTCGCCTTTGATGATGCAATCGGCGCCTTGATCTAAATATTTTTCATAGTGATCGCTCGCATCTGAACTACAGATAATAACCTTACATTGGTGGGTTTTGCCCAACGCTATCATTTCAAAACAAGCTTCCCGCATATTGGTTAGGCACATCTTGGTTAGGTAATTGAAACCGTCGTCATAAATCACCAAATATTTTGGATTTATTTTTTCCAGTATCGGAATAATCTGGTTGGGATTGTCTGCCAAGTTGGTGTCGAATAAATCAACTTTAAAACCATTTTTTCGCATTAATGATGCTGCATACAAAGTGCCCAAAGGCGGAAAAGGCATTTTGTTTTTCCATTGCTTTGGGTCGAATTTGTAATAGTAGGAATGCGAAAAAAGAATGTTAGACATGTTCCTTCTGTAAAACTAAATTAAATTTCAGCCGCACTTCTTCGAGTTTGGCATTCAAAGATAGGATAACTTTTTTTTGAAAATTGGAAGGATGGTGTTTTGAGATATTTTTGGTTGACTTCAAAGCAACGCTAAAATCTTCTTCGGTCAGATAATCGAATTTTGCTTTCCATTTGAAAAGTGTCACGGATTTTAAGACGTAATCGACCGCATTTCCCAGTAAATTGTCAAGCGCGAATTCGATGCCTTTTACGAGCAACGGTTTTTTGATGTTGGGTATCTGGTTTAAATCAGTATTAAACTTTGTGAAGTAGTTTTTCACCCAGGTATTGTTGCTGTAGAATTTTTCGAAATGCGTTTTGCCCTGCATCGGAATCAAGGTTTTGAGCTCTGTTGCCGTAAAGCGGTTTTGTTCGACGATTTCGAGCTGTTCTGATGAAATAAAGTAATTCACGCAGAAGTACTTTCTCGAATTCAGTAGAAATATTTTTTTGTAGAGTATCAATAATGTTCTGCAAATCCAAAGTTTATTGTGTTGTGTGATCACAAAAAAATCAATGTCGCTGTCCGTATCATAATAACCTTTCGATAATGAACCTGAAACACCAACGGCGGTTACAAAAGGGAATTTAGAAATAAGTTTTGCTTTTTCCTCGGCCTTTTTTAGCGCTTTATTTGCCAAAACATTGCCTTTTAACCTTCGCGTTACACTGTGTAGATCACTTCCATACACATAAAAATCATCCACTTTAATGAGAATCTTTCCCGCAATCAGCTGTTCCAATTCATTCGCGGTCTGGACGAGATCTTCGTTATTGGTGTAACTGTGAATCTCCTCTATCTTTAAGGGATATTTAAAAATCGAAAAATACAATATGGTTTTTAATGTTTCCAAAATGGTTGGTTTGATTGTGCTAAAATTAGATAAATGTTTTGGAATACAACGCTACGAAATGTTGATGTTTACGCTTTGTCTACTTAGATAACGATCTTTCGGATGGATTTTTCGGAAATATATGCGATTTGCTTTTGTTGTTAATTCTCTTGAATCAGTATATACGAGTTGTTTTAATTTATGGTCGGTAAAAATTAATTTAAATTCTATTCGTTAAAAGATCTCCGGAACTGTAACAACCAAATCAATTGAATGTCTATATAAGGAATTAAAAAAAACCGCGACATGCGAATCACTGCAAGGCTATTTCTTATTTTTTTCTTTTGTCATTTCCAAACATTTTATGGTCAGGAGAAAGACATTGTTCCTAAGAAAATATATACGACAAGAGCACTTGCAGATCAAGAGTCGCCCACGATTGATGGGCGTATTAATGAAAAATGCTGGGACATCGTCGATTGGTCAAGCGGGTTTTTGGAACGCGAACCTGACGAAAACACAGAGCCAACCGAACAAACGAAGTTTAAAATTGTCTACGATAAAAAATATTTATACCTCGCTTTTCGCTGTTACGACAAGGATCCGGCGGGCATAGTAAAAAGAATGTCGAGACGCGACGGATTTGAAGGTGATTGGGTGGAAGTCAATATCGATAGTTACCATGACAAACGCTCCGGATTTTCTTTTACATCTTCTGTTTCTGGCGTGAAGGGCGACGAATTTATTTCAAACAACGGCAACAATTGGGATGGCAGCTGGAATCCAATCTGGTATCTCAAAACGAATGTCGACGCAGAAGGCTGGACCGCGGAACTCAAAATTCCTTTCAGCCAGCTCAAATTCGGAAATGATAAAGAACAAGTTTGGGGTATTCAGGTTCAACGACGTTATTTCCGCGCAGAAGAACGTTCAACATGGCAGCGTATTCCTTTAGATGCCGCAGGTTGGGTGAGTGAATTTGGAGAGCTTCATGGATTAAAGGACATCGAACCACAGCAACAAATTGAAATCCAACCCTTTTTCGCTTCCCAACTCAAAACCTATCCCAAAGAAGAAGGGAATCCTTTCCGCGATGGAAACGATGCAAAAATCAACGGTGGACTTGATGCTAAAATTGGCGTAACGAATGATTTGACTTTAGACCTTACGATCAATCCTGATTTCGGGCAGGTGGAAGCGGATCCGGCAGCGATTGCGTTAGACGGCTTTCAGATTTTTTTCGAAGAAAGACGCCCGTTTTTTGTCGAGAACAAGAACATTTTCGATTTTAGGTTTGCAGACGGATCTGATAATTTGTTCTACTCGCGTCGTATCGGCAGAAGTCCACAAGGAAGCGCTAACCTTTCGGATAACGAATATGCAGATCAACCCAACAACACCACAATACTTGGCGCCGCGAAGTTTAGCGGAAAAACTAAAAACGGATGGTCGCTCGGAATCTTGGAAAGCGTCACTGATAAAGAGTTTGCAGAAATTGATAACGAAGGTGTTCGAAGAAAGGAAATTGTGGAGCCGTTTACGAATTATTTTGTCGGTCGGGCGCAAAAGGATTTTAATAACAGAAACAGTTATATCGGTGGCGTTTTTACCGCAACCCACCGGAATTTAGAAGGTGAAGAACTGAATTTTCTCAGAAAAGCAGCGTATTCGGGCGGAATCGATTTCCAGCACAATTGGAAAAACAGAAAGTACTACATTAAAGGTAACTTTTCTGTGAGCCACGTCGAAGGCAGTAGGGAAGCGATTGCAAGAACACAAACAAGCCTGACGCATTTGTTTCAGCGTGTTGATGCCGGCCATGTTTCTGTTGATACGATGCGCCGATCATTAACAGGAACCGGCGGGCGTTTTGAAATCCGGAAAGCAAGTGAAGGACGCTGGCGCTATTACGGCATTGGGATGTGGCGTTCACCGGAATTGGAAGTCAATGACGTCGGATTTTTAAGACAAGCCGATGAAATCCGGGAGTATGCGGGATTTACGTATCAAACGCTGAAACCTTTCGGTCAATTTAGAAAAATATTCGCCAATTTTGAGCAGTTTTCCAGCTATGATTTTGATGGGAATTTCAATCGAATGCAGTATACGTTGACCTCCAACATCAATTTGAAAAGCAATTGGAATATCAACGGGCAAGTCGTTTATAAACCTCGAATCTACACCAATACCGTTTTGCAGGGTGGTCCGCGTTTTAGATACTCGGAAGAGGTGTTCGAGTATTTGAATTTCGGTTCTGACGGCAGAAAAAAAATCCGGTTCTATGGCGGGATTTATCATTCAGAAGGCAGAAATAGTTCATTTTCCTACCTGGAATACGACGGCGGCGTGACTTACCAGCCGATTAACGCGTTGACGGTATCTTTGAGTCCAAATTTTCAAATCAATAAAAGCAAGACGCAATTTGTGCCCGATGCAGGTTATGGCAGCACGCGACGCTATGTTACCGCTGCATTGTCGCAGCAAACTTTGAACGCTACATTGCGATTGGATTATTGCATCAATCCGAATCTGACGATACAATATTATGGGCAGCCTTTTATTTCAAGAGGCAAATATCAGTCGTTCAATTATGTAAGTGATGCGAGAGCTAAATATTACGGCGATAGGGTTACGTTTTATAATCCCGATCAAATTAAATTTAGTGAAGCCAATAATCGATATGCCGTTGACGAAGATCAAGATGGAAACACTGACTACGAGTTTGACAACCCCGATTTTTCTCAGGTTTCGTTCAATTCTAATCTTGTAATTCGTTGGGAATATATTCCGGGTTCTGAAATTTTTCTCGTTTGGTCACAGGGCATTTTCGGCGAAGCCAATACGCGCGATGATTTGTTTACGGGCCTTAATGATAGAATATTCAACAGAAAACCCGAGAACATTTTTTTAATCAAAGCGACTTATCGGTTTGTATTGTAAATCATTGTTAATGCGCCGCAAGCCAATCTTTCCCAATGCCGATTTCAACATCTAAAGGTACAGCCATTGTAAAAGCGTTTTCCATCTCATGCTTGATCATCGGTTGGATTTTCTCGAGTTCGGACAGATGAACATCGAACACAAGTTCGTCATGTACTTGCAATAGCATTTTCGATTTCCAGTTTTCGGAAGTCAATTTCTTATGAATATTGATCATCGCGATTTTAATGATATCCGCCGCGCTTCCCTGAATGGGTGCATTCACAGCGTTTCGTTCGGCGCCGCTTTTCACCATCATGTTTGCAGAATTGATGTCTTTGAGATAGCGTCTTCGTCCTAAAATCGTTTGTGCGTATCCGTTTTCGCGAGCGAAATCAACTTGATCCTGCATATAGGATTTTAACTTTGGATAGGTTTTGTAGTAAGCGTCAATAAGTTCGGCGCTTTCTTTTCTTGACAAGGAAGTCTGATTGCTTAATCCAAAGGCAGAAACCCCATAAATAATCCCGAAGTTGACTGTTTTGGCATTGCTTCGTTGTTCTTTGGTGACTTCTTCGAGCGGCACATTGAATACTTTAGCAGCCGTACTTCTATGAATGTCTTCGTTGTTTTGGAAGGCAGCAATCATGTTTTCTTCACCGCTCAACGCCGCTATGATGCGCAACTCGATCTGAGAATAATCGGCAGAAAGTAGTGTGTGGTTTTCGTCACGCGCAATAAAAGCTTTGCGGATCAATCGACCTCGTTCGGTACGGATCGGAATATTTTGCAGGTTCGGATTATTAGAACTCAATCGCCCGGTTGCTGCTACGGTCTGCATGTAATCGGTATGCACGCGTCCGGTTTTGGCATCGACTTGTGTCGGCAGCGCGTCGATGTAGGTGCTTTGCAGTTTCACCATTTGACGCCATTCGAGAATGTCTTTGACGATTTGATGTTCGTTTGCGAGATAACTCAACACTTCTTCGCCGGTGGCATATTGTCCGGTTTTGGTTTTCTTTTGTTTCGCGCCGCCGATTTTCATCTTGTCGAACAAGATTTCGCCGAGTTGTTTCGGTGACGCGAGGTTGAATTTCTCACCGGCCGTTTCGTAGATTTTCTGTTCGAAAGCATCGATTTCTTTTTGCATTTCGATCGACATTGTTTTTAAAAAATCGACATCGAGGTTGATACCTTCCATTTCCATCGCGGCAAGAACCGGAATTAACGGTACTTCTATTTCATCAAATAGTTTTTTGGTTTGGGCTTTTTCAAGTATTGGACTGAAATACTGCTTAAGTTGCAATGTTACATCAGCATCTTCGACTGCATATTCCTTGATATCCTCCAGCGGAACATCGCGCATCGTGAGTTGCCCTTTCCCTTTTTTACCAATGAGCGTCTCGATGGATTTCGGGGAATATTTGAGATAGGTTTCCGACAAAACGTCCATGTTGTGGCGCATATCGGGATTGATCAGGTAATGCGCAAGCATCGTATCGAAAATCGGACCTTTGATCGTGATACCATATTTGGATAAAATCTTAAGGTCGTATTTTACGTTTTGCCCGACCTTTTCGATGTTTTCATTTGCATAAAAAGGAACGAATTTTTGTACAATCGCGATGGCTTCATCATGAATTTCTGGAATCGGAACATAGAAACCTTTTCCTTTTTCCCAGGAGAATGAAATGCCGACGAGATCTGCGTTAAGTGCATCTAAACCTGTAGTTTCGGTGTCAAAACTGACAGATGTTTGATTCATCAAATTTTGTAAAAGTAACTTTATTGACAGCTCGCCCTGAATGGTTTGGTAGAAATGTTCGGTGTTCGATAGGTTTGCGTAAGATGACTCGTGCTTTACTTCATTCGAATCGTCATCGGAGAAACCGAATAGGTCGAATTGCTCGTCATTGGTTTTTTTGACAGGTGCTTTTCTGGTTTGCGTTTCTGTAGTATCTGCGTTTCCGTTCGTATCAATTTCATCATAGTCTTTGCCGCTACCGAAATACTTGTCGAACTGCGCTTTGAGTTGGCGGAATTCAAGTTGTTGGAATAAAGCATCGGTTTTTTCTACATCGGGTTTCGAAAGTTCGTAATCATGTTCATCGAAAGTCACATTGCAGTCTAGTATTATCGTTGCTAGTTTTTTCGACATGATGCCTTTTTCCCTATTGGCTTCGATTTTGTCTTTTAAAGCACCTTTGAGCAGATGCGTGTTTTCCAAAAGGTTTTCCATCGAGCCGAATTCTTTCAACAGTTTTTTGGCAGTGACTTCACCAACACCTGGAAATCCGGGGATGTTATCTGCGGCATCGCCCATCATTCCGAGGAAATCAATGACTTGCTCGGGACGATCAATGCCGAAACGTTGTAACACTTCAGGGACACCCCAAATTTCGATGTCGTTGCCCATTCGTGCAGGTTTGTACATGAATATATTTTCGGAAACCAATTGCGCAAAATCCTTATCTGGCGTGACCATGAAGACTTTATATCCTTGTTTTTCAGCCTGTTTCGCTATTGTACCGATTAAGTCATCGGCTTCGCAACCAGCCGATTCAATGATTGGAATGTGCATGGCTTTGAGCAATTCCTGAATCCATGGCACGGCTATCTTGATGGCTTCCGGGGTTTCATCGCGATGGGCTTTATAATCAGCATACATTTCGGTACGCACAGCGCTACCTTCTTTATCAAATGCGACAGCCAAATGATCTGGTTTTTCGCGTTTGATTACATCCATTAAGGCATTCATAAACCCCATGATTGCTGAAGTATCCATGCCTGTTGAGGTGATTCTAGGGTTCTTTATGAACGCGAAATAACCGCGGAAAATGAGTGCGTAAGCGTCGAGAAGGTAAAGGCGTTTTTGTGACATGGTTCCATTTTTAGAATGCTGGTAAAAATAGAGAATTTGGATGATATCTTTTCGCAAAATTACAAACGAAAAACGAAACTTTTTAAATTGGATTTTTAACAATTGGAATCGATTCCATTAATTTTAAATTGAGAAAAGTGTTCAGTTTTTTACGTAATCATAATGTTTGTAGACTGAATCATAATGTTTGTAGACATTGTATATATTGGAATTAATAGCTTCGTGCGGTTTTTTGGTTTTGATACTAGGTTATTAATTCGAGGCTTTAATTTTTTAAAAACCAAACTTCTCAAGCTTTCGTACTTTCATTATCAAACCCCATAAATGAATAACGATGAATAGAATAATCAACTTTAGAATTTTTTTCTTTTTGATCATTGTCCTTACTGTTTTAGGACTTAATGTTTATAACATTTTTTGGAATTAATTTGTTATCACTACACTGAAGCACTTCACAATCGCGGTATTATTTTCATTCAGAAATTACAAAAATAGGAAGTTAAATTTTTAATAACGAAAGAGCAAAATGACGCGGTTGTTTTGTTAATTTGTGAAAAATTTTCCAAAAATGCTTTTCCGCCTTTTATTCCTGATTACCATTCTTCTTGTTGTGGAGCTGTATGCTTTCCAGGCGTTTAAAACACTGATAAAACACAGGTGGATCTTAGTTTCGTATGAACTCATAAGTCTCGCAGCTTTAATCTTTATTATTTATTCGTTCACGCAGTTTGATCGTTCGATCGGGCAAACCCGATATACACTGTTCACTTTGGGTTTGCTGCTGTTGATTTATATTCCGAAAATTGTGGTCGCTTTAGTAATGTTTGGTGAAGACGTTTATCGTGTTCTTATGGGTTCCATAAATTATTTCATCAACAATGACAACGCCGACTTTCTACAATCGAGACGGAAATTTGTAAGTCAGTTAGGATTGGGATTGGCAGCCGTGCCATTTTTATCCTTGATTTATGGAATGACTATCGGAAAATACAATTACAAAGTCATTAAGCAACGCATCTTTTTCCCAGATCTTCCCGATGCCTTTGATGGTTTTACGATTACACAAATTTCGGATGTTCACAGTGGCAGTTTCGACAATCCGGAGAAGATCAATTATGCTATTGATTTGATCAACGAGCAGGAGTCTGACATGATTTTATTTACGGGCGATATTGTAAATACGCATGCTAAGGAAATGCATCCTTGGATCGATGTTTTCAAAAGAATAAAAAGTTATGAATATGGAAAATATGCGGTTCTCGGCAACCATGATTACGGCGAATATGTAGAATGGCCATCGTTACAGGATAAAGAGAAAAACTTTAAGGATATCAAACAATTGTACGGTGACATCGATTTCAAACTGCTGCTGAACGAGCATGCATTCATTGAAAAAGGCAGTGACAGAATTGCTGTGGTTGGCGTTGAGAATTGGGGTAAAAATTTCAAACAAGCCGGCGACTTAAATAAAGCATCGCAACATTTGAACAAAGAAGATTTCAAGATTTTGATGAGTCACGATCCGAGTCATTGGGAATATGAAGTCAAGCAGCACGATAAGCATTTTCACCTCACTTTATCAGGGCACACGCACGGTATGCAGTTCGGTATTGAAATCCCGGGATTTTTCAAATGGAGTCTTGCACAGTACGTGTATAAACAATGGGCTGGCTTGTACGAAGAATTCGGAAAGTATGTGTATGTCAACCGGGGGTTTGGTTTTCACGCCTATCCTGGAAGAGTCGGTATTATGCCCGAGATAACGGTAATTCAACTAAAAAAAGGGGAAAAGTTAGCGTAATTCGTTTAATATGCTACTTTTGTAACGTAATATGTTAATTGCAAGCGATTAGAAATTAAAATTTTTGCTTTTATGTCAAAATTTGGAGAACTTATCAATGCCCAAGTTCCTGTGCTAATTGATTTTTACACAGAATGGAATGAATCATCAGTATCGATGCATCCGGTTATCCGTGATGTGGCTGCGGCATTGGGCGATAAAGCTAAGGTGATAAAAATTGATGTCGATAAAAATCAAGAATTGGCGGATGCTTTACGAATTAAAGGTTTGCCAACTTTAATGATCTACAAAGAAGGGCAGATGATCTGGAGACAGTCCGGAGCGTTGGATGCCAACACAATTATCGGTTTGGTTCAGGAACAGATCTAAACAATTTCCCCACACACATAATGATTTTCCTTCAAGAACTGCAACGTTCTAGGCAAAGCATATATAAGGTTTTTAGACGCCTTGAAACTGTCGTGAAAAACAATGATAGTTCCTGGCCTTACATTCCTTAATACATTCTCCAAACATTGTTCTGGACGTACCTGGGTGTCGAAATCGGCACTCAAAATATCCCACATGATGATTTTATATCCGGAAGCTAAAAGTAATTTGGCTTGTGAATTTTTGATTTTGCCATAGGGCGGACGGAAAAGTTGTCGGTTGTCGGTTGTCAGTTGTCGGATGGCTGCTTTACACGAAAGAACGTTTTCGATATAATCCGAAGTTGCAGTCTGCCAGCCGTTGTAATGATTGAATGTATGGTTTCCGATTGCATGACCGTCTTTCAAAATCGAATTGAAAATTTGTGGATGCTTTTGAATGTTCTCGCCAATGCAAAAAAAGGTGGCTTTCGCCTCGTATTCTTTTAATTGATTTAAAACCCAAGCCGTAATTTCAGGCGTTGGTCCGTCGTCGAAGGTTAGATAGACTTTTTTCTCCACAGTTGGAATATCCCAAATGTAATTCGAGAAAATTCGTTTGATAAACCGATTTGTTTTAATCCAATACCACATATTCCCAAATAAAAAAGTAGCACATTGCGGCACTACTTTTCATTACTAATTATTCATTGATGATTACTCATTATCTCTTCCAAAACGCTCGAACATGCGGTTGTAAGAATTGAATATCGGTTTGTTTTTGTTGTAAAACTCTAGGTCACCGCGGTCTTTCATGACTTCAAGTAAACCTCGATAACGCTCGATATCAGTGATGATGTCAATAACCAAATCACTTTGTTCTGAAGCTTTCATGCCTTTGTAAAAAGTTAGATTTTCTTTGTATTTGGTCATCAATTCTTCCAATAACTTTCGCGCTTTTTGCTTCTCGCCAATTTCATAGTAGCCGCCCGCGAATGGGTCGAGTAGGGAATAGTAACCATAATATTGTACCGGCATTTTTTCCATAGCCAGATCGATGATTTTCTTCGCTTTATCCATCTTGCCTTCATTGATGAGTTGTTCCATCAAACGCGCTAAGTTGGTTCGGTATGAAATACTGTTTTTTCTGGTTTCAGGATCATGGTAGATGGTTTTCAAGTGGCTGTTGCCCCAATCCCATTTCATCGCGATGTTATACATTTTGTCGCTGTCGATTTGCCCCATGTCTAACGGACTTCCATCTTTAGGCACGGCGGTTCGAATTGGAATTAATTTATACACCATGCCGTCGAGTTGCAGGTAGTCTTTCATCCAAAGGTAATCATCATCACCAAAACTGCCACCGGTAAAATAGATTGGACGTTTCCAATTGTTGTTGGCA
The DNA here is from genome assembly GCA_031425295.1 of Flavobacterium sp. Lineage (GTDB taxonomy): Bacteria > Bacteroidota > Bacteroidia > Flavobacteriales > Flavobacteriaceae > Flavobacterium. The sequence continues at coordinate 6,035 of JANPJB010000086.1, read as the reverse complement.
ATTACATCGAGCATCATCAATCGGTTTTTATACAACGCTTGACCTTTTATCTCAATATCAATGTAAGGAACGATCGAATCATTTTGCAACGGATTGACGACTCTGTTTTGAATAATCACATTCTTGTCGATAGGAATGCGCACTTTATTGGTGGGATAGAAATGTATTTTCTGCCCGTTCGACATCTCAATCAGTGTTCGCGCATCATCGCTTGCGATAAAATGAATAAAGTCCTTAATGTTCCAACGGCTTTCGGTTTTAGGGTTGTGCACGGCATAATCGAGCTTGTCCCCAACATACTGATCGTGTGTAAATGAGATTTTCAGACCTTCAGACTCGTAGGTTTTCATCTTCATTTGATCGATATACCAATCGGTCATAAACAGGCTCGTGTTGACGATTTTAATGTCGGTTCGAAGGTGCTCAATTTCCTGAGCGTACCATAGCGGAAACGTATCATTATCGCCAATGGTAAATAGAATTGCATTGGGCTCACAAGAATTTAAATACGCCTTTGCCATTGCAATGGCCGTGTATTTTTGAGAACGGTCATGATCGTCCCAGTTTTGAGAAGCCATCAATACCGGCGCAACAAGCAATGAAACCGCAATCACAATCGGACCTGCGATTTTAGGCTGGAGATATGCTTTGGCTGATTCGTAGAGAGAATAGACTCCAAATCCAATCCAAATGGCGAAAACATAGAAAGAGCCGACAAGTGCATAATCCCGTTCGCGGGGCTCGAAAGGTCTTTCGTTGAGGTAAATTTTCAATGCCAGACCCGTGAAAAGGAAGAGTGTGAGCAAAACATAAAAACTCTTTAAGTCTTTTTTTGCATGATACATCAAGCCGATAATTCCTAAGATGAATGGAATGAAAAAATATAAGTTTCTGCCCTTGTTATTGAGTGTGTCCGTGGGGAGATTTTCCTGAGACCCTAAGTGAAGCTCGTCTATAAAGGGAATGCCGCTGAGCCAGTTCCCATCGAGATTGTCGTATTTGCCTTGAATATCGTTTTGTCTTCCGGTGAAATTCCACATCAGATAACGCCAATACATATAGCCGAACTGATATTCAAACATAAAACTCAAGTTGTCAAATGTCGTTGGCTTTTCGATGATTAAATACTCGCCGTAGCTTTTCAAGAAAGACACATAACCTTCGGTGTCAATTTGTTTTGCGGCATACGCCTTTCGGAACTCAGCAATGATATCGACCAACTCTTTCTCTTCGGAATATTCTGGATTGATTTTGAATTCTGGAACATGACTGAAGTTGATGTAGTTTTCGATATGTTCCGTACTCCACATCCTTGGCAATATCGCTTTGTGATTGTCATCGCTGTTTTGCTCAGCATTTTTGTAATTGTTCGTGATGATGTATTTTCCGGTTTTATAGTCCCTTTCGTAATTGGGTGCTTTGTCTAGGTATGGTGTATCTTCGTCAAGCCCAGCAAAAGTATCGGTGTATTGCGGACCGAAAAATAAAGGATTGATTCCGTATTGTTCTCGATTGTAATACGCCAAGACTTCGGCAGCATCCGAAGGTTTGTTTTCATTGATTACCGTATTGGCATTGGCGCGAATTGGCAGCATCATCCAAGTGGAGAACCCGATTAAAATGAACAATACACAAAGAATAATGGTGTTGTAGAACACAAGCCCTTTTTGTTTGGTATAACGCAAGCCGAAATAAAAGAAGGCTGCAAATAACAAGGCTACGATTATGGTTCCAGAATTGAATGGCAGTCCAAAATCATTGACCATGAAAATCTCAGTCTTTCCGAAAAAAGCCATGGTCCACGGTAAAAGTGACTTGTAAATGAAAAGGAAAATCGCAACCACAATGATATTGGCGATGATGAAATTCTTTACAGTAACGGTCTTGTAATGCTTGAAAAAATACAACAATCCGATAGAAGGAATTGTCAGCAGCGCCATAAAGTGAACGCCAAACGAAAGACCGGTTACGAGACTGATGATCAGCAACCACTTGTTGCCTCTAGCAGTGTCCATATCTTGTTCCCAGCGTAGACCGAGCCAAAAAAGTAACGATATGAGTAAGGTTGCCATCGCGTATACTTCGGCTTCGACAGCATTATACCAAAAGCTGTCTGAAAAAGTAAACGCCAATGCACCGATAAATGAACTTCCCAGAATAACGACTGCATTGTCTTGCGGAGTTTCTTTAGTTGTGGCATCTTTAGAATTTGAAAAACTGGTAATTTTCCGCATGATCAGAGTCGATGACCAGAAAAGGAATAAAATGGTGAATGCGCTTGAAAAAACCGACATCATATTGACCATCAAAGCGACATGCGTAACATCGGTTGCAAACATTGCGAAGAATGCGCCGATCATCTGAAACAAAGGGGCTCCAGGCGGATGGCCGACTTCTAATTTGGCAGCGGTAGCAATATATTCGCCGCAATCCCAAAAACTCATAGTGGGTTCGACCGTAAGTGTATAGGTGATAAGCGCAATAGCGAAAGCAAACCAGCCTAAAATGGTATTCCACTTATTAAAGTTAAATGTCGTCATAAAAAATTAGTATAGTTTAAAGCGTTACAAAGAAACTATTTTTTTACGGAAAAAGTTGCATTCCTAAAAATTCTGCACGATAAAAAGTGATTTGGATTTCTGAATTTGAGTCGATTGAAATCAAGGAAATTATTTTTTAATAAAATTTCCGTAAATAGTTGCTAAAAATAAAATTTATATTAAATTTGCACTCGCTTAACAGCAATGGAATTGGTCTATGGTGTAATGGTAACACAACTGTTTTTGGTGCAGTCTTTCTAGGTTCGAGTCCTAGTAGACCAACAATAAAGCCTCCTTGAAAAAGGAGGCTTTTTAATTTAAAAAAAATAAATTCCAAATTCCAATCGTTATAGTTTTGGAATTTGAAATTTTTGTCTTAGAATTTACTTTTAAATTTTAAAAGTGATTACAGGTCGAACCGCATGGTTCACTAAGTCTTCACTAATACTTCCGTTGAAGAAATGTGCAAAACCGGTTCTACCGTGTGTACACATTCCAATTAAATCGGCGTTGACACTGTTCGAGAAATTTAGAATTCCTTTCTCAACATTCACATCGTTATAGATATGCATCGAATAATTCGGATATTGGAATTCTCTCATGAAATCGCTCATTATTTTTTCTGCGACATGCGTTGGTTTGAAGCTGTTTGGTGTATTGATCATCACCAAACTCAATTTCGACTCGAATGATTTTGCGAATTCCACCAATTGTGCAAAAGGTTTTTTTATTTCATCTGAAAAATCAGAAGCGAAAACAAAATTTCCGGCGTTAAAATTATCATTTCTGTTTTTAATCACCAAAACCGGTGCCTCAGAAAAGCGCACCACTTTTTCTGTATTCGAGCCCATAAACATCTCTTGAAAACCACTTGTTCCGTGAGAGCCCATGACCACAAGATCAACATTGTTTTTCTTGCTCACGGCTAAGATTCCATCGAACGCTTTTTCGAATTGAATGATTTCAGAAACGTTAAGCCCTTCCAAATAATCAACATCCATTAAATCTTCCAAATTATTGATCGCTTGGTCCTTATAAAACATGATTTCTGGAATCTGATGACCGCTTCCAATAGCATCACCAGCTTGATGCGGCAACTCCAACATGTGCAGTAATATAATCTCACTATCGTTATCTTTGGCAATTTGTGCTGCAACTCTTAGGGCATATTCAGCATGTTCGGAAAAATCGGTTGGGACTAAGATTCGTTTCATAAATAGAAGTGTAAGAAATTTTGTTAATTAGTTAGATGCATTTATAGAATAAAAGTAATATTTTTTTTTTACAACTCCAATGGTTTTGGAATTATAAAAAAACACTATATTTGCGCGGTTATTTATTTGAAAACTAAATAATGAGGGAAGCAATGCTTCCCTCTTTTTATAAGATATATGGCATTTAAAGACACAGTTTATCAATTATTAGAAGCCGGGTTAGCAGAAAAGCCTGAAATCTTTTTAATTGATTTGACGATTACCGAGGCTTTCAAAATTATTGTAACTTTAGATGGAGATCACGGTGTGCAGCTGCAGGATTGCATTGATATCAGTCGTGCCATCGAGCATAATTTGGATCGTGAAGAACAGGATTTTTCGCTTGAAGTGGCATCAGTCGGTGTTGGTTCGCCGTTGAAAATGGTTCGGCAATATATCAAGAATATCGGAAGAACATTAATCGTAAAATTAGCAAGCGAAACTATCGAAGCCCAATTGGTAGCTGCTGATGAAAATTTTATAACTTTAGCCTGGGAAGCTAGAGAACCAAAAAAGATCGGAAAAGGAAAAGAAACGGTTCAGAAAAAACAGGAAATTCCTTATTCAGAAATAAAAGAAGCAATTGTTACAGTAACATTTTAAATTAAATAGTTGGCATGGAAAATTTAGCATTAATCGATTCATTTTCAGAGTTTAAAGACGATAAACTTATTGATCGTGTAACGCTTATGGCGATTTTAGAAGATGTATTTAGAAATGCATTGAAGAAAAAATTCGGATCGGATGATAATTTTGATATCATCATCAATCCTGACAAAGGCGATATGGAAATCTGGAGAAGAAGGGTTATCGTTGCTGATGACGATCTTGATTTGGAGAATGAGGAAATCACCTTAACCGAAGCCAGAAAGATCGAGCCTGATTTTGAAATTGGTGAGGAAGTCTCGGAGGAAGTAAAACTGATCGATTTGGGAAGAAGAGCGATTTTGGCTTTGCGTCAAAATTTGATTTCTAAAATCCATGAGCATGACAATACCAATCTTTACAAGCAGTTTAAAGACTTAATAGGAGAAATATATACCGCTGAAGTACATCACGTACGTCCTAGAGTGGTAATTTTGGTTGATGATGAAGGAAACGAAATCGTATTACCCAAAGAAAAGCAAATTCCATCAGATTTTTTCCGCAAAGGTGACAATGTTCGTGGGATTATCGAAAACGTTGAATTGAAAGGCAACAAACCTCAAATCATCATGTCTAGAACTTCAGAGAAGTTTTTGGAGAAATTATTCGAACAAGAAATTCCAGAGGTTTTCGACGGTTTGATTATGGTGAAGAAAGTCGTTCGTATTCCAGGCGAAAAAGCGAAAGTAGCTGTAGATTCTTATGATGACAGAATAGACCCAGTTGGTGCTTGCGTCGGAATGAAAGGTTCAAGAATTCACGGCATCGTGAGAGAATTAGGAAATGAAAATATCGATGTAATCAATTACACCAACAATATTCAATTGTTCATCACAAGAGCATTGAGCCCTGCAAAAGTATCTTCAATCAAAATTAATGAGGAAACCAAGAGAGCCGAAGTGTTTTTGAAATTAGAAGAGGTGTCGAAAGCGATTGGTCGTGGCGGACACAATATCAAATTAGCAGGTTTGTTGACAGGCTACGAATTGGATGTCATCAGAGAAGGCAACATCGCGGAAGAAGAAGATGACGTAGAATTAACGGAATTCTCAGATGAAATCGAAGCATGGGTTATCGATGAATTCGCTAAAATAGGTTTGGATACAGCAAGGAGTATTCTGAAACAAGATGTTGAAGACCTTGTAAGAAGAACCGATCTCGAAGAAGAAACCATCCTCGATGTGATGCGCATTCTGAAAGAAGAATTTAATTCCTAACAATACACAACAACAACAACACAACACCCGAGGCGCCGCCGAACTGTATCGCGCGCAGCGGAATAAAAAAGTTCAAATTAAAAAGATTTTATGTCTGAAGAAAGAGTAATAAGAATAAACAAGGTTTTAAGGGAATTCAATATTTCGTTAGAAAGAGCAGTAGATTATCTTAAAGATAAAGGCATCGTCATTGACGCCAATCCTAATGCTAAAATTTCTGATGCAGAATACGGTATCCTTCAAAACCAATTTGCAGGCGATAAAGGAAATAAAGAGGCTTCCAAAGAAGTTGGAGAAGAAAAACGAAAAGAGAAAGAAGCCTTACGTTTAGAAAGAGAAAAGGAAATTGAAGACAAACGTAAAAGTGACGAAGAGCGTCA
>JANPJB010000085.1:0-3375 GCA_031425295.1 Flavobacterium sp. | reverse complement strand
TCCCCAATCTAGTATAACTTTCCTAAATTTATTTTAGGATAATTTTAAACCTAAAGCTATGCAACTAAGCGACGAAGAAGACGATTATAACTTATCCTTGTCCAAATTTGAGTCGATGTTGAAAACCAACAAAGTACTCTTCTTTGACTCCGAGGAATTTGAGGAAATCATCCTACATTACCTCGATATGGGTAAAGCCTCATTAGCCAAAAAAGCATTAAAGTTAGCCCTCGAACAACATCCCAAATCAACCGGTTTGAAGCTGGTTCAGGTCGAAATGTTGATCTACGAAGACAAACTCGACATGGCCGAAAAATTGCTCAACGAGCTATTCGCCATCGAACCCCATAACGAAGAAATTTACATCCAAAAAGCCAGTATTTATTCCAAACGCGACGACCACGAAAAAGCGGTAGAATTGCTCAAAACGGCACTACAATTTACAGACGACTATGCCGACGTATATAACCTCATAGGCATGGAATATCTATTTATGGATAATCTCGAATTGGCAAAAGAGAACTTCATCAAATGCCTTGAGGAAGATATTGAAGATCAGGCGGCACTTTACAATGTTGTGTATTGCTTCGAATTTTTAGATCAAAATGAAGATGCAATCAAATATTTAAATCAATACATTGAGAAAAATCCATACAGCGAGATTGCTTGGCATCAGGAAGGTCGTTTAAATTATGGCCTCAAACGATACGAAGAAGCTTTGCGTGCGTTCGAATTCGCAACCTATATCGATGATGAATTCCTTGGCGCTTTCATGGAAAAAGCCAAAACGCTTGAACGACTTAAAAAATACGAGGAAGCGATCGAGAGCTACAACAGAACGATCGAACTTGATGATCCTACTTCATACGCTTTATTGCGCATCGGAAAATGCCATGAGAAACTGGGGAATAAAAGTATGGCGCTTAAATTCTTTAACAAAACGGTTCACGAAGATCCTTTATTAGACAAAGGTTGGATTGCGATTACGGATTTTTATGTGCGTCAGAAAAACTTTCAAAAAGCGTTGTACTATGTCAATAAGGCGCTTACCATTGATAATGAAAACCGTTTTTATTGGAAACGCTATGCTACGATCAACAAAGAATTGAATTTCTTTGAAGAAGCCGAACACGGTTACAGAAAAGCGGTAGAATATGGCGATTACATGCTTGATACTTGGTTGTTTTGGGTTGATATTCTGCAATTTTTAGGAGAATTCGAGAGTGCAATCCAAACGTTATTGCAAGCCTCTGAGTATTTTCCAGAAGAATATGAGGTCGAATATCGTTTGGCAGGTTTGCATTTAATGTCACTTGAAACTGAAAAGGGAAAATTTCATTTGAGTAATGCGTTGCGACTGAATTTTAAAAACCATATGCTTTTAGAACATCTTTTTCCAACAGTTTGGGAAATGAAATTGGTGCAAAAAGCGATCGAGAAATACGCAAAAAAGTAAACTATCGTATGAAAAACTATGGTTTGATTGGCAAGAACATTAGCTACTCATTTTCACAAAAATACTTTACCGAGCGCTTTGCCAATACCAATGCCACTGATTGCGTGTATGAGAATTTCGATATCGATGCGATTTCCGATTTCCCCGCTTTGATGCAAAACAATCCTGACCTCATGGGATTAAACGTAACAATTCCTTACAAAGAAAGTATTATTCCATATCTTGATTCCTTATCAAAAAAAGCCACGCAAATTGGTGCTGTAAACGTCGTAAGATTTACAAAGAAAAGAAAACTAAAAGGTTATAATTCGGATTATTATGGTTTCAAAAAGTCTTTGGAAACCATATTACTACCACATCACAAGAAAGCGTTGATATTGGGAACTGGCGGCGCTTCAAAGGCGGTTGCATTTGCACTAGATGAACTTGAAATTTCGTATGTTTTTGTTTCAAGGCAGGCACACGAAAATGCGATTACATACGAACGCATCAACGCAACGACTTTTGATAATTATCAGATTATCATTAACTGCACTCCATTAGGGACGAGTCCCGATACCAAAGCTTTCCCTGCAATTCCGTATGCGTATTTTACAGAAAAACATCTTGCTTTTGATTTAATTTACAATCCTGAAGAAAGTCAATTTCTAAAAAAAGCCAAGGTAAAGGGTGCCTCTATAAAAAACGGAATGGATATGCTTATTTTTCAAGCCGAAAAAGCTTGGAAGATTTGGAATAAGTAGGGTTCTATTTGGCTTTGACGGTCGGACCAGGATTATCTGTTTTCCGCATGTCTACCCTTTGCGCTTTCCGATTTTCCTTTAGTTCTAAATGGGTTGTGTACTGTTCCGGAGTCAGTAATACTTTCAATTCAGCTTCCCTTTGAAGGTCAATTTCTATAAGTTTCGTTTTTTTCTCCTGTGGTTTTAATGCACTTTTTCTTACTTCACGAGTCATTTCAGCATAGCGCTTAATGATCTCGCGATGTGGCGTTTGTTGCTCGTAAGTCAAATTCAGTTGCTTTGGAGGCTTCGACAGCAAACTAGTTTCCTGTTTTACAGCTCCAGGAGGAACGGTTTTGTCCTGTGCATTCATTATAAAGGGAATAATAAGCAATGTGCCGATCGAAAGTGATGTTATGAGATTCATGATTTTTACTTAAATGGTTAAAATGCAAATTTACGCCGCAAGGTAATTTTTTTTGGAAAAACAATCGATCACTTTTAACTTCTTATAAACAATAATACCGTTTCAAGCCTATCGCTGTTTTATAAATTATTTTAGTGCAAACTAACACGAAATCACTTTAAATAAAGGTTTTTCTTTGAATATTACCTTGCCTTTACTATCTTTCGCACTCAAAAAGTTTAAAATCAATAATAAACCTTAAACATTTTAGTAATGTTAGAAGAAAAGAATGATAGCCTGCCACAAACGCATAACGAGGCAGATGGAAAATTAGAATCAGTTTTACAAGCGGCACAAAACACTGTAAAAGAAGAGGTTGCTTTGACTTCTGAAGTCGATGCGTTTCCAACTGAGGCAACGGAAACAAGCCCTGACGTAGTTCCTGAAGAAATTACCGACCAAACGAAGGAACATCCGACGGTGATTAATGAAGATGCATTTGCTGCCGATAATGAAACAATAGCGGAAGAACCTGTTGGAGAAACAACAACTGATGAAAACTTGAATAGCAATGAAGTCGCGCATCCGATCATTGAAGAAACCGAGCCTATTGAATATGCTGATGAAGCCAATACAGTAAACGAAGTACAAGTTGCAACACCCGCTGATGAAGAAACTAGCGACGCGGAAACAGTACAAGAAGCTCCAATTGCTGAAGCAATCGATCAGGAAGAAGCGGAACTTCAAAATGAACCTTCCCAACCTATCGAAAACGAAATAGAACCAGATAA
>JANPJB010000084.1:0-7792 GCA_031425295.1 Flavobacterium sp. | reverse complement strand
GCAATCAATTGCTGGTTCGAAAGGCTTTCGTCCGAAGCATAACCCCAGATTTCAGTTCGCACCAATAAATGCAGGTATTCTGCAAACGCTTCCGCGAGACGATCGCCGAGCGATTTTACTAAAATCGAATTGTAATCGTCGAGTTGCTTTTCAAATTCAAGTGCTTTTTCATCAACGCCAAATCCGGTGGTGACACAAAAGCAGCCGATATAATCCTGTTTACCGGAATCTTTAGGCGCTATAAAATCGGCGAGTGCAATATTGGGTGCTCCGGCGGTTTTTTGTGATTGCTGTCTCAGCGTTAGGAAAGTTTTTGGTTGTCGGTTGTCGGTGGTCGTTAGCACCTCGATATCATCATCGTTGATCTGGTTCGCGGGGAAAATACCTAGAATTCCTTTTGCTGTCAGCCATTTTTCAGAAACGATTTGTCGCAGCATTTCTTGTGCATCGGCAAACAAACTCGTCGCCTGCTCGCCTACAACTTCATCAGTTAGAATCGCTGGATATTTTCCGAACAATTCCCATGAACTGAAAAACGGCGTCCAATCGATAAAATCAACAAGCTTTGAAAGTTCGACTTCTATGGTTTTTGTACCGATGAAATTGGGTTTTTGAGGTGTAAATGCATTCCAATCCAACTGCAACTTATTTTTTCTGGCTTCTGAAATCGACAAATAATTTTTATCGCCGCTTCTGTTAAGATAACCTTCTCGCAATGTATCGTATTCGTCGCGAACCGTCTTCGCATAGGCCTCTTTGGTTTCGGCTTGCAGCAGATTACTCGCCACGGTCACGGCTCTTGAAGCATCATTGACATGCACGACGGTTTCATTATATTCGGGCGCGATTTTCACAGCAGTATGGGCACGCGAAGTGGTTGCGCCACCAATCATAATCGGAATTTTAATGTCGCGTTTATTGAGTTCCTTGGCGAGATACACCATCTCATCAAGTGAGGGCGTGATCAAACCGCTGAGACCAATAATATCGACATTCTCACGGATCGCGGCCTCAATAATCTTTTCCGGTGGTACCATGACGCCGAGATCGATGATTTCGTAATTGTTGCAGCCTAAAACAACGGCGACAATATTCTTTCCAATATCGTGTACATCGCCATTTACGGTAGCCATTAAGACTTTTCCAGCTGAAGATGATTTTCCGTCTTTTTCGAGTTCAATATAAGGCAACAAATACGCAACGGCTTTCTTCATAACGCGCGCGGATTTGACCACTTGGGGCAAAAACATTTTCCCGCTGCCGAACAAATCGCCGACGACATTCATGCCTGCCATCAAGTTGATTTCGATGACTTCGATCGGTTTTGAAGCCAATTGGCGCGCCTCTTCAACATCGGTTTCTATGAATTCGTCAATGCCTTTTACGAGTGAATGCGTTAAGCGTTCCTGTACCGGATAACCGCGCCATTCTTGTACTGCTTTTTCATTGGCTTTAAAATCTCCTTTGAAACTTTCGGCTAGGTCGAGTAATCTTTCTGTTGCATCTTCACGCCTGTTGAGTAACACATCTTCTACGTGTTCGAGCAAGTTCTTATCGATCTCATCGTATATTTCGAGCATTTCCGGATTGACGATTCCCATGGTCATCCCGTTTTGAATCGCGTGGTATAAGAATGCCGAATGCATGGCTTCACGGACTTTATCGTTCCCTCGAAATGAAAACGAAACATTGCTCACACCACCTGAAATTCCAGCATAAGGTAGATTTTCACGGATCCATTTTGTTGCTCTGAAAAAATCTAAAGCGTTTAATTTATGTTCGTCCATTCCGGTCGCAACTGGAAAAATATTGGGATCAAAAATGATGTCTTGCGCTGGAAAATGAACATCATTCACCAAAATATCATAACTTCTTTTACAGATTTCGATACGTCTTTCGTAGTTATCAGCCTGGCCATTTTCATCGAAAGCCATAACGATTACGGCAGCTCCGTATCTTTTTATCAATTTGGCGTGATGCATAAAAGCTTCAACACCTTCTTTTAGGGAAATGGAATTCACGACACCTTTCCCTTGCACCACTCTCAACCCCGCTTCGATAATTTCCCATTTAGAACTATCAATCATAATTGGAACCCGCGCAATATCGGGTTCAGCGGCAATTAAATTTAAGAATTTAGTCATCGCATAAACGCCGTCGAGCATGCCTTCGTCCATGTTGATGTCGATGATTTGTGCACCACCTTCTACTTGTTCTCGTGCTACTGACAGTGCTTCGTTGTATTTTTCTTCTTTTATTAATCGAAGAAATTTACGCGAACCCGTTACATTGGTTCGCTCTCCTACATTAACGAAAATAGACTCTTCGTTGACAAAAAGTGGTTCTAAGCCTGAAAGCTGTAAGTTTATTTTATTTGCTCTTGACATCTATGCTAATTCTAATCGTCTTGGTTTAAATTCTGATGCCACATCGGCAATGGCTTTGATATGCTCAGGCGTTGTGCCACAACAACCGCCAATAATATTAACCAAATTGTCTTGCATATACTCGCGGATTAAGGCTTGCATTTCTTCGGGTGTTTGATCGTATTCTCCGAAAGCGTTCGGCAAACCGGCATTTGGATGCGCTGAAATATTGAGTGAGGTGTTTCTACTCAAACGCTTTAAATAGGGCTTTAATAAATCGGCGCCTAAGGCACAATTGAAACCGACACTTAACAACGGGATGTGTGCCACTGAAATCAGAAATGCTTCTACGGTTTGCCCCGATAGTGTTCTTCCTGAAGCATCGGTGATGGTTCCCGAGACCATGATTGGGATATCGATGTTGCGTTCGTCTTTGACTTCCTCGATGGCGAACAAAGCCGCTTTGGCATTGAGGGTGTCGAATATTGTTTCTACGAGTAATACGTCGCAGCCACCGTCAATTAGTGCTTCGACTTGCTGTTTGTAAGCGATGCGCAGGTCATCGAAGGATACGGCTCGGAAGCCCGGATCGTTGACATCGGGGCTCATGCTCGCGGTACGGTTTGTCGGTCCGATTGAACCTGCTACAAATCTGGGTTTATTTGGATTCTTGGCGGTAAATTCGTCGGCTACTTCGCGCGCAATTTTTGCGGATTCGTAGTTGAGTTCGTAGACGAGATCTTCAAGATGGTAATCTGCCATGCCGATTGTTGTACCTGAAAAGGTGTTGGTTTCTACGATATCGGCTCCGGCTTCGAAATATTTGGCGTGCACTTCGCGGATCGCGTGTGGCTGTGTGATTGACAATAAATCATTGTTGCCTTTGAGCGAATGCGGAAAATCTTTAAATCGTTCGCTCCGGAAATCTTCTTCAGAGAAGTTGTAGCGTTGCAGCATGGTTCCCATCGCGCCGTCGAGGACGAGGATTCTGTGTTGGATGGCTTCTTGTATTGACATAATTGGTTGTCGGTTGTCGGTTGTCAGTTGTCGGTTTGTTCCCGGATGACAATATCGAACAATTGTTGTTTTTAAATCGAATGCTCTAGCCCCGATTACCTCACGTTACTCTTTTTTTTATTTGAGTTCGGTGAACACTGCGTGTTTGCAGCGGTTATCCTTTTGTGCCGTTGTTCGGCACAAATTATAGCGTATAGCGGGATCAGCTCTTAATAATTTAAAATGTTGTCATGGAAGGTTGAGAGAAATTCTCGGGTTATCTGTCCAAGTTGCGCTTGGTAGAATGTAGCACCTTCTTTTGGTAAAGGGTTGCTAAGCTTTCATCGGGTCTAATCCCTCTTGCTTTCGTGATAACAAATCAGTATGAATATGAACCATGCAAAGTAAGCGCTTGGAATTGGTTTTTGCAAGGGATTGGGAAAATATTTGTACGATAACGTTGTAGTGGGTATGAAATTTTAGATTTGAAAATTTAGATTTTTGGATGGAGGCACCAAAAGTAGGGCATAAAAAAAGCCCGTTCGATTGACAGGCTTTTTATGATATTTCGGTAAATCTAATTTTTTATAATTTTGGTGGTTCCGGTTCCCTCGGGCGTTGCAATCTTCAGGAAATAGACACCGGTATGCAGTTCGCCGATGTTGATTTGGCTGGTGTTGCCTTTTATTTCTTTTACTACGCGAGCGTTGATATCAGTAACTTGAATGGTATCGATTTCGATGTTTGAATTGTTGCTAATATTCAACACGTTTTTCGCTGGATTTGGGTATACGGAGAAATTACTTTTAAAGAAAGCGTCTGTGCTTAAGACGCGGTTTATCGTTAGGGCATCGAGCCAGATTGCATTACCGTTGGCGCCTGTTGGACCGCCATTGGTGACGAAATATCGGAACGCCAGTTTGCAAAATATTGGATTCGGTAAACCTGCAACGGTGTAGGTGAATTCGGTCCATGTCACCGGATAGACGTTAGGGGCTAGTGTCGGATTGACAGAAACGGCTAAAGTCGTGAAACTTCCTAAATCGCCGCTTCCTGTTGATGGTGTTATCGATGCATCACCGGCTGAACTCAATCGCAATTCGAGGCGATCGGGCGTGCTGCTGAAATTGGCTCCGGCGCGCGTGTAAAATTTGATGACATCGCCATTGAAAAGGCTTACTGACGGTGAAATTAGCCAATTGCTGATGGTGCCGGACATGCCAGCCGCGACGCTGTTGAAGTTAGTCCTTACATAAGAAGTGGCGCCACCGTTGAAGCCGCCACCAAATGGGCTTACAGTGCCTTGTTGCCAATTGGTTGTTCCGACGGGTTGACTTTGGTTGGTGAATGTCCAACTGGCTGGAAACGTATCGAAGTTCTCTGTTAGTAATGTTTGCGATTGCAGCGCAGCGGAAACGATTAGGAATAATGCTGTGTATATTTTAATTCTCATATGTTTGATTATTTACTCTGACAAAATAAAGCAATAAAATTGAAATAGAAATGGGATTAAAATAAAAAAACCTGCTTCCGTGAAGAAGCAGGTTTTTAAAACGTTTGGTAAAAATTATCTTTTGATGATTTTTGTTGTACCCGTTCCTTGATCTGTTGTTACTTTCAAGAAATAAACGCCAGCGTTCAATTCGCTGATGTTGATTTGGTTTGTCATTCCTTTTACCGTTTTTACAGTACGACCGTTAAGATCAGTAATTTGGATTGCGTCGATCGTAAGTGTACTGTTTTTTGCATTGATGTTTACCACATCCGTTGCAGGGTTTGGATATACTGCGAAGTTAGACGCGAAGAAGTTTTCTGTTGCTAAAGCTACTGCTGAAACAGAGAAATCATCAACTGCAAAACCAAATTGGTCTGCTGAAGTACATTTGATACCAATATATACAGGCGTACCATCATAAGTTGCAGGTATGTTGTATGAATATTGGATGTATGCAATACCTGGTGTTGTAACAGTAGCGGCTGATATTTGGGTAAAATTAGCAGGTGTAGTGTCCGTGGTAGAAATCCAGACGCTAAATTTTTCAGCTGCATACGTAGCATTACACGCTTTTGCCCAAAATTTTACTGTATTGGTTGTTCCTAATGTAATCTGAGGAGAAATCAACCAGTCATTATTTTGTGCCGGCGCAGGTGGTGCAGTAGCCGCAAAAGTATAAAAACAAACCATGTGTTTCGCACCAGTTTTTGCTGTCCAGTCCTGAGCAACACTTACAGTTGTAATTGGTGGCGTTGTTGTGGCAGGATTGAAAACCATAAAAGATCTTTTCGCCGCGCTGTTTGCAAAAGTAGTACTCATAATACTACCTGTTTGCTGATTATCAACATCGACTAAAGTCCAATCACCAACATCAGCAATTGCGAAATCTTCATAAAACTCGAATCCGTCTTCGAAAATAGTAACCTGTGCATTCGCGTTTAATCCTCCAAGGATTAATAAAGAAAGTAATAGTTTTTTCATAATATAATTTTTAAATTGTTTAAGGAGCAAAACTATGAAAAAAAAAAGAGAAAAACTGCTTCTATGATTTTTAGAAGCAGTTTTAACATAAAATAATTGTCGTTTATTATTGTCCTCTAACGTTTTACAATTCGAAGACTTTTTGCGTTATCTCCTTGTTTAACAATTATATTATATAAACCCACAGGATAATTATTCCCTATTTGTTGTTCGTCTAACATAGTGTTTAATACGGAAATATTGTCTACGAGTCTTCCAATCATATCATATACTTGGATATTTATTTTTTCGTCGCTTGAGCTATTAATATTCAATTTGAAACTTTCGCTGAACGGGTTTGGGTAAGTGGTTGCTTCGAAGATTGAAAAATTGTTTTCAGATAGTCTTGAGGCGACACCATTTAAAATAGTAATCTGTCTATATAAATTGTTGCGCCCGGTTGCCGGCTCAAAGAATTGTACAAGAGTTGTCACTGCGGTGCCACCATCTATAGAATATGTGTTTGTATTTGCAAATCGAATCGCATATCTGTTGTCATTGGTTATACTTGAATTTGAATCGGGATATCGTAAAAATAAATCATATGTCCCGTTGGGTACACCAATACCAATTAAAGGAGTGGAAATAACAGTACCTCTTGCACCGTCGAGTCCTACATAGCTTTTGTTAAATACATCATTGATATTAAATGGTGTTTGATATTCAGTAAAAGGAGAAGTTGTTTTCCTTAAAATTATAAATGCATTTCTTGCGTTAAAGACATTGCCAAATCCAACATTTTCAAATTTAGTAACAAGATTATTGTTTTCAACTTTAGTCGATTTTAATACAAATCGATAACCTAATTTCCTTTTTACTTCTTCCAGAAAATTACCATTAGCACCTGGTATCGTTGACCAATAAGTTAGTGGGGATCTTCCATCAGGTTCATAATAAGGGCTTGAATTTAGATAATTGAAATGATAGCGTTGCATGTTACTTTTTGCATTTGTCATATTGTAGAGATCATTTGAAGGTAATGGGTCTGGAGCATCTCTACAGGTTTCTCCTCCCGTAAAATTCAATTCACTTTGCGTTTCTAGAAAACTTTGATCTAAAGAAATAGGATTGCTAATATAAGTCCCTCTGTCAGTTTCATTATAAAGAAAGCAGTCATTGTGTGCTGCAATTCTAGCTTTAGTTGTCGCTGATAAAGGAGGCTGCGAATTAAGAATGAGTTGTTGATAATAAGGTGTTCTGAATGCAACCTTTCTCGTAAAAGTTAATCCAGAGGTAATACTTAATCCAACAATAGCTCTACCGACTTCTTTTCTGTCTTCAATGTTTTGAGGACTTAATGCACCTAAATTTCCAAAATTTCCAGAATATCCCCATTCTCCATAAGTGCCAATAAAACCTGCTTCAATACTAGAAATGACATCAGCGTTATTTTGAGTGAGTGATCGTAACGCTGCTATATGAGCAAGTACAACCGCTTTATTAGCATCGGGAACATTTGGTACTTGAGTAGTTGGCTCCTGATTTGTATAACTAAAACGAATAATGCATTTTATTCCTTTGGATCTCAAAAGCGCAAAATCAGTAATCATATTGTTTTTGAAAGTTGTGAAATTTGCGTTTGAATTTGGATTCAATTCGTTTTTAAAGTCATCTAATCTGAAGATGCGCAATACTAGACTAATGTTGTTTGCGATTATGCCATCAAGCTCAGAAGATGTAAGAGGATTATAATTATTTGGCAGACCCGCGTCGTTGGTGGATGTAAAATAATACATCCCCCGTTCAGGATTGCTAAAATTTGTATAATCCTCGGTGTAGGTAATTAGACCTGTTTGCGAATGCATTGCTAGTGTAAACAAGATCATACACATAAAAAGTTTTTTCATTGTACAGTTATTAAATATTTCTTACTCTTTCCCTCATGGATAGTAAGCGACACAGATTTTCTTGTTTT
>JANPJB010000083.1:0-66969 GCA_031425295.1 Flavobacterium sp. | reverse complement strand
GATTTTAGCTTTAGAAATTAAATCCTGTGCCGCTTTAATTGCCATAAAAGAAGTTCCTTTTCCTTTTTCTTTTAAAATCCTTCTCTCTTTAATTCCTGTGCGGGTAGTGATCCATTCATCATTGGTATCTACCATTGATTCCAGTATCTGGTTTGAGAGTACAAATTCTGGAATATATGCTCCAACTGCTGTTATTGCGGCTGTAATTTTATTCATAAATTGGAAGTTTTGCTCTTCAATTTTTAAAGTTGAAAAGTTGTTGAAATTACAAAAAAAAATTATACCTAATGTGTTTTAGGATGGGATATTTATTAAATTTCTTAAAAACAAAAAACTCCCACAAAGTGAGAGTTAGTTTCGTAAAAAACTTTAATTATGCTACAGCTACCGATTTGTCGATAACTACCTGACCTCTATAATACATTTTTCCTTCGTGCCAGTAAGCTCTGTGGTATAAATGTGCTTCTCCGGTAATTGGACAAGTTGCAATTTGAGCAACAGTTGCTTTATAATGTGTTCTTCTTTTGTCTCTTCTCGTTTTGGAGATTTTTCTCTTAGGATGTGCCATTTTGCTATATTATTTATCCGTTAATAGTTTTTTTAATTTGTCCCAACGCGGGTCTGTCTCTTCTTCTTCTTTTATACTATGCTTTTGATTTTGAACGGTTAATTCCTTCAATTTATCAAGAGCGGGTGTTTGCAATGTGCCGTCTTTAATGCCTGGATGTGTCTTCTTCAAAGGAACTGACAACACAATCATTTCATATACATATTGCTTGATGTCTAATTGATACTCTCCGTGCGGCAAAATCAACAGTTCTTCGTTGTCATTATTGAATTGTTCCCCGAATTGCACTACAAGCTTGATTTTCCCTTTTACCGGCAAATCAAAAAGCTCTCCTGTTAGGTCACAAGGCACATTGACTGTTCCTTTATGCTTGAAAGCGAGCTCCATCAGCGTACTTTTCTTTTCTAAAACTACATTGACTTTGATATTCGAATCTTCATATTCGTCGTAACCAAAATCTTCAAAGAACGATTTATTAATTTGATATTCAAATTGATGCTTTCCCAACTTTAATCCTATAAAAGGAATTAAAAACTCATTTAGCTGCTTCATTTCCTCAACAATTTGACCGAGTGATTCGGGAGCGCAAAGATATAAAATTATTGTACATTCAAAACTGTTGAACGAATTTTTTTATCGATTATTTTTTTCAAGCTGCTTTTCCTTTATTTTCATTGGATTTTTGGAGATTTCTTGATGTTGAATTCTCGAGTGAAATACATCAATTGCCAAATAAACTGCTTCTTTAAAAGAATTGTAATCGGCCATTCCTTTTCCGGCGATATCGTAGGCTGTTCCGTGATCGGGTGACGTTCTGATTTTGTTTAAACCAGCCGTATAATTGACGCCTCGTCCAAATGACAATGTTTTAAAAGGAATCAATCCTTGGTCGTGGTAGGTCGCAACGATAGCGTCATATTTTTCGTACTGGTTGCTCCCGAAGAAACCATCTGCAGGAAACGGTCCGAAAACCATCGTCCCTTTTTGAAACAAATCTTTGATTGTCGGCATGATGATTTCGATTTCCTCTTTTCCAATCACACCGTTATCACCACTATGCGGATTTAATCCCAAAACGGCAATCTTAGGTTTATTGATGCCAAAATCCTGAATTAAAGATTGTTTGATGGTTTCAATTTTTTGTGCAATCAAAGCGGGTGTTAAATGTCGTGCAACTTCATTCACAGGAATGTGATCGGTAAGCAAACCAACGCGTAAATTATCCTGAACCATTAGCATCAAAGCGTTTCCCGTAAGTTCCTGATTAAGATAATCCGTATGTCCAGGAAATTTGAATTCGTCTGATTGAATGTTGTATTTATTGATTGGCGCCGTCACCAAAACATCAATCAAACCGTCTTTCAAAGCTTGGGTAGCTGCAGTGAATGATTGGATGGCATATTTTCCCGCGTTGTTATCATTGGTGCCGAAATTCACTTCAACATTTTCTTTCCAGACGTTCAAAACATTAATTTTTCCCGGAATAATTTGATTGATATGATCGATGCCTTGCAATACTGAAGTCGATTCGAAAGTCTTTTTTACAAACGACAAAACCTTTACATTCGCAAATATAACTGGCGTGCAAAATTCGAGCATTCTGGAATCCTCGAACGTTTTTAAAACCACTTCGCTTCCAATACCGTTTAAATCCCCAATGGATATTCCGACGATTATATTTTCTGCTCTTTTCATGCGCTACGCGTTATTTATTGCTAATTTTGACGTGCAAATCTAGTAAAATAAAACAAGAATGTTTACAGGAATTATAGAAACCCTCGGAACCATACGGGAATTACAAAAAACAGAAGACAATCTTAACATTACAATAGCATCGACTATAACTTCTGAACTTAAAATCGACCAAAGTGTGGCGCACAACGGCGTTTGTTTGACGGTAATCGCGATTGAAGAAAATCAATATACCGTAACGGCGATTCGCGAAACGATTGAAAAAACCAATCTAGGCGATTGGAAAGTTGGTGACCAAGTGAATTTAGAAAGAGCCATGAAATTAGGCGATCGCCTAGACGGCCACATCGTTCAAGGTCACGTGGATCAAACCGGAATTTGTAAAAATATCGAATCCGCGAATGGCAGCTGGTATTTTACTTTTGAATACGACTCCGACTGGAACAACATCACCATTGAAAAAGGATCGATTACCGTAAACGGCGTAAGTTTGACCGTCGTGAATTCTCAAAAAAACGAATTTAGTGTTGCCATTATCCCGTATACTTATGAGCACACCAACTTTAAGAATTTTGTGAAAGGCTCGAAAATCAATTTAGAATTCGATGTCATTGGGAAGTATGTTTCGCGATTACACGCTTTAGAAAAGTAAGAAAGAATGTGATAAAATAAAAAAACTCCGACTTAGGCCGGAGTTTTTTTATTGCGTTTCAATTGATTGATTTTGTATATTCCATAGCTTAGTGCAGCAACCATTAACAGTATGACACCTCCGTCTATCGGAAGTCCGGGTGGCGGAACTCCTGGTGGCGGTGGACCTTCCGGAGCTGCATATGCTGACGTTCCAAAAAGGATAAAAATGTTTAAAACTATTGCTGGGACAATTTTCATAGGTCGTAAAAGTAAATAAAAATTCCTTTCGTCAAAATTTTTTTCTATTAATATTTGAAATACAACATTAGACGCTCTTTCCGCATATTCCTTAACTTTTTAATAACGTCGAAACGAAAACT
This sequence comes from Flavobacterium sp., assembly GCA_031425295.1. Lineage (GTDB taxonomy): Bacteria > Bacteroidota > Bacteroidia > Flavobacteriales > Flavobacteriaceae > Flavobacterium. The sequence goes on along the minus strand of JANPJB010000083.1, from coordinate 63,696 downwards.
TTATTCTATCTACGGCAAATTATAGTTTTTAGTTCGAAAAAAAAAGACTTCCATTTTTGAAAGCCTTTTTCGTGGTCCCACTTGGAATCGAACCAAGCACCTACTGATTATGAGTCAGTTGCTCTAACCGAATGAGCTATAGGACCGTTAATCAGGTTGCAATATTACTACTAATTTTGCATTGCTCCAAATGTTTGTTGGATTTAACAGGCATTTGGCGGTCTATTTTATCTCCTGGCACAATTCAATCAAAACGCCATTGGTGGACTTCGGATGCAAAAAAACCACCAGTTTATTGTCGGCTCCTTTTTTCGGTGTTTCATTTAAAACGATAAAACCCTCCGATTGCAAGCGCGTGATTTCGGCCTCGATATCTTCGACATCAAAAGCGATGTGGTGAATGCCTTCACCTTTTTTTTCTATGAATTTAGCGATGGGACTTTCCGGATTTGTTGCAACGAGCAATTCGATTTTGTTGGGTCCGTTTTGGAAGAAAGAAGTTTTGACGCCTTCGCTTATGACTTCTTCTGATTTATATGGTGGCGCGCCGAAAAGTTTTGCGAAAAGAAGATTGGAAACCTCTAAGTCTTTTACGGCAATTCCGATATGCTCTATTTTTCTCATGTAGTTTATTTTACCGCAAAGTTCGCAAAGTTTTTCGCAAAGACCGCAAAGTTCTTATGGAAATCTACTGCCCTAGCCCTGATAGCAGCGGTATCCTTTTGTGCCATCGTTTGGCACAAAAGATTTAGCGGATAGCAGGAAACAGCTCCTAACCCTTCGACTGCGCTCAGGAACACAATCTTCAAAATCGGCATTTCAGGCACTTAGTAACTTATTCCGCTGCGCTCCACAGCATTCGCACTTTGTGCTCGGGTCAAAAAAAGTTGTACTTTTGTGCCATGGAAACAAACAGACAGAAAAAAATAGGCGGTGTCATTCAGAAAGATCTGGTTGATATTTTGCAAGGTGAAGTGCGAAAAAATGGTATTCAGAACCTGATTATTTCTGTATCTAAAGTGAGTGTTACTACAGATTTATCAGTGGCTACGGTGCATTTGAGTATTTTTCCTCAAGAGAAAGCGAAGGAAACACTGGCTGCTATCAAATCGAATTCGGTTTTGATCAAACACGATTTGTCGCAACGCGTACGTTTGCAATTGCGCAAAGTGCCGAACCTTACTTTTTTTATTGATGACTCTTTAGATTATATTGAAAAAATTGACAATGCTTTAGCTTCGAAAGAAAATCCTATTGAAAACCGTGATTTATTAGAACGACGCAGAAAATCGTAACTTGAATTTTTCCCTTTACATAGCCAAACGATACCTCAGAAGCGCGAGTAAAAACAATGCGATCAACATTATCAATGGCATTGCTTCGGTTGGAATCATCGTTGGCGCCTTGGCACTTTTCGTCGTGCTTTCGGTATTCAGCGGTCTTAAGGATTTCAGCTTGTCGTTTAGCAATGCGTTCGATCCCGATCTCAAGATGATCAGCACTTACGGCAAATCATTTTCTATCACATCGGAGCAGGAATTGAAAATCAAAAAAATAAATGGCATCGCCGCGACGAGCAAAGTCATTGAAGAACGCGTGCTTTTTTTATTTGATGGCAAAGAGCAAGTCACTTACATCAAAGGTGTCGATTCGCTTTTCAGCACCGTCAATCCCGTTAAAAAAAACATTTATCAAGGCGAATGGTTGCAAGGCAATACGAACCAGGTCGTCGTTGGATATGGGATTACCCAAAAACTCTCCATGGGACTATTCGATTTCAACAATCCGTTTGAAGTGTTTGTGCCCAAAGTCGGCAGCGGCACCATTGAAACCCCCGAAAATGCTTTCAACAAATGTAAACTTGCGCCGGTAGGCATTTATGCGATCAGCGAAGAACTCGATTCGAAGTTTGTATTCGCCGATTTGGGATTGACGCAGGCACTGCTTGAATTTAAACCCGATCAGATTTCTGCCGTCGAATTTAAATTGAAACCGAACGCCGACGAGAAATTGATTTCGGATCAACTCCAAAAAATATTCAACAACAAAGTCACCGTTAAAAACCGCGCGCAGCTCAACGACAGTCTTTATAAAATGCTCAATACCGAGAACATCGCGGTGTATTTGATTTTTACGTTGGTTATTGTGGTGGCACTTTTTAATCTTATCGGCGCTTTAATCATGATGATTTTAGACAAGAAAGGCAACCTTAAAACGCTGTTTAATCTCGGAACTGAAGTTGGGGACTTGAGGAAAATATTCCTATTGCAAGGCACGCTTTTGTCTGTTTTTGGCGGCATCATCGGGTTGGTTTTGGGCATCATCATCGTGCTGGTACAGCAGCGATTTCAGATTATTATGATTACTCCGACACTTGCTTATCCTGTAGTGTTCTCGATTCAAAATGTCTTGATTGTTTTCGCAACGATAGTGTTGCTGGGCGTTTTATCCTCTTGGATTGCTTCGAGTCGTGTGACTAAAAAACTATTGGAAGATTTTTAAATAGCGACGCTCAGCCCGGCTATTGCCTCGGGTGGGGGCGTTTCCCTTTGGGTCGGGCTTTCCGCACTCGCTTTTTCCCGCCGAAAGCGGCGCTAAAAGAGCTCAAACAAAAATGCTCCAATCCCTAACGCGACGTTTAAGGAACTATAGCAACTTATCTTAAAATTGTAACGCGGATGACGCAGATTGAACGGATTCTAGCTGATTAAATCCGTGTTAATCCGCAAAATTTGCGATATCAGCTAGCATTAAAGAATTTCCATTCCACTATATTTTTCAAGCACGTCTTCAAATGTTTGGAAAATCAGTTCAGGTTCGTCGCTTGTCACCATTTGGGTTCGGTACTCTTTGAAGTTCGGCAACCCTTTAAAATAATTCGTGTAATGCCTTCTCGTTTCTACTATGCCTAGGTGTTTGCCTTTCCAATCCATGGCCCATTGCAAGTGATTTTTGGCGGCTTCAACCCGATCTTCTATTGTAGGCTTTGGTAAATGTTCGCCGGTTGCCGCGTAATGCTTGATCTCATTGAAAATCCATGGGTAACCAATGGCTGCGCGGCCGATCATGATGCCGTCAACGCCGTATCTGTTTTTATATTCTAATGCTTTTTCTACTGACGTCACGTCGCCGTTGCCGAAAATAGGCATGGTGATTCTAGGATTGTTTTTGACACCGGCAATGTGCGACCAATCGGCTTCCCCTTTGTAGAGTTGCGCGCGCGTTCTTCCATGAATGGATAAAGCTTTTACGCCAATGTCTTGTAACCGTTCCGCAACCTCATCAATGTTGATGGAGTTTTCATCCCAGCCTAAACGGGTTTTTACGGTAACAGGCAAATCGGTGCTTCGGATGACGGCTTTGGTTAACCGCACCATCAAATCGACATCCTTTAAAACGGCCGCGCCAGCGCCTTTACACACGACTTTCTTAACCGGGCAGCCGAAGTTAATATCAATCAAATCCGGGTTTACTGCCGACACAATTTTTGACGACATTGCCATCGCTTCTTCATCACCTCCAAAAATCTGGATGCCAACCGGACGCTCGTAATCGAAAATATCGAGTTTTTGTCTGCTTTTGATCGCGTCGCGGATTAAACCTTCTGACGAAATGAATTCGCTGAACATCAAATCAGCGCCATGCAGTTTGCACAGACGGCGAAAAGGCGGATCGCTTACGTCTTCCATTGGTGCGAGCAGCAGTGGAAAATCCGGTAGTTCTATGTTGCCGATTTTGATCATTCGTTGAAATTTTACTTCGTACAGTTCGACCTTAAGGTCTCGGGTGTGCAAAATTACACTTTTTTTTGAGTTGTTCTGCCACGAGGAAGCAAACGCAGGAAACAATCCTAAGTGGATTTAGCTGTTTTATGTTGTTGAGGCTTTGAGGCTGACGAAGTTTGAAGTATATTTGCAGCTTGATTTGCACCGGAATGTCTGCGTTAGGGATAGAGCAATTGTCTGAGCTCTTTTTTTGCGCAGCCCACGCGGAGAAAAAAAAAGCGAGTGCGAAAGCCCGACCCAAAGGGTAACGCCCTAAAAATCTGACAGAAAAAGAACATGAAGCATATTAGAAATTTTTGCATTATTGCGCACATTGACCACGGGAAAAGTACGTTGGCTGACCGATTGCTTGGTGCTACGCAAACCGTTACGGCGCGTGAGGAAAAAGCACAGTTGCTTGACAACATGGATCTTGAGCGCGAACGCGGGATTACGATTAAGAGTCACGCGATTCAGATGGAATATACTTATAAAGGTGAGCAATATATCCTGAATTTGATTGATACGCCCGGACACGTTGACTTTTCGTATGAGGTCTCAAGATCTATTGCGGCTTGTGAAGGCGCTCTTTTGATTGTGGATGCGGCGCAGAGTATACAGGCACAGACGATTTCCAATTTGTACTTGGCTTTAGAAAACGATTTGGAAATCATTCCTGTGTTGAATAAAGTGGATCTGCCGAGTGCAAATCCGGAAGAAGTCAGTGATGATATTATTGATTTGTTAGGTTGCAAACTGGAAGACATCATTCATGCTTCGGGGAAAACCGGTTTTGGTGTGGAGAATATTCTAGCAGCAATCATTGAAAAGATTCCGGCACCGAAAGGGGTCATTGACGAACCTTTGCAAGCTTTGATCTTTGATTCGGTTTACAATCCGTTTCGCGGGATTGAGGTTATTTTCCGTGTCAAAAACGGGGAAATCCGTAAAGGTCAAAAAATTAAATTCATGGCTACCGGCAATGAATATTTTGCGGATGAGATTGGCACATTGAAACTGAATCAAGTTCCGAAACAAGTCATTTCTGCGGGTGATGTTGGGTATTTGATTTCGGGCATTAAGGAAGCGAAAGAAGTAAAAGTCGGGGATACGCTTACTGATGCCAAAACGCCAACAACCAATATGATTACAGGATTTGAGGATGTGAAACCTATGGTTTTCGCTGGTATTTATCCTGTAGACACTGAAGATTACGAAGAGTTGCGCAACTCCATGGAAAAATTACAATTGAACGATGCTTCGTTGGTGTTTTTACCGGAAAGTTCTGCCGCGTTAGGGTTTGGTTTCCGTTGCGGATTCTTAGGGATGCTGCATATGGAGATTATCCAAGAACGTTTGGAGCGTGAGTTCAATATGACTGTAATTACTACAGTTCCTAACGTTTCGTACTTAGCCTATACCAAGAAAGATCCTGAGAAAGGGCAAGTGGTGAATAATCCGTCAGACCTTCCTGAGCCTTCTAAACTAGAGCGCGTAGAAGAACCTTACATCAAAGCAACGATCATCACCAAATCAGATTTTGTTGGAAACGTGATGAGTTTGTGTATTGAAAAACGAGGTTTGATTACAAACCAAACGTATTTGACTACAGAACGTGTTGAGTTGACCTTCGATATGCCGTTGGCGGAAATTGTATTTGATTTTTACGATAGGTTAAAAACGGTTTCTAAAGGATATGCTTCGTTTGATTATTCTCCTATAGGAATGCGGACTTCGAATTTGGTAAAGGTTGATATTCTTTTAAACGCAACGATTGTAGATGCTTTGTCGTCTTTGATCCACGTAGATAATGCGTACCATATTGGTAAGAAAATGTGTGAGAAGCTAAAAGAGTTGATTCCGCGTCAGCAGTTTGATATTCCAATTCAGGCGGCGATTGGTGTGAAAGTGATTTCTCGAGAAACCATCAAAGCACTGCGAAAAGACGTTACCGCCAAATGTTATGGTGGTGATATATCGCGTAAACGAAAGCTATTGGAAAAACAGAAAAAAGGGAAAAAGCGCATGCGCCAGGTTGGTAATGTAGAAATTCCACAGGAGGCTTTTATGGCGGTGTTGAAGTTGAATGATTAAGGTTGCTGAGTGCCTGAGTTACTGAGCCACTGAGAAAAAATTAAGACAGAAAGACTACCCAATTGTGAAAGCAGTTGGGTTTTTTGTTGGGATTAACGCTGCAACGTACTACCTTTGCGGCTCAGTAACTCAGGCACTCAGCAACTTAAAAAATGATAGAAGATAAAACTCCACAAAGAACAAACATTGCCCAATTGGGTGAATTTGGTATAATCAATCACTTGACCAAAAATTTTGAAATCAATCAACCTTCAACTTTGAAAGGCATTGGCGATGATGCCGCGGTTTTGGATTTTAAAGACAAGAAAATTGTTATCTCTACGGATTTGCTGGTGGAAGGCGTGCATTTTGACTTGGCGTATATGCCTTTGAAACATTTGGGTTATAAAGCTGTTGTGGTGAATGTGTCGGATATATGCGCGATGAATGCTAAGGCGACGCAGATTACGGTTTCCGTTGCAGTTTCGAACCGGTTTCCGTTGGAAGCTTTGGACGAATTATTTGCTGGAATTACCTTAGCTGCGAACGAATACAAGGTTGATGTGATTGGCGGTGATACGACTTCTTCGCAAAAAGGATTGATTATCAGTATCACTGCCATTGGTGAAGCTGATGCCGATGAGATTGTCTATAGAAATGGTGCCAAGGCTAATGATTTGTTAGTTGTTACCGGCGATTTAGGAGCGGCTTACATGGGATTGCAGGTTTTGGAGCGTGAAAAACAGGTGTTTCATGTCAACCCGAATTCGCAGCCCGATCTTGATGCTTACACTTATCTGATAGAGCGGCAATTGAAACCGGAAGCGCGTAAAGACATACGTACTTTACTCCATGCGCTTGAGATTAAGCCTACTGCAATGATCGACATTTCGGATGGATTGTCTTCGGAAATTATCCATATTTGTAAGCAATCAGGTGTTGGCTGTAATTTGTATGAAGTTAAATTACCGCTAGATCCGCAGTTTATCAATGTTTGTGAGGAATTCGATATCGACAGCACGACGGTTGCTATTAATGGTGGAGAAGATTATGAATTGCTGTTTACAATTGACATGGGTGATTTTGATAAGATTAAGGGCAACCCAAATTTCACAGTCATTGGGCACATGGTTGTGGCTGGTGAAGGCATTCATTTGATTACAAGAGCCGATACTAAAATCGCTTTGAAAGCCCGTGGTTGGGATGCAATACAAGAAGAATAGATAGTTCATTTAGAAACATAAAAAAAAGCGACACTCCCTAATTTGTCGCTTTTTTTATACTTTGTAGTTATTAGCTAACATTTGATTTCTGATTTGCATCAAGAATGATTCATTAGACTAAGTACTACTTTGTGATATGCTTGTATGTTACGACTACTACCTCAATAACATACTGCTAATTTATCATTAAAGTTTAGAATTATATTTGAGGTTTCCCGCATAACCCATTACGGTTTCCCACATATTCTGTTGCGGTTTCCCGTAAATGAACTATATCATTCCTTTGTTTTTAGCCTCTCGAATCAAATCGATATCACTTCCACCTTTAATTTCGAGTATATCTTTTAGGTTCAGTTTTCTTTTTTCGACAGCACTCAATGACAACGGAACATATTGTGGAATATCTTTGGTTTTGGTTCCTTTGGAAAGGTGAAATAAAATCTGTTTATCGAATGCATCTATTTCTATATTATCATATTGAATTTGACTTACCAATTTAACGACAGTTTGACTGTAGTAATTTTCACCTTTAAGTATTTTGTCAAATGCTAATAGGAGTTCATCAAAAGTCAGATCGTTTTTGATTACCAACCCATTTGGATTAATATTTTTGATAATGGTATTTATTTTCAGGAGTTCAGTATGCATTGTTAGCAAAATAATTTTGCATTCGGGCATTTCTTTCTTTATGAGTTGTGCTAAGTCTTCCCCAGAAAAAATGTTTCTCTCTTCGTAAACCGGCATACTCAAATCGAAGAAAGCGATGCCGAATGGTTCTGGAGCCTCAGTAATGGCTTCATAACCAGTTTTACAATCTTTAGCTTGCGTGATAGAAAATTCATATTCGCCTTTCGCATTATATCCTTTTATTGCGTTTTTGTAGGCCTCAATTATGAAAGGATGATCGTCTACAATTAGAATGTTTATTGGTGTGGTCATATTGCACTTTTTACATTGGTATTCGTAAGATTACAGTAGTTCCTTCGTTTATTTTCGTTTTAATCTCTGCACTGCCCTTACAAGATTTTGCCCTTGAATATATATTCTGCAAACCTATACCTTTTTTCTTTCTGTTTAACGAGAATCCATTACCATCATCAAAAATTTCCATTAAAAGGTGGTTCTCGTTTTTTAAAATGCTAACAATAATGTTTTTAGCCTGTGCATGTGTATCAATGTTTTGAATGGCTTCTTGCAGTATTCTAAAAATGTGTATTTTCTTAAATCCCTCGATTATTTCCCAATTGATTGACATGTCAATTTCTAGGTGATAGTTTCGATTTGAAATCCTCTTTTGTTCGTTAAAAAATGTTTCAATAACAGCTATAAAGCTAGTTCTATTGGCTAATACATTGCTGTTTAAATCATGTGCAATATTACGAATTTCTTTTTCAATTTTTTGAATACCATCAATAAGCGGCAAGCATTTTTTAACGGACTCAATTGACGGTTTCTCGGCTAGAATTTGTAGATTGAGGCGTGTCGAGGCTAACCGATTCATCACCCCATCGTGCAAATCTTGAGCAATGCGTTTTTTCTCTATCTGGCGCGCTTCATCGATTTTGGTTTGTTGGTTTTGAATAAGTTGATAAATTTCTTCGTTGGTTTTTTGTTGTGCTTGAAGAAACATTAATTCTTTTTGTTTTGACCTTTGTATGAGAAGTACCACAACCAGAGCGCTTATTATGAATAATAAAATCGTGATGCCGAGAAAAATCCATTTTTGCTGGACGGCTTGGTCTTTTTCAGTTGTAATTTCTTCGGTTTCGTAGGCGATTTTAGCAAATTTATTCCGAGTTACTCTTTCGAGTTCCTGCATACTATCGGAAATTCTAATATATTCTTGAGAATATTTTAGAGCGTTTCTTTTGTCGACATTCGAAAGTTGTTTGAGGCATGTGAGCATATCATTTGCATTCCGATAGCTTTTGGAAAGAAGGTACGCTTCTTGGGCAAATTTTAGAGCTTTGCTTATTTGGTTGTTGACTTGATAGTATTCTGATAGATACAATTTATTTGAATTCACATCTGAATCGATATTTATACTATCTCTTATGTTCGAAGACCTTAAAAATAAATTTTCAGTCCCTTTAAGATCTTTGGATCTCAACTTAATTAATCCTAAAAGATCTAATGAAGTACAATAGTCTTGAGGAAATTTTAATAGATTGTGTTCGAAATTTTTTTTTAAAGACTCGTCCACATACACACGTGCTTTTACTAAATTATTGCAATTAATGTAACTTTGAGCAATATTATTTAAGCACACTATTTCGGCATTTTTATATAAATCCTCATTTTTTTCTTTTGATATTATTAATGCTCTATTTAAATACGAGAAACACCTTGTATAATCGTCTTGTAAACTAGAATTCAGACCTAAACTTATAAAAATTCGAACCTTTTCATAAGATAAATCCATTTTATTCGCGATTTTTAAAGCCTTGACAAGGGAGTACTCAGCTCCTAAATAATCGTTTAGGTAATATTGAACTTGCGCTTTATCTTGAAAAATTTCACATAATCGTCTCTCATTATTTAATTCATTGAAAATCTTTTGAGCCTTTAAATAATAATAAAATGCACTATCATTAATGCTGATACTTTCATAATAAACTCCCAACCATTTATATGCTTTCCCAATACAATGTTCGTCCTTTCTTTGTTGACTTCTTTTTAAGATTATTAGACTTGTTTTTCTTAAATTTTTCCATGAATTCAACAGATAAAAATTACGCGCCATTGCAATAAGTTTATCATTATTTATCGAATCGTTCGTTTGTTTTTGAAGGGCGACAACTGCTTTCTGAGTATACATCACTCGCAATTCATAAGGGATCTTTAAATTTTGTCCTCTTTGAATATATATTTTTATACTGTCTTTTGATCTATTGGTAATTAAGGATTTGTTTTTGGTACACCCAAAAGACAATACGATAATAAAAGTAATTGCAAAAAGGCTTTTCAAAGTTTATCCATTTAAAATTAAAAATGAGTCTACTTAAAGGTAAAAAAGGTTTGAAATTGCTATTCTAGTTTTTATACATTAAATGTTAAATCTAAACCAGACCTCTTTTTCGCGCCTCCCTGATGATGTCTTCATCATTCCCTTTGTAAATGTTGAAAAACACTTTTATTTGTGCTTTTCTTTTATCAACAGCGCTGATAGTAATGCCAATATGATCGGGAATATTTTTTGTCTTTATACCTTTCGCCAATAAAGAGATGATACGTCGATCATAAGAATCTAAACCAGCGTGCTTCATTCCAACTTCCTTTATACTTTTTTGCGCCGTTTGGGTATAATAAATTTCGCCTTGAAGAACATTTTGGAATGCCTTTAGAAATTCTTCAGAAGTAAAATCACTTTTAACTAGCAACCCGTCGGGATTAATTTTCTTAATTAGATTATACAATGTGAAAGCTTCTGTATGTGAGGTGAGCATCATTATTTTAGTATCTTTCCTAAGCTTTCGTATGAGTACTGCCAAATCTTCCCCTGAAAAAAGTTTTGCTTTTTCATAAGGTGGCAACGCTAAATCAACTAAAATAATATCATAAGAATAAGGAAGATTTGTAATATATTCATATGCGCTTTCACAGTTGTAAGCACTCTTAATCAAAAGCGATTCTGCAGCATAATTCGCATTCAAAATGCTTTTATACCCCTCAATCATAGTAGGATGATCGTCAATAATTAATATATTTAAGGGCGCATTTTTCATCATACTTCAGTAGCTTTTCTTTCTAATGGTACAGAGACCACCGTAGTTGTACCTTTTCCTTTTTTAGACTTAATATCGAATGTCCCTTCACATTCGGCAACCCGCGACTGCATATTTTGGAGTCCGATACCTTTCTTTTTTGTATTTGGATCAAAACCAATCCCATCATCAGTTATTTTAAGTAAAATTAGTCCATTGTTGTTTTTAAATTCCACGGATATGTTTTTGGCATTAGCATATTTGTTAATGTTTTGCAACGATTCTTGAAGAATACGATACAGATTGATTTTGATAGCATTGGACACTTTATCCCACTGAATACTTTCGTCAAGAACTGATGTCAACTCTGGTTCAAACGAATTCGATTGTTCTTCAAGTAAATTGCTGACGATGGCTACAAAATTATTAATCAATACATACTTCTCTCTATTCAAATCATGTGAAATTTCGCGAATATCTTGTTCAATATTTTTTAGTTCCGCCAGATAATCGAATCTACTATTGACAGAATCTTCATCGTTGAAACGGTTCAAACTATCCAAATTCAGACGTGCACCGAAAAGTCTTCCTAGAACGCCATCGTGAAGTTCTTGGGCAATTCGTTTCTTTTCCTTGACTCGATTTTCTTCTATAGTCGCTTGTTGAGAAATCATTAAGTTATAGATCTCTTCGTTTACTTTTTGTTGTTGCTGTTTGAGTAAAAGTTCGCGATTTTTAGCACGTTGCGTTCTAATAACAAACAGCAAAATCCCTAAAAACAAAGTGCCAATAAAGAAATATAGTAATGTTCTATTTTGCTCAGTGAGTTTGTCTTTTTCTTGGATAATTTCATCAGTTTCAAAGGCGATGCGGGCAAATTTGTCTTTTGATTTTCTTTCTTCTAATTGGAGACTATCACTGATTTTTATGTACTCTTTAGAATATATGGATGAATTTTTATGATCAACAAGTGATACCTGCTTCAAAGAACCCATTAAATCAGAGGACAATTTTGTAACCTTTGAAAGCTGTAATGCTTCCTTAGCGTACTTTTGTGCTTGAATAGTATCTCTTATCGATTGAAAATATTCAGATAAATGAATTTTACTATATACAATTCTGGATTGTAAATTCAGGCTGTCTCTTATTCTAAGGGCTTTCAAAAAATAACTAAGTGTATTTTTTTTGTCACTTAATTTAAATTTCGAATAAGAAAGATTGTCTAACAAAGTTGCAAATAGTCCAGGCTTTTCCTTCAAAAGGTTCTTATTTGAAAGTGCTTTTTCGAACTCGCGTGCTGCATTCTGATATTCTTTTAGGTACAAATAACAGTTTCCTATATTATTTAAAGAAATCTCCTGAAGAAAATACTCTGGATTCAGGTTGTTATCTCTAGCTAGGCTGAGCGCTAAAAGGTGGTAATCAATAGCTTTTTTAAAGTTCTCACTACTGTGAGAAGCTATCCCTAAATTTGTTAAAGCATCATACTGTGCTAATTTTTCATCATTGATTCTAGCATATTTTAACGACTGAGTTGCGGAATATTCCGCCCCTAGAAAATCAATATAACTTAATTGAATTGTTGATTTACTGAGGTATAAGTCCGCAAGTACTTTTGTATCTCCAACTTTTAGAAATATTTTTTCTGACTTGAGGTAATAAAAGAATGCACTGTCCCGGACTTGATTGTAAAGATTCAGGTTCCCTAAATAATAATATGAATAAGCAATTTTACCTGTATCTTTAACCTCTACAGACCGTTGCAATAATAAATCATTGGACCTTTTGAGAAGCTCATTTTCGTTTAAATTATTAGAACTAGCTACTAGTTTGAGTAAATTGTCTCTATTTGTTTTGGTGTTCTCTTGATTTTTTAACACTAAAAATACCTTCTTTAAATTATTTATTTTCTCCTGAGGTGATATAGCATCGTCTTTAGCGTTGTTTAAAAAATCACTGATAGTATCCTTCTGATTGGAATCAGCTTCATCCTTCTTGTTTTTGGTGCAGCTAAATAAAAAGAAAAATATTAAAGACGATATGTATAAAATTTTTTTCAAAGAATAAAAATTGTTTTTCCAAAAATAGTAAAACAATTCCATAAAAAAAGCTACCATCTCTGGTAGCTTTTAGATATTTATTGATTCTAATTGATTATATTATCTAGTTGCTCTGGTTTCGTTTCCGCCACCACCAATTTCAAAAGCTTTTCTAGTTTCGTTTCCTCCGCCACCGATTTCGATCGCTTTTCTAGTTTCGTTTCCGCCACCACCAATTTCGACAGATTTTCTGGTTTCGTTACCACCACCACCTATCTTTCTTGTTTCGTTTCCACCGCCACCAATAGGACTTGTAAAAGATGTCAGGATCATCATCAATGAGAATAATCCACATGTTAAGATTGCTTTTTTCATAATTTGAGACTTTTATGTTATTGTTTTTGTAAGTTTAGTTTACGAGAACCTATTATTGATTCACGATGTAAAACTACACAGCAAGTCTCTTCATGCCTAGTGTTTACGGGCACATGTTGTGGATGGTATCTGTCTGATAGTAAATGAACGTCAAATACGAGTGGATGATTTGACGGTTTTGGCTAAATTTCCAAGTAATTGCCTTTTGTAATGCTATTTATAATGGCATCAACGTTTTCCTTATAAGATTTAGAAAACGGTAACTTTGTTGTTGTGTTCTTGATATAACAGACTGAGTTTCCTGTATGTATTCTAGAAACATAATCTATATTGACAATGTAACTGTTATGTATCCGGACAAATGGAGAAGAAAGTACATTTTCAAAATGCTTCAAGGTTTTAAAAGCTGTGATCATTTCACCATTGTATAGATGGATATCTGTTGAATTATTATCCGCCTGTAGATAGCAAATATCTTTGGCTTCAATAAAACGGTAGTCGCCGTAGGATTTCACACAAATAATTAACGGTTTATCTTCCTTCAGGGGAGTTGCTTCCGCAAAAACTTTTTTTATTGGCGCTACGGTGTCTTCAGAATCCATTACACTAATATGTTCTTCTGATTCTGACTCAGTAAATACTATTTCTTCATTCTTTGTGTCAGGTATTTCCACGCTTCGTAAAACTGCTTCAGTTGAAGGGGCAATTGGCAGTTCGAAAGTTGGTTTATCAGTTGTTTGTATTAAAGGTTGCGGTTGCTCAATTAAATTTGTACCACCATATAAAATTTGAGCTGTGTCATTTAATTTCTCAAGCTTCAGGATGGTTTTCCTCAAAGCATTGCCATCAACAGGTTTCGATAAATAATCGAAAGATCCATACTGGATCGCCTCAATTGTCAAATCGGAACTGTTTGTGGTAATAACAATTTTCGGGAGGACCTTCATGTATCTGTGCAATTCGTTTATCAGCAATAATGACAAATTACTTTCTTTATTACTCGGATTGATTTCTAAGAAAACCAATGAAGGATGATGCTCCAATATTAAATCCAATCCTTCACTATAAGATCTAGCTGATGCAATAAAATGTAAGTTTTGAAAACGTGCCGCGACAGACAACGTTTTCAAAATACTTTCCGAACTATCATCAATAATGATATATGAGTACTTCATCAACTGCTTTCCTAATTAAGTTTAGATAAGCATTTGAGATTAAAGATTACGTAGGCTTGGGGCTTACTCTAGATTTAAGTACATAAAAACGTGGCTAAATTACTGTTTTTGACCATTCGATTTTATGATTGTTGATAGAATTGCAGCGATTGTTAACATTATTTTACGAACGGCAAAAAAACTCGTTGAACTTCACCGCTGTTGGATTATCTGTACGTTTAAACTTTAATTTTTATTGTATTATATATTTATTTACACTAATTTTGATATTATATATGATGGTATGATAAATTCTCAATTTAGCGCGGTTTCTGATGTAAAACTTGCTTACTCCTCCGAGCAGATCTGCATTGATCATCTCGAACAGTTGCGGTGGGATGGTTTTGTGGTAAGTCCCTTTGATGCAAGTTCAAAAGTTTACCATTGCCCTAATAACTCCTACAAATGTAAAAACACCGGAAAATATTTTAATGTAAAAACAGGAACGATCTTTCACGATACAAAAGTGGAATTACAAAAATGGTTTATGGCAATTTGGCTTGTAGAAAATACAACCGACTTGACCTCCGTTAAGCTAGGGAAGGAGTTAGATATCACTCAAAAAACAGCCTGGTATATCTTGAAACGCATAAAACTTAACTTGGCTCCTAAAACAACGATTTTTAATCAAAATATTTCTTCATCCATTCGAAACATAAAGGAAGTCACCGAAAAAGACCAAAGGCAGAGATTAGTAGACTGGTTGGCATTATATCAATTTAAAAAATGACTTCGAATTCTATAAAAGTCGCGTACGGATCGCCTCATTCATCATTGAATATCGCAGGTTTAAAGATATCTTGCTTTATCTTGGATGACATGACGTATGTATTTCCACTTAACGGTGTTCAAAAACTATTTGGCCATGAAGGCAAATCTGAAATTTGGCTGCTTAACATACTGCAAAATATTTCTAAACTTATTAAAATTCCAAAAGAAGTACTTATGGCTTACGAGAACCCTATTGGGGTTGATATAAGTTTTTATAATGGAAACATAGAGCATGCAAAAGTGATTGATTCAATCGTTGTTATTAAAACCTGTCAAACCTTTCTCGAAGCTAAAAACAATGGCATGTTGGGAGTGAACCTAATCAAAATCGCCAAAATCGCCGAACAAATTCTGAAGCATGCAGATCATCAATCAATGAACGAAATGATCGATAACGCAACAGGATACAATAACTTTAAAGCTCATGTAAAGTTGTTAGTACAGAAGTACATGCAAACACAGATTAAAGAGTCATCGATGTGGGTTACAACATTCCCCGACCATTTTTACAATACGCTCTTTGAAATCCATAATGAAAACTGGAACAGCGTAAAATCTCAACCCCAAATTATCGGAAAACTGCTGTACGACATCATATTTTCAAGAATTTCTATGCCTTTGCTGCAAGCGTTAAATACGAATAAGCCTAAAAGAACCTACACGCGAAAAAACAACCAAGCTCAAAACAGCGAACATCCAGAATTGAAGCAGTATCTTCAGATTCTCCTCTCTTTGCTCAAAACTTCCGGTAATAATTGGTTTATATTTATGCAGTTGCTAAATCGGACTTTTCCGATTCAGCATCACTACAACAGCAAAATTCTGTTTGAACGCAACGTGGACAAAAACGCACCGCTGTCAACTTTTAACACCACGCTTAAAAAGTTTACCTAACAAAAAAGCCCACAAAAATGCAGGCTTCGTATGAATATTTTAATGCGCTGTTATACTTTTGTTTTCATCAGCCAATTTTTCATAGACACTTCATTTTCGATGATTTCTTTCAGTGCTGCGATCTCCACGCGATCCTGTTTCATTGAATCACGATGTCTTATCGTCACCGTTTTATCTTCCAAAGTTTGGTGATCTACTGTTATGCAAAAAGGCGTTCCTAAAGCATCTTGCCTTCGGTAGCGTCTTCCTACGGCATCTTTTTCGTCATAGGCTACGTTGAAATCCCACTTTAAATCTTCTATTATTTCGCGTGCAATATCTGGTAAACCATCTTTCTTAACTAACGGCAAAACAGCTGCTTTAGTTGGCGCGAGAACCGATGGCAATCTCAAAACAGTTCTCGTTGAACCGTCCTCGAGCGTTTCTTCCTTTAATGAATTTGAAAAGACCGACAAGAACATCCTGTCCAAACCAACCGACGTTTCTACAACGTAAGGTGTGTAATTGGCATTCGTTTCAGGATCAAAGTATTGCATTTTTTTTCCTGAAAACTGCTCATGCGCTTTTAAATCAAAATCAGTTCTTGAATGAATGCCTTCTAGTTCTTTAAATCCAAATGGGAAATTGAATTCAATATCAGCTGCTGCATTTGCGTAATGCGCCAACTTTTCATGGTCGTGGAAACGGTAATTTTCTCTACCCAAACCTAGCGACAAATGCCAATTTAAACGTGTGTTTTTCCAATATTCATACCATTGCATCTCTTCGCCTGGTTTGACGAAAAACTGCATCTCCATCTGCTCAAATTCACGCATGCGGAAAATAAATTGCCGCGCTACGATTTCGTTCCTAAACGCTTTACCGGTTTGGGCGATTCCGAAAGGAATTTTCATTCTTCCAGATTTTTGTACGTTTAGGAAATTCACGAAAATCCCTTGCGCTGTTTCGGGCCGCAGGTAGAGATCCATCGCGTTTTCTGCTGAAGCGCCTAATTTAGTACCGAACATCAAATTGAATTGCTTCACGTCGGTCCAATTCCTAGAACCCGTCTCCGGATCAGCTATTTCAAGTTCTTCAATTAATGCTTTAACATCCTCCAAGTTTTCGTCGCCCAAAGATTTAGCCATTCTCTCTAGAATTTCTTTTTTCTTCGATAGGTATTCCATCACGCGCGGGTTGGTCGTTACAAATTCGTCGCGGTTGAACGCCTCTCCAAAACGAATACTTGCTTTCTCAATCTCTTTTTCGGCTTTTTGATTTAGTTTTTCAGCATAATCTTCTATCAGAACATCGGCGCGATATCTTTTCTTGGAATCTTTGTTATCAATTAAAGGATCATTGAACGCATCAACGTGACCGGAAGCTTTCCAAGTCGTTGGGTGCATCAAAATAGCTGCATCAAGACCGACAATATTCTCGTGCATCTGTACCATTGATTTCCACCAATATTCTCTAATGTTTTTTTTCAATTCAACGCCATTCTGAGCATAGTCATAAACCGCACTCAAGCCGTCGTATATTTCGCTGGATGGAAATATAAACCCATACTCCTTTGCGTGCGAAACCACATTCTTAAATAAATCTTCCTGTTTTGCCATAGTGCTGCAAAAATATAAAAGTGAAATTAAAAATTAACATAAATCGACATCGAATCATAGTTTTTTATAATTTTATAGTATAAACGCCAAAAAGATGTTCAAAAATATTATCAGCCTATTCTTTCCGGAGGTTTGCTTGGGTTGCGAATCACTGCTACTTCCAAATGAAAACGTTGTCTGTACCACTTGCACGCACAACATACCTTTAACTTATCATCATTTGAATTCCGAAAACGAGGCTTTCAAAAAATTTTATGGTAAAATTCCTGTCGAATTAGCGGTCACTTTCGTCTACTTTCATAAAAAAGGTATTGTTCAGGAAATGATCCACAACCTAAAATATAAAGGGCACCAAGAAATCGGAACGCTCTTCGCAGATTGGTTTACGGAAGATTTGAAAACACTTTCCATTCTCAAAACTTTCGACGAAATAATTCCAGTCCCGCTGCATCCGAAAAAATTAATGCAACGCGGCTATAATCAGGTAGCCACATTCGGAATGAAATTATCGGAAAATCTTGATATTCGATATAACGATACTTTATTACAGCGCAAAATTTATTCAAAAACACAAACCAAAAAAGATTTACTTAAAAGGATTGAAGTAAACCAACAAACTATTTTTGATGTCGATTATTCACTCACGGATCACAATAAGCACTACTTACTTATCGACGATGTACTTACAACTGGATCTACCCTAGAAGCTTGCAGTCGTGCTCTTTTGAAAATTCCAGGAACAAAAATTAGCATTATTTGTATGGCCATGTCACATTAAATAAATGGTGTACTTTACTACTATAAGCCAAAAAAACGTTATTAAGAACAACACTTTATTTTATTAATTGGAAAATTCATTCGTTCTCTTCACCACGTGAATTGCTTAATTTTCTTGGTGTTTTATTTCGATTACATGATTTTTAATTGTTATTTTGTGCTTTCTAAAAAACCAATCCTTGAAAAAAGAAATCTTTTACTTTTTCGCCTTTTGCCTACTCATCTCGACAAGCTGTGCCAAGCGAGGTTCGATATCCGGTGGTCTTAAAGACACGATTGCGCCTGTGCTTCGGATAAGTCTTCCAAAAAACTATTCAACGAATTTTAAAGGCGAATCGATTAAATTGACTTTTGATGAATACATTAAATTGAAAGACATCAATAAACAATTAATTATCTCCCCGCCCCTTGCAAAAAAACCGCAAATACTACCGCTAACGGCCAGTAAAACAATTACTGTAAATTTCCTAGAACCATTATCACCGGACACAACATACAGTTTAAATTTCGGACAGAGCATCGAGGACAACAATGAAAGTAATCCCTATCCGCAGTTCAAATATGTGTTCTCAACCGGGCCGTACATTGATTCGTTATCGATAAATGGCAACATTAAAGATGCTTTGGGAAAAAAACCCGACACTTTTGTTAATGTGATGTTATATGAAATCAACGACAAATACAATGATTCCGTTGTTTACAAAGAGAATCCAAGATATGTTACCAACACGCTGGATAGTACTTCAACCTTTAAAATAGAAAACATCAAAGCTGGAAGATACCGTTTAGCGGCTATGAAAGACAACAACAACGATTACAAGTTCGATTCTAAGACTGAAAAAATTGGTTTTGTGAGTAATGTAATCACGATTCCAAACGATTCTATTTTTGACATTAAATTATTTAAGGAAGTACAGCCATTTAAAGCCATCAAACCCATTCAATCTTCAGCGAATTCAGCGATTTTCGGCTATGAAGGAAATGCTAAAGACGTAAAACTAACCTTGAAAAAGGGCGATCAGATTCTTCCGCTAATTGCTACAAAAATTCCCAAAAAAGATTCTTTGCAATTGTGGTTTAAGCCAATAAAAGTTGAAAAATCAAGTATTGATTCCTTGAAGCTTTATGTTGTAAAGGATAGCTATAGCAAGGATTTTATCTTTAGAGTGAAAAATCAAAAAACAGACACGCTAAATATTACATCATCTTCAAGAATCGTCAATTTAGGCGAAATGGCAACTTTAAATAGCAATATTCCGATTGAAAAAGCAGACGAATCCAAAATACAGTTAATCAATAAGGATTCCGTCGCAGTTCCATTCAAAATGGTCTATGATGAGCAGAATTTAAAGCTCAAAATAGATTTCAAAAAAGAACCATTGGAAAAATATTCATTGACATTTATGCCTGATGCAATTACTAGTTTCATAGGCGATACCAATAAAAAAGAACTGACTTTTGGTTTCGAAACCAAAAATACCTCTGACTATGGGAATCTGCGCATAGACCTTGAAAATGTTTCACAATTTCCTATAATCATTGAACTTACCGATAAAAATGGTGAAATTCAATTTTCATATTATGCTGAAAACGATATACCGGTAGATTTTAATCTCATCAAACCCGAAATTTATACGTTAAGGGCGATTTATGATGACAATAAAAATGGTGTTTGGGATTCTGGAAATTTCCTCGAAAAAAGGCAGTCGGAAGAAGTAATTTATTTCCCAAAAGACATTGACGTCAGAGCCAATTGGGATGTGCAGCAAACTTTTAGTTTGAAAAGATAAAAGGGTCGCGATCCGATAAGAAATCGAGCTTGCTGCGCGTGTTCAAGGTTTTGTTTTTATCAAGATAGACAATAAAAATTCCTTCGTTTTCCTGCGGTTCCAAAACGTAATCCCCGAGACAATCTATAATCTGTGTGTGTCCAACGTATTCTTGATTATTGTTGTCGACTCCAATTCGGTTTACACCAATCGCAAAACATTGGTTTTCCACTGCGCGTGCGCGGAGTAAAATGTCCCAAGCATTTGTTCGTGGTTTTGGCCAGTTTGCTACATAGATTAACGCGTCATAATCTTCCGTATTTCTGGAAAAAACGGGAAAGCGAAGATCGTAGCAAATCAATGTGCAAATCTTAAAACCCATGTATTCCACAATCAATTTTTCGTTTCCAGCAGTATACGTTTTTTGTTCGCCCGCCAAGGTGAATAAGTGTTTCTTATCATACGTTTTGATTTCACCCGAAGGGAAAACAAACACCAATCGATTGTAAAAGCGATCGTTTTCTTTAATGACCAAACTACCGACGATTGCCGCCTCTTTTGATTTTGCAAGCGCTTTTAACCATACAATCGTGTCGCCCGACATTGATTCCGCCACATCTTTCGGATGCATCGTAAATCCTGTCGAAAACATTTCAGGAAGCACAATCAAATCGACTTTCTCGCTAATGGAAACAATCAATTTTTCAAAATGATTTCGATTGGCTTGCGGGTTTTCCCAGTGCAATGCGGTTTGGATTAAGGCGACTTTCATAGTATAAAAATAAAAAATCCCAACCGAATGATTGGGATTTAAATGATATATTTTTGAATATGCTTATGAAAGGCTTGCTTTCAAGTATTCTCTGTTCATACGCGCAATGTTCTCCAGTGAAATTCCTTTAGGACACTCGATTTCGCAGGCGCCCGTATTCGTGCAATTTCCGAATCCTTCGTCATCCATTTGACGGACCATGTTGAGTACACGTTGCGAAGCTTCGACTTTTCCCTGCGGCAACAATGCATATTGCGATACTTTGGCACCAACGAACAACATTGCTGAGCCGTTTTTACATGTCGCTACACAAGCACCGCAACCGATACAAGCAGCAGCTTCGAACGCTTTATCCGCATCATCTTTTGGAATTGGCGTTGCATTCGCGTCAATCGTATTTCCCGAAGTATTCACCGAAACGAAACCACCAGCTTGTTGAATTCTGTCAAATGAACTCCTGTCTACAACTAAATCTTTGATAACCGGAAACGCCTTACTGCGCCATGGCTCTACAAAAATTGTATCGCCATCTTTAAACTTACGCATGTGTAACTGACAAGTCGTTGTGCCAGTAGCTGGCCCGTGTGCTCGTCCGTTGATGTATAAGGAACACATGCCGCAAATCCCCTCACGACAATCATGATCAAAAGCTACAGGTTCTTTTTGACTGTTGATTAATTGTTCGTTCAATTGGTCTAACATTTCCAAAAACGAACTTGCTGTTGAAACATTATCCAATTGATAAGTTTCCATGCTTCCTTTGGCATTGGTGTTTCTTTGACGCCAAATTTTAAGGGTTATATTGATATTTTTTGCTGAAGACATAATCTGTTATTTGTAATTTCTAGCTGCGATTTTGATAAACTCGTATTTCAATTCTTCTTTGTGCAATATTTCTTGATTGATATCATTCCCTTGGTATTCCCATGCGCTAACGAATGAGAAGTTTTCATCATCTCGAAGCGTTTCTCCCTCCGAGTCTTGGTATTCTTCACGGAAATGTCCACCACAAGATTCGTTTCTTTGTAATGCATCTTTTGCCATTAATTGACCTAAATCAATAAAATCAGCAACGCGCATGGCTTTTTCTAATTCCGGATTTAATTCCGCTGAACTTCCCGGTACATAAACCTCTTTGTAAAATTCTTCTTTTAAAGCAGCAATTTCAGTGATCGCTTCTTTCAATCCCTTTTCATTTCTTGCCATTCCAACTTTATTCCACATAATTGCGCCAAGACGTTTGTGAAAATGGTCAACAGATTTTGAACCTTTATTCGAAATGAATCTATCGATGGTTTCTTTTACACTTTTTTCTGCCTCAGCAAATTCAGGTGAATCCGTTGAAATTTTTCCAGTTCTGATTTCATCGGCTAAATAATTGGAAACAGTATAAGGCAACACAAAATAACCATCTGCCAGACCTTGCATTAATGCTGATGCACCAAGCCTATTTGCACCGTGATCCGAAAAGTTTGCTTCGCCAGCTACAAAACAGCCAGGAATAGTAGATTGTAGATTGTAATCAACCCAAACACCGCCCATGGTGTAATGAACCGCTGGATAAATTTTCATTGGCGTTTCATATGGATTTTCATCTGTAATTTTTTCATACATCGCAAAAAGGTTTCCATATTTTTCCTCCAACCACTGTTTTCCTAAAGTCGTGATTTCTTCGGGAGTTGGATTATGGTTTCCTTTGGCATAAGCTGATTGCTTTCCTTTGGTCTGTATTTCTGATGAAAAGTCTAAATAAACACCTTCATTTGTATCGTTTGCCTCTATTCCGTGGCCAGCATCACATACTTCCTTTGCAGCTCTTGAGGAAATATCTCTCGGCGCAAGATTTCCATAAGAAGGATATTTTCGCTCCAAGTAATAATCTCTATCTTCTTCTTTTAAGTCTGTAGGTTTTAATTTTCCGGCACGAATAGCTTCGGCATCTTCTTTTCTCTTTGGTACCCATATACGTCCAGAATTACGAAGTGATTCTGACATCAAAGTCAATTTTGCTTGATTGGTGCCATGCACAGGAATGCACGTTGGGTGAATTTGAACAAAACAAGGATTGGCATATAAAGCGCCTCTTTTATGTACTTTCCAACCTGCCGTCACGTTGCTTCCCATTGCGTTGGTGGACAAGAAATAAACGTTTCCATATCCTCCCGTAGCAATGATGACGACATGCGCTGCGTGTCTTTCCAATTCGCCTGTGACTAAATTTCTGGCGATGATTCCGCGGGCTTTTCCATCGACTTTCACTACATCCAACATTTCGTGACGGTTGAACATTTGAACACGTCCGAGTCCAATCTGTCTTGATAACGCTGAATAAGCACCTAGCAATAACTGTTGCCCCGTTTGCCCTGCGGCATAGAACGTACGCTGCACTTGTGTTCCACCGAACGAACGGTTGTCTAATAATCCGCCGTAATCACGTGCGAAAGGAACACCTTGCGCAACACATTGGTCGATAATATTAGTTGATACTTCCGCTAACCGATGTACATTCGCTTCCCGTGCTCTGTAATCGCCGCCTTTGATCGTATCGTAGAACAAACGAAACGTACTGTCTCCATCATTTTGGTAGTTCTTTGCTGCATTGATACCGCCCTGAGCAGCGATCGAATGCGCTCTACGCGGGGAATCTTGAAAACAAAATGCTTTTACGTTGTAGCCCATTTCTCCGAAAGAAGCAGCAGCAGAAGATCCTGCCAAGCCAGTCCCTACGACAATGATGTCGATTTTCGGCCGGTTGTTTGGTGCTACTAATTTGAGATGATCTTTATAGTCTGTCCATTTATCTGAAATCGGACCTTGAGGTATTTTGGAATCTAATGCCATAAAATTAAGCTTTTAGAAAGAAATGAATGAATACTGGAATGATCGCAAACAACAGCGGAATAACAATCGCAAAACCTTTTCCGATTGTCTTGATTGCCGGTGTATATTTCGGATGATTCATTCCTAAACTTTGGAAAGCGCTACTGAAACCGTGCAATAAGTGAAACGACAAAACAATCATCGATACTACGTAAAGTAACGTAAACAGTAGGCCATATTTTGCATCTTGGAAGAAAGCGATCGTGATTTTATATAAATCTTTATAGCCTTCCTTAATTTTTACATTGGCACCTGCGTCATAGAAATCGGTTCGGTCTTTAATCAAAATCATCTTTTGGTCGACTTGGATCTTGGGTAAATATCCACCATCTGTCGTCACATAAAACTCTTGTGATTGACCTTGCGCACTAATCATGATGGTCTGCAGCGGCATGTTTTCATCGAAATGCATTCTTGCCCAAAAACTTACCATGTGCGTTACAATGAAAATTAAGATCAGCGTCCCAAGAACTGCCATGTTTCTCGACGCCCAAGCGCTGTTTGCTGATGGGTTGTTTTTTGCATATCCGATTGGTCGTGCTGCCCGGTTCTGAATAGTCAGCATAATGCCGTCAATCGCATGGAAAAGAATTGAAATGTACGTAAGGTAAGAAAGTATTTTTACGGCCGGATTCGAAGTCATGAACAACGCGTATTTATTAAAATTCAACGCATTATCGGGAACCAATAACTGAAGGTTTCCGGCCAAGTGACCACTTAAGAACAAGCATAAAAATAAACCTGTCAGAGCCATCCAGTATTTCTTTGTAATGGACGACTTTAATAATGCAGATTTTGCCATAAGATTAGAATAGTTTGTTTTAAAAATCACACAAAAATAAGGGTATTTGAATTTAACTACAACCTTTTCGCCGTAATTTATAATGATTTTAAAATGTTGTACACAAAAGATTAAGAATTGTTTGATAATCTTCTATTGAACAGCTTGTTTTCAGCACTTTATTTAATCAAAACGAATCTCATTGCATGCGTTGAAATGATTCTAAATATTCCTCTATGGAAACAATTACTATTTTTGTGAAAATTTAATACTGTAAATGAAATCCCCTCAGACGCAAAACGCTTTGTTCGAAAACATACAACTTTTGATTCGGGATCCCTCGTTGGACAATCTTATCGATCAATCGATGGATGCGTTCGAATTACTTGATCTTAAGAAAAACGAATTCCTTGTCAAAGAAGGCGAAGTTTGTCCGTATTTCTGTTATGTTGAAAGCGGTATTCTACAACATGAGATTGTGGTCAATGATGAAGCAATAACGACTTATCTCGCTTTGCGCAACACTTTCACAGCTTCACTTGACAGTTTTCTATTCAAAAAACCTTCTCGTAAAAGCGTCAAAGCGATTTTCGATTGCAGGCTTTGGGTTTTAGATCTCGGAACTTTCTGCGAACTCATTGAAGGCAACGCCGCTTTTGGCCAATTTTACTACAATCTTATCGAGAAACAAATCTGCCTAATTGACGACTATCGCATCGATTTGCTGACTTTAACGCCTGAAGAACGTTATAAAAAACTACTCGTAACCGAACCACAACTCATGCAACAAGTACCTTTACATTACTTGGCCTCTTTTCTTGGCATTTCGTCAAGACACATGAGTCGCATCCGGAAAAACATAAAATAACGCCATTTGGCTACTGCTTGCTTATTTGGTTTGTTTAATTTTACACTTCGCATTTTAAAAAATTCAAAAACATGAAATACCATCCGATCGACCGACAACTTTTTATAAAGAACCGCGCAAAATTTACCGCGCAAATGAAACCTAATAGCGTCGCCGTTTTCAATTCCAATGATATCTATCCGGTTTCCGCAGACAGTAGTTTGCCTTTTGCGCAACATCGCGATATTTTTTATTTATCGGGTGTCGACCAAGAAGAAAGCGTGTTGTTGCTTTTTCCGGACGCACCCTATGAGCATCAGCGTGAAATGCTCTTCCTAAAAGAAACGAGCGAGCACATTGCAATTTGGGAAGGCGAAAAACTAACCAAAGACCGCGCTTTTGAAGTGTCGGGGATTAAAACGGTGTATTGGCTGCAAGATTTTCATAAGATTCTGAATGAAATGATGACGTATAGCGACACCATTTACATCAACACCAATGAACATTACCGCGCCGCCGTGGAAACCGAAACGCGTGAAGACCGCTTCGTCAAATGGTGGAAAGCGAAATATCCTGCGCATCAGGTCGCCAAAAGCAATCCTATTCTACAGCGTCTGCGTTCTGTAAAAGAAAGTGCGGAAATCGATTTGATCCAGCACGCCTGCAACATCACGGAAAAAGGCTTCCGCCGTCTGCTGCCATTTGTAAAACCAAATGTTACGGAATATGAAATCGAAGCCGAACTGATCCACGAATTCATCCGCAACCGCTCGAAAGGTTTTGCCTATACGCCGATCATAGCTTCGGGCAACAACGCTAACGTTTTGCATTACATTGAAAACAATCAACCTTGTAAAGCAGGTGATTTGATTCTGCTAGACGTAGCTGCCGAATATGCAAATTATTCAAGTGATTTATCTCGGACGATTCCGGTTTCAGGAAGGTATAATGAAAGACAAAAAGCGGTTTACAATGCGGTCCTGCGCGTGAAGAACGAAGCAACAAAAATGCTAATGCCGGGCACTTTATGGAAACAATACCACGTCGAAGTCGGCAAACTCATGACTTCAGAATTACTCGGGTTAAGTTTGATTGATAAAGCCGATGTGCAAAATGAAAACCCCGAATGGCCGGCTTATAAAAAATATTTCATGCACGGAACTTCGCACCATATGGGACTTGACACGCATGATTACGGATTATTGCACGAGCCGATGAAAGCCAATATGGTCTTTACTGTTGAACCCGGAATTTACATTCCAGCTGAAGGCTTTGGAATCCGTCTTGAAGACAATGTAGTTGTTCAGGAAAATGGGGCGCCGTTCAATTTGATGCGCAACATACCGATTGAAATTGACGAAATTGAAAGTTTGATGAACGCCTAAGCCAATGTATATTCCGCCCGACAACCAAATGAACGAGCAAGCAGAAATCGTCGATTTTATGAAACGGTTCAGCTTCGCTACTATCATCACTTCCGAGAATAATCTTCCGATCGCGACGCATCTTCCGTTTTTGGTGCGGGTCGCAAATGGGAAAGTCGTATTGACATCGCATTTCGCAAAAGCTAACGAGCAATGGAAAAGCATTGTCGACCATACGATTTTAGTGGTTTTCAATGAGCCGCATGCGTATATTTCGCCTAAGCTTTACGACAAGGAACTCAATGTGCCTACGTGGAATTATCTTGCCGTGCATGCCTATGGAAACGGCAGGCTCATTACTGAAACAGACAATGCCATGGAAGTTTTGAACGCCACGGTTCGCAACTACGAATTGGGCTATCAGGAGCAATGGCAGGGCTTACCGCTCGACTATAAGCTTAAGATGTTAAAAGGCATCGTGGCTTTTGAAATCGAAATTTCTGATCTGCAGGCGAAGAAAAAAATTAGTCAAAATAAATCTGAAATTGAGAAGAATAGGATCATCGAGGCACTTTCGAAAAGCGACGACAGCAACCAGCGTATGATTGCAGACTATATGAAAAATCAATAAACATGGAAGCTCAAAAATTTGCAGAAGATTGGATTGCCGCCTGGAATTCAAAAAACTTCAACCTTATCCTTGATCATTATACAGATCGAAATCACAACCCAAGGTGTTGATTCCGTGACTTTATATTATAAGTCGGTCATGAATAAAATGGCGATTGCAGACCAGTTGCTGAATGAATCAGTTAAAGTTTATAAAATGATTGCGCATTACAGATGAAAACGATTATTGAAACGGAAAGATTGCGGTTGCGTGAATTTTCGCTGGAAGATTCCGAATTTATCATAAAACTCCTAAATAGTCCGGGCTGGATTGAATTTATCGGACAGCGAAACGTCAAAACAACAGAAGACGCCGAAAGTTATCTGCAAAACGGACCGATAAAAATCTACAAGAATCATGGTTTCGGACTTTGGATGGTAGAACTCAAAGACAATAAAACACCGATTGGCATGTGCGGCATTTTGAAACGCGACACACTTGATTTTCCTGATCTCGGTTTTTGTTTTCGAGCAGAATTTTCCGGTAAAGGTTATGCTTATGAAAGTGCTAATGCCGCGATAATGGCTGCCCGGGAAATCTACAACATTGATACCATCTGCGCGATTACATTGGCTCATAATTTGTCTTCAATAAAGCTTTTGGAAAAACTGGGTTTGCAGTTTGTGAAGCTTATTCAATTTCCGGACGATGAGAAAGAGTTGATGCTGTACCGAAATTAAAAAAAATACCTATGAATATCCCTTTTGAAACCATCGATTGGACCAACATTCCCACAACAATACATCAAGGCGATACGGGAATTGCTTACTGGCAAACACTTCAATTTCCGGGACTGCGAATCCGGCTGGTGGAATATACTGCAGGCTATCTTGCGGATCATTGGTGCCAAAAAGGCCATATTGTGCATTGTCTTGAAGGTGCCTTTGTCAGTGAATTAGCAACCGGAAAACAAATCACATTGACCCATGGAATGACGTATGTTGTCTCGGACGATTTAAGCAGCCATCGTTCGGTTTCCGAAAAAGGCGTCAAATTATTGATTATTGATGGTACTTTTTTAGTTTCGGATTCGCAATAGTACTCAAGATTAAAATCTTATTTTTGTTTCATAAAACCACATTTTGAAACAACATCCATACAAAAACATTAACGTCGCTTATACGGATTCCGGCAAAGGAACCGCCATTGTGTTGCTTCATGGTTTCCTTGAAAACCAACAAATGTGGCACGCATTGACTCCCGAACTGTGCCAAAAATACCGCATCATCACAATTGATTTACTGGGACATGGCCAGACGCCATGTCTCGGTTATGTTCACGAAATGGAAGAGCAGGCAGACATGGTTCATGATCTTTTATCGCAGCTGCGAATTCGAAAAGCCGTTTTCTTCGGACATTCAATGGGCGGTTACGTTGCTTTGGCATTTGCGGAATTATACCCCGATTTTATCAAGGGTTTGGTCTTGATGAATTCGACTTCGCTTGCTGATAGCGATGAAAGAAAAACAAATCGCGACCGAGCCATCAAAGCTGTTAAGAAAGATTACACAGCGTTCGTCAGATTGTCTATTGCTAATTTATTTAGTGAAGACAACCGCGCGATATTGACCGACGACATCGAAAAAGTAAAGATCGAGGCGTTGAAAACCCCGCTGCAAGGTATCGTAGCCGCTTTGGAAGGCATGAAAATAAGGAAAGACCGCGAAGTGTTGCTGCATTTCGGTCCGTATCCAAAACTGTTGATTTTAGGTAGGAAAGATCCAGTGTTACATTATGAAGAAAATCGAAGCCAAATTGAAAACACGAATGTAGAATTGATCACATTAGCAGATGGACACATGAGCCACATCGAAAATACGGCGGAAGTGTTAAAAGCGATTACAAATTTCTTGAAGAAGATATAACATTATACGACGCTTCGACCTAAATTTTTTCTTCGAAAGGAATATCTGGATTCAGTATTTCCTGCAATAACAAAACAATTTGCTCCGTAAAATCCCCTAGCATTTTGTTATCGATGATTGAAACAGTTTCTTTACCTTCTTTGAAACTGAAGGGTAAAAATCCAGCCTTTAAATTTTTGAAAGATATTATTCCCGCTTCCATCGGTTTACCTTGAGCGCGTTCCGCATACATATACGCATAAGCCAACACCTGAATTATTTTGTCGTTTTTGAGATCATCCGTGAGCGCATTCCAGGTTTTCAAGGCAACACTCCGCTTTTCTACTTTTCCGGTCTTATAATCGATAATTCTGATGCGACCGTTGCGTTCTTCGATGCGATCGACATTGCCGCGTATTAGAACTGGAAACGGCAAATTCGGATGCTGCAGCAGTCGTTCGAATGTTTGTTCTAAAGCAACTATTTTTAAGGTATCGCCGTTTGTTAAACTTTCCAATTCCAATTGCAGGAAATTATAAACGTGCCGCTTTGCGACCTCAAAAGCCAATAAATTTTTGCCTTTTTTAATGTCACCTTCTTTGTAAACAAGTTTAAATTGATTCAACACTTCTTGATCCAATTGATTATGACAAGCTTGCAGATCATGTTCATTGACAAAACGCCCGACAAATGGCTCGTATAAAACCCGCAATGTTTCGTGAATGATGGTGCCTAAAGTATTGAGCGCGATGTTTTCCTCGACCTCTTCAATTTCACGGATATGCAAAATCTTTTGAAAGTAAAAACCAATCGGATTCCTAATGTAACTTGTAAGGGCTGACGGCGAAAATCCTTTTTCAGCGATTTCTTTTAGGCGCGTCATCACGGCAATAGACTTTGGAATGACGACAGGATCATGGGCCAGTTCGGGCAAAACAGCGTTAAAGATTTCATGCGTCAGCTGGTGATTGGGATGCTTTTCAATTTCAAGTTGCGTGATAAAACGGCTTTTTTCTCCAGCGTCAATACCGTCACTCTCGGTGTTGTATAACAAATAGACATTCTTTGCGCGTTGCAATAAATGATAGAAATGGTACGTGTAGATTGCATCTTTTTCTTTGAATGTCGGCAAATCAAATTCTCTTTTCACATCGTACGGAATAAACGAATTTTGTGATTTTCCTGCCGGAAATTTTCCTTCATTGACAGATGTTATAATTACAGTGTCGAAATCTAAAACGCGACTTTCGAGTACGCCCATAATCTGCAGGCCATTTAATGGTTCGCCCTCAAATGACACTTCCGCCAAATCGATGATTTGCTTGTAGATCGAATGCAGGGTCTCTAATGAATTGATGTGTGGGAACTGTGAGGCATAATTGATCAGCTTATTGATGGTTTTAAAAATGGCATAGACAAAAGCCTTTGCGATTTTTTCTTCCTGGCTTTCATTGCTCAGATTATTTTTTATGGTTTCCAGCAGCTTAGAAATCGAATGCAATACCGCTATAATATCGGGGTTCCATCGATTTAGCAATAGCGCCATCAAGTTGTTTGGCTGACCGTGGATTTCAATGACCTTTTTATGCGTAATAAAAGTATAATTCTGCTGGTTGATTCGATAAATTAAATCTTGAGCATTCAGGTATGGTTCGACGAGTGGGTGTGTCAACACATCAAGCAAATCTTTATAATAAAACACGTATTGGCTCCGCGAAGATGCCGCAGTATGCAGTTTAAACAATTTTGCGACTAGTATCTGAACCGGGTTGTTCTTGCTCGAATAACCCATGGTAATATTTAAATTTTGCACCGACGCTGGCAAGGAATACAAAAGTGGGATTAAGATATTTTCTTCTGCAAGTACGACAGCTGTTTTATTAATATCAAAATCCGGATTTGTGAGTATTTGCTGCTCGAGAATGTTCCCTACTATTTTTGCCTGACCTATGCTTTTGGGCGTGCCAATAATTTGGATGTTTTTGGCCTCTGAAAAATCAGTTGTAATCCACTCGAAAGGATGCGATTGGTAATGATTCCACTTTTGTTTGAAGCGGCGCACAAACAAGCTAGCTTCGTGCGATGGGTCGTTTAAAAAAGTGTCTGCAACATCCCAATAAATTTTTGCTTGATCCGCATGCAATAGTTGCTGCACTATTCTTTCTTCCGCGGCATTTAGTGCATTAAAACCTGCGAATAGGTATTTCTTATCAATGGTTGCTTTTGAAAGTGGAATGATGTTTATTGCGGCTTCGCGGTAAATCATACCTTGATATCCGACGCCTTTATTCTTTAAATAAGCATAAAAAGAATGATAGTATTCCGGTAGCAATTTCCAAAACTCTAGGTGCTTATTGATTAAATCGGTTTTCTTTTCTGCATCGACGGACCAATGTTCAATTTCCTTAATGTCATCGAGATATTTAAGAATTTTGTCGGGTTCTAGTAGGTAGCGGTCGATTTCGTTGAAATCTTTGAGTAGTGTTTTCGCCCAATTTGCAAACTGTTCAAAAGGCTGTTGCTTTGTTGTTTCAGTACTGGATAAATAAACTTCATAAAATTCGAAAATCAATTCTATCGAATCAATACTGCGAAGTTTTGCAATATCTTGGATGAAATCTTCAATGCTGATGATTTCCGGAGCGAAAACCGTATTATCGATTTGCCTCTTTAACGCTTCAATCAAAAATATTTTGGCACGTTTGTTTGGTAAAATGACAATGGTATCAGATAAAGTATCGCCGTGATTTTCGATTAATACTTGGGCTATTTTATCAAGGAATGAAGTTTTTGTCATATTATAAAAATAAAAAAAACGCCCCGATAATCGAGGCGTTTTTAAGAAATATTTTAGATGAAATTATTTTACCAATTTCACTTCAACTCTTCTGTTGTTAGCTTTACCAGCTTTAGTTTTGTTGCTATCGATTGGTTTTGCTTCACCGTAACCTACTGAACCTAATCTTGAAGCCGCGATACCATTATCAATTAAATAGTTTTTAACTGCAGCAGCTCTGTCTTCTGATAATTTTTGGTTAGCAGCATCTTTACCATCGCTATCCGTGTGGCCTTCAATGCTGAAATTAGAAGAAGGATATTCTTTTAAGATCGCAGCGATTGATTGTAATACTGGGTACGTTTGTTGTTGGAATGTTGATTTTCCAGAGTTGAACAAGATTGTTTTAGCATAAGCGTTCAATTTGTTTACTTGCTCTTCTGAGATTTCAGGACAACCATTGTTTGCAACAGTTCCTTTAACATCAACACATTTGTCATCTTTGTCTAATACTCCGTCTCCGTCAGTATCTGGCCAAGGACAACCACCATTTTCTTTTGGACCCTTGACATCCGGACATTTGTCAGATTTATCAGCAACTCCGTCACCGTCTGCATCAGGACAACCGTTCAATGCTTTTGGACCAGCAACTTCTGGACAAGCGTCATCTTTATCAGCGATTCCGTCACCGTCAGTATCAGGACATCCTTGGAATTCAGCTAAACCAGCAACATCTGGACAAGAATCACTTCCATCAATAATTCCGTCTCCGTCCGTATCAGGACATCCTTTAAATTGTTTTAAACCAGCAACTTCAAGACAAGCGTCATCTTTATCGTAGATTCCGTCACCGTCAGTATCTTTTCCACCAAATTTGAAAGTCAAACCAGCGAAGTGCTGCATGTGAGAAGGAACGTTTTGTTCTGGAATTCTAGACTCATTGTCAAATGAATATTTGTATGTAGATTGGAAAGACAAACCGACCATTTCTGTAAACCAGAAAGTCACGCCTAAACCACCATTAGCAGTTCCGTAACTTGCTTTTCCCATAGAAGTGTAACCACCACCAACATTGATAGAAGGATCAATGTACTTCCATCCCATTGCACCACCGATGCTGTATTTAATAACTCCATCCGCTGCGTAGTAGCTTAAATCTCCGGGGTTGATCACAGTGTAGTCACCAGGCTGAGTAAGTCTAGGCTCTACCCATCTTTTAACTCTGTTAACAGAACCAGTTACACCGAATGAGAAATTCCCGCCCACATGCTTTGAAACATTGATGTATGATACAGAAGGAAGGATATTCCAATAATCATTTACATTATACATCTGGGAGATTTGGTCTTCCACTTTTGATGCAGCACTAACTCTAGTGTCTACGGCATTTGTACCAAAGGAAATAGCCCATGGATTGTTACTATCTTGTGCTTGTGCGCTCAGTCCGATAAACATTACCACAGCAGCAAATAATTTGTTAAGATGTTTCATACTTAAATTTTGTTAGATTACAATATTTTGTAAGGCAAAAGTAATACGTAATTTTTTAACTACAAAACTAAATGTTAAAAAAAACCAACTAATTCCCAATGAAATGGCAATTATATAACTTTTAACATTTGACCTACTTCAATAAAGGCCGTAATAGCTTTATCTATATGCTCTTTTGTATGAGCTGCTGATAATTGTACCCTTATTCTAGCTTTATCTTTCGGAACCACTGGAAAAAAGAATCCGATGACATAGATCCCTTTTTTCAAAAGCTCGTCAGCCATTTTTTGAGACAATTTTGCGTCATATAACATCACAGGAACAATGGCGGAATCTCCGTCAATAATATCAAAACCTGCTTTTCTTATTCCGTTTTTGAAATATTGAGTGTTCCATTCGAGCTGGTCTCTAAGTGTAGTTTCGTTCTCTATCAATTCGAACACCTTAATCGACGCGCCAACAATGGCCGGCGCTAAGGAGTTTGAAAACAAATAAGGTCGCGAACGTTGTCGTAAAATTTCAATGATTTCTTTTTTAGCAGTCGTGTAACCTCCCATGGCACCGCCCAATGCTTTTCCTAGTGTTCCGGTAATGATGTCAACCCTTCCCATAACGCCTTTCGCTTCCAATGTCCCTTTTCCGGTTGCTCCGATAAATCCCGCCGCGTGGCATTCATCAACCATAACCAACGCATCATATCGATCAGCGAGATCACAGATTTTATCCAACGGAGCGACGACGCCATCCATCGAGAAAACGCCATCGGTTACAATCAATTTATAGCGAGTTCCGGCTTCATTGGCTTTGATTAACTGCTGTTCCAAATCCTGCATATTGCTGTTTTCATACCGATAACGCGCAGCTTTACACAAACGAACGCCATCAATGATCGACGCGTGGTTTAGACTGTCTGAAATAATAGCGTCGTTTTCATTCAACAGTGGTTCAAAAATTCCACCGTTCGCATCAAATGCTGCGGCATACAAAATAGTGTCCTCTGTGCCATAGAATTCAGCAATCTTTTTCTCAAGTGTTTTATGTATGTCTTGTGTTCCGCAGATGAAACGAACAGACGACATTCCAAATCCATGACTATCTAAAGTATCTTTAGCGGCCTGTATAACTTCAGGATGCGACGACAAACCAAGATAATTATTAGCGCAAAAGTTTAGAACCGTTTCTCCTGTAGCAATTTTAATTTCAGCTCCTTGGGGCGATGTTATGATTCTTTCTTTTTTGAAAAGACCATTCTGCGCTATGGTTTCTAGCTCGTTCTGAAGGTAATTTTTGATTGTTCCGTACATTTTTTTTTGATAAAGTTGGTGACTACAAATGTATTACTTCTATTGTTTTTCCTATGTAAACCAATGCTTTTTTTGTGACTTTAAAGTTCATTTCTTCGATTATATTTTGATAATTTTCGAGTTGAAATCTGTATTTCTCCTGATGTTTTCCGGTTTTATAATCCAATAATAAAATTTCGTTGTCGGGCGTCAAAACCATTCGGTCAGGTTTAACGGTTGCTCCTTGATGCTGAATGACACGCTGCTCGTTAAAAATACGATGGTTTGAAGCAAAGTAATTTTTAAGTTTCGGATGATGAACTATCTCATTAATTGCAACCCGAACAGTATCTTGTTGATCATACCGAATTAAGCCCATCTCGATCGCCTGTTTGATTGCCATGTTGATGTCTTGCTCAGTATTAATGAATGATAATATCTCATGAATGACATTTCCGTATTCAATTGCTTCTTGTTGTTGCGTTCCCCAAAGCAAAGCTTCTTTTTGCGCAATTTTGATATTGCTGGGACTAAATCTTTCCGATACATAGACAATCGATTTTGATGTCTGCCGTTCTAGTGCTGGCTTAGATAATTTGTGCGAATCCCCGAACTCGTATGTGAGTTTATTTTCGTCGAGTAAGCCTTCACTGGCGAGATACTTTGTAAAAAAAGCGGCCATGCTGTTGGGGTAATCTCCATCCTTTTTTTGCTTTACCGTTTGTGAGATAAGATATAATTGTTCTTCTGCCCTTGTTAAAGCCACATAAAGAATGTTGACATTATCAAGCAGTTCTTCTTGCTTTTGCTGATTGTATTTTAGCAAAGCTCTTTCGCCAAAGCCGGTAACTGCTTTCGAGTTATCAATTAAGACCCTAGACAATCCAAATTCGGCTTCGTCAGCTTCCAACCAAAGTTTATTTTTTGGTTTTTTGTCATAATCTTCATCTGCAAACGGAATAATAACTACCGGAAACTCCAATCCTTTGGATTTGTGAATGGTCATGATTTTAACCGCATTATTTCCTTCCGGAGATGGAATGCTGTATTTGCCCGAGTTCTTGTCCCAATAATTTACAAAATCAGAAATTCCAGCTTGTTTATGATAATCCCGTTCCAATATTACATCTAGAAAATATTGCAGATAGGCATGGTTCTGTTTCGAAAAAATAAACGCGGCTATTATTACCTCAACAGCTTCATACAAAGACTTTCGCCGGATATCACTAAATTTTATTGATATATCAAATTTATAAAGAAATGCTTCAAATTCAAGTTCTGTTTTAATTTCAATTCCTGCAGCAATGAAATCATGAATTGGCAATTGATTCTGACAATTTTTAGCAATGTAAAACAGAAAATTAGCTTTGGATTCCGCGTCTGCTTCATTTTTCAAATACTTCAAAACATGGATGATAAATTGCACTTCAGAGGCATTCTCAATTAACAGCGTTTCAGATGATATTAAGGGAATCTTTTGCTCGGTAAGATAATTGGCAACAGCAATTCCCTGATCTCGCTTTCGGGTTAAAACAACAATTTCGCTAAAAGAAAAACCTGCGGTAATGGCTTTGTGAATCGTTTCAAAAGTCGCCCGACAGTAATATTGAGTTTTATCCAATTCTTCATTAAGTTCGTTATCACTTTCGTAATTCTCAGGAAGCGGTAAAAAAGTAAGATTCACGTAACCGCCGACATTTTGATTGTTTTTTTGATGACAATGATTTTCATACAAATCCTTGTAGTCCGGGTGCACGAATTCGTTTGCCAAAAACTTAAAGAACGAGTTATTAAAGCTGATAATTTCAGAATAACTCCTGTAATTGGTGTCTAAATGGGTGATTACTTTATCGGGATTGCTAAACGGATTTTCCGTTTTATCCTTTAGATTTTCCGTTTTGCTCAATGCGATGAATTGCTCTGCTTTTCCACCGCGCCAACGATAAATAGATTGTTTTGGATCGCCGACAATCATTAATGTGCCTTTTTCTCCAGCTTCGTTCTGACTCGACAATGCATTATCTATGAGTGGAATCAGGTTTTGCCACTGCATGTCGGAAGTATCCTGAAATTCATCAATAAAGAAATGACGATAGCGTTCCCCGAGCCGCTCGTATATGAATGGCGCTGGTTGGTTCTGGATTTGATCATGAATCAACGCATTGAACTCCGCTATGGAAAGCACATTTTGCTCTTTTTGAATATCCGTTAATTTGCTATTGATGGTTTGAAGCAGCGATAAAGGCGTAATATTTTTCAAAAAGGCATTGTAGAAATCGCGCTGTTCAAAATTTTTATAAATATGCTTCAAAATTAAAAGCAATTCCGGCGTAATGCTTTCTATGCTGGCTTTGTCATGTGATATCTTGTTGACTTTAATATCTTCAGGTTCAAAATACTTCTTATTTAGAGGGTTGAATTTTCCACTGGCGATATTGACCAAATGATTCGGAAAATGTCCCGCTGAAAAAGATTTTAAATCGATATCTTGATTTTGAATCAATGCCATGGCGTTATTAGCTTGCGTAATATTCTGCTTCTCAATTTCCTGAATGGCTGTTTTTAGTTTTTGCTTGATCTCAATGAAAGTGGTAATATCCTTTTGGCGTAATTGACTGATTTCTTCACGATTGTTTTCGTTGAAAATAAGTTTGCCCATTTCTAAGATCTCACGCGAAATATCCCAAGATTTATCGTCATCGGCTTTCTCCATTGTGAAATCGACAAGCAGCTTAGTAAGGATTTCATCTTCTCCAGCTTGGGCTATTACCGCATCGACGGCTTCTGTCAATAACGAATCGGTATCTAGCGTAACCTCAAACGTAATGGGCAAATTAAGATCGTGGGCAAAAGCGCGGATGACTTTGTGTGTGAATTTATCAATTGTCAGGATATCAAATGCGGCGTAGTTGTGAATAATATGCTTAATGATTTCTTGCGACTTGCTCTTAATCTGTGGTAATGAAAGCTGCGTTTCAACGGACAAGAGTTCGATGAGTCGCCCCGCTTTTTCATCGGGATCGGGTTTTGTGAATTCTGACAGATTATGGACGATGCGGCTTTTCATTTCATGCACCGCCTTATTCGTAAAAGTGATCGCGAGAATGTTGCGATACGCGTCGTTCTTCTTTGCGGTAAGTATGATTTTAAGATATTCCTTTACGAGTGTAAAAGTTTTTCCGGAACCAGCCGAGGCATCGTAAAGTGAAAATGATGGTCTTTGCATTTTGAAATGAACTCATTATTGTTAACCGACAGCGCTAGCCCCGATAAGAGTGAAAATCCTTTTGTGCCGTTGTTTGGCATAAAAGATTGCAACGGATAGCGGGATTAGCTCCTGAAAAATAAAATTAAAGAAATTATAACCCCTTGCTGTTTCATTTCCAAAGTTAAATCTTTAAATTTGAATAAAATATTTATAAATCATTAAACACACATATTATGGCTTTTGAATTACCAACATTACCTTATGCCTATGACGCCTTAGAACCTCATATTGATGCCAGAACGATGGAGATTCATCATTCTAAACACCACAATGCCTATACGACTAACTTGAATGCTGCGGTGACCGGAACCGATCTTGAAGGCAAAACCATTGAAAATATTTTGATTAATCTCGATATGAAAAATGCTGCGGTGCGTAATAACGGCGGTGGCTTTTACAATCACAATTTGTTTTGGACAGTAATGGCCCCGAATGGCGGCGGATTGCCAACGGGTGATTTGCTTGATGCGATTGAAAACGAATTTGGAACTTTCGAAGAATTTAAAGCGCGTTTCTCAAAAGCAGGTGCAACGCAGTTTGGTTCAGGTTGGGCTTGGCTTTGTGTGCACAAAGGTGGAAAACTCGATGTTTGTGGAACGCCAAACCAGGACAATCCTCTAATGCCTAATGTAGGTTGTGGCGGCACACCGATTTTGGGGATGGATGTTTGGGAACATGCTTATTATTTGAATTATCAAAACCGCCGTCCGGATTATATTGAAGCTTTCTTTAGTATAATTAATTGGACCGAAGTTTCGAGAAGATATGCTTTAGAAAAATAATTTTCAATGCTGCTTAAATTTAAATAAAAGCCCGATTTCACTTATTTGAAATCGGGCTTTTATTTTGTAACTGATTTTAAATAAAAAAGGTGAAGAAGATCTTCACCCTTTTTGCCCCAAATCTACCATAAGCTTAAACCTACTAAATTATGGTAGCGTAAATTTAGCGCGAAATGTGCAATAACAAGATTTGATTGGTTGAATTAATTGGAATGATAGGCAAATAAGAGTCGATGTACCTTTTAGATGGGTTATTTCGGAAGTTCTATAAAATAAAAAAGGTGAAATTTCTTTCACCCTTTTTGCCCCAAATCTACCATAAACTTAACCTACTAATGCTATGGTTCTCCAAAAGTATAGGTGTAAAGCGTTATCAACAAATAAATTAGATGAAATACACCAATACTCGATAAAGTGTTAAAATTTGCCAATTTAGTAGGCTCTAGCGTCTTTTCCTTCGTAGAAATTCATGAATGCCTTGTTAACAACCCTGTTGCCTCCTGCGGTTGGATAATTGCCTGTAAAGTACCAATCTCCTAAATTCTTGGGGCAGGCAGTATGCAAATCTTCTATCGATTGGAATATGATTTTGACTTCGGCATTAATCTCAGGTGAACTTAACATGATCGCTATCTTATCTGAAATTTCTTGTGGCTCAAACGGTTTATATATTTGTGTTACGGCATTCACAACATCAATATCTTTTAAGTTTTCCTGAGCTTTGCATTGCTGATAAACTTCATCGACGATGTGGTACAGGTTTCGTTCCTTTAGTAATTCAAGCGTCGCTTTGAAAGCAACCAAACCTTCAAGCTTTGCCATATCGATACCATAACAATCCGGATAACGGATTTGTGGTGCTGAAGAAACGATTACAATTCTTTTGGGCTTTAAGCGATCCATCATTTTGAGGATGCTCATTTTAAGCGTTGTTCCGCGAACAATACTATCATCAATAATTACTAGGTTATCTGTCGGTTTTATAACGCCATAGGTAACATCGTAAACGTGCGCAACTAAATCATCACGGCTGCTGTCTTCAGTAATAAAAGTTCTGAGTTTGGCGTCTTTAATCGCGATTTTTTCAGTTCTAATTTTGACAGAAAGGATTTCCTCTAGTTTTTCCTTGGTTAAGGTTTTTCTGTTGTCGAGTATGTACTTGTTTTTTCTTTGATTCAAGAAATCCTGAGCCGCTTCGATCATTCCATAAAACGAAGTTTCCGCCGTGTTCGGTATGTAGGAGAAAACGGTGTTGTCCGTATCATTTTCAATTGCCTTTAAAACACTTGGTAAAATTAATTTCCCAAGGTCTTTTCGTTCCTGATAAATTTCAGCATCGCTGCCTCGCGAAAAATAAATCCTTTCAAACGAACATGCTTTTTTAATCGACGGCTCAATGATTTCGGTTTCCGTCACCATGCCATTTTTCTTAATGATCAAAGCATGTCCTGGTTGAAGCTCCTTTACTTTGTCAAAATCAACATTGAAAACGGTTTGAATCACCGGTCGTTCGGATGCCACGACAACAATTTCATCATCTTCATAACAATAAGCCGGACGGATACCGGCAGGATCACGGAATACAAACGCATCGCCATGACCGAAAAGTCCAGCCATAGCGTAACCGCCGTCCCAGCCCTTTGAAGCGCGTTTTAATATTTTAGCAATATCCAATCGTGATGCAATTTCGGGAGAAGCTTCCCTTTTCGAGAGTCCGTTATTTTTACATTCCTGATACAATTCCGTGACTTCATCATCTAAAAAGTGACCGATCTTTTCCATTACGGTCACGGTATCGGTCATTTCTTTCGGATGTTGTCCTAACTCAACTAAACTATTAAAAAGTTCTGTAACATTCGTCATGTTAAAGTTTCCCGCAACGATCAAATTACGATGCATCCAATTGTTTTGGCGCAGAAACGGATGTACGCTCTCAATGCTGTTTTTACCGAAAGTTCCGTAACGAACATGCCCTAAAAACAATTCGCCTATGTAAGGAATGTTGGCTTTTTGCAATGCTACATTATCCGCATATTCCGGGTGCGAGGTCAATTCTTCATTAATCCTTTCATTGATTTGTTTAAAGACGTCCTGAATCGGCTGTGCATCGTTGGAACGGACGCGGCTAATATACCGTTGTCCAGGCTCGACATCAAGTTTTATGG
Organism: Flavobacterium sp.; assembly: GCA_031425295.1. Lineage (GTDB taxonomy): Bacteria > Bacteroidota > Bacteroidia > Flavobacteriales > Flavobacteriaceae > Flavobacterium. Next base: position 22,572 of record JANPJB010000083.1, on the reverse strand, counting down.
ATGCGAAACCGGCCCCATCTTGTCCGCGGTTGTGCTGCTTTTCCATAAGAAGATACATTTTCTGTATGCCGTAGAAAGCAGAGCCATATTTCTCTTTATAGAATTCGAGAGGCTTTTTTAATCGCAAAAAGGCAATGCCGCATTCATGTGTTAATTTATCACTCATTCTAGTTGTGTTGTAGTAGTTGTTTTTCTAAATAAAAATGCCCCGACAATTCGAGGCATAAATTTATTACAATTCTATATCAAAATGTGTTAAGGATTTGAATTGTTTCAGTCGCTCCTGCACTTCCTGTTTGTTGAGTTGCAGCATGCGCTCGGTTCCGAATTTCTCGACACAGAACGAAGCCAGATTCGATCCTTGAATGATTGCTTGTTTCATATTATCGAATGAAATGTTCTCACTTTGTGTAATGTATCCTGCGAATCCGCCAGCAAATGTATCACCGGCTCCAGTTGGATCGAAAACTTCCTCAAGTGGCAATGCTGGTGCGAAAAATATTTCTTTGTTGTGGAATAACAACGCGCCGTGCTCTCCCTTTTTAATAACAACGTATTTTGGACCCATAGTATGGATTTTCGCGGCAGCTTTCACCATTGAATATTCTGCTGACAACTGACGGGCTTCTTCATCATTTATCGTAATGACATCAACGCGTTTGATAACGTCAAGCAATTCCGGCAATGCACAATCCATCCAGAAGTTCATTGTATCCAAAACAATTAATTTCGGTTGTTTGGTCATTTGATCCAAAACGCTGCTTTGCACTAACGGATGCAAGTTTCCCAACATCACAACATCGGCATTCTGAAAATTTTGAGGCACTTTAGGTTGGAAATCTGCGAGTGTATTGAGCTCTGTTACGAGTGTATCGCGTGAATTCAAATCATTATGGTATCTGCCGCTCCAGAAAAACGTCTTGCCGCCTTTAACGATTTCAAGACCCGAAATGTCTATGTTTCTCGCCGTTAGTAAGTCTAAATATTCCTGTGGAAAATCATCTCCGACTACGGAAACAATTGCAGATTGTAAGTTGAAATGAGAAGCGGATAATCCGATGAAAGTTCCGGCTCCCCCAAGAATTTTATCTGTTTTCCCAAATGGGGTCTCAATAGCGTCGAAAGCAACCGTTCCAACAATCAATAGTTTATTCATCTGATGCATTTGAAATTAAGGCGCAAAGGTAGTTGATATGTTTGAAAGTTGAAAACGAAAAAGAGTCTAATTTCTATAACAGTTTGGTTTCTTCCTTTTCGTAAAATTCATCGATCGAAAGGTCCTTCTGCAACGACGCCATCACAGCCAATTCGTCGCAACGTTCGTTTTGTTTGTGATTATTATGCCCTTTAATCCATTTAAAATCTACCTGATGTTTTCTATAAATCTTCAAGAAGCGTTTCCACAAATCCGGATTTTTTTTCCCCGTAAACCCTTTTTTCTCCCAACCGAAAACCCATTTTTTCCCGACGGAATCCACCACATATTTCGAATCGGAAACAACGAGTACTTTTGTGTTTGGGTTTTTCAGTTTTTCAAGGCCCACGATTACTGCGAGCAATTCCATCCTGTTATTTGTCGTCAATCTGAATCCCTCATAAAATTCTTTCTGATACGGTTTGCCGACCCATTCCATGACAACGCCATAACCGCCATTTCCGGGATTTCCCTTCGCTGCACCATCGGTGTAAATATGTACTTGGTGGGGCATTGATTGACGATTTAGATTTTAGATTGTAGCAATGCTTCAATAATGATTGGGAAATGTTTTTGCTCGAGTTCGTGAATTTTCACGGCGATTTCTTCGGGTGTTGTGCAGTCATCAATCTTTATGGATTGTTGAAAAATGATATTGCCTTCATCGTAATGTTCGTTGACATGATGAATGGTGATTCCGGTTTCGAATTCTTTATTTTCTAAAACCGCAACATGCACATGCATTCCATACATTCCTTTTCCGCCATATTTCGGTAATAAAGCAGGATGAATGTTGATGATTCGATTTGGATAGCGCTCAATAATTGACTTTGGAAACTGCCATAAAAATCCGGCTAAAACAATCAGATCAGTTTGCAGTTCATCGAGTGCATCCAATACAAAATCATGATGCAATTGGTCTTTCGAAAAAACAATGGTCCGCACATGATGCTTTTTGGCACGATCAAGCACTTTTGCAGTGGGATTGTTTGAAAAAACCGCGGTGACTTTGCCGGTCTGCATCTGCTTGAAATATCGAATTATATTTTCAGCGTTCGTTCCCGAACCCGACGCAAACAGTACGATATTTTTCATTGATGTTGTTTTATACATCGCAAAAAAAAGAATAATAAATGATAATTAGAAGATTTAGAATGTCTTTGTGAAATTATTTTTTTAAATTCGTTTGCACATTTATCAACTAAAGCGTGGTTTTAAAATAAAGTTTTTTATTTTTGCCAACAAATTAAATTCTAAAATTAAAGATTATGTCAGACATTGCATCAAGAGTAAAAGCGATTATCGTAGACAAATTAGGTGTTGACGAAAACGAAGTTGTAACAGAAGCTAGCTTCACTAATGATTTAGGAGCAGATTCATTAGACACTGTTGAGCTTATCATGGAGTTCGAAAAAGAATTTGATATCCAAATTCCAGATGACCAAGCAGAAAACATCGCTACTGTTGGTCAAGCTATTTCTTACATCGAAGAAGCTAAAAAATAATAATATTGCACCCGTAAATTAGTTTTTACGGGTGTTATTGTTTTTTTAAGAAATTTCCGGATTGAATTTCAATCAACAACATATATAATACCCATGTCTCTTTTATGAATCATAACATGAAGAAATATATGGGTATTATTTGTTTAAAATCAAATCAACAAAAACGATATTTATGACGTTAAAACGAGTTGTAGTAACAGGTTTAGGTGCGCTTACCCCAATTGGAAACAACATCCAGGAATACTGGGAGGCTCTTGTAAGTGGGAAAAGCGGTGCTGCTCCGATAACGTATTACGATACCGAAAAACATAAGACCAAATTCGCTTGCGAAGTCAAAAACTTCAACATTGAAGATTTCATGGACCGCAAAGAAGCACGCAGAATGGACAAGTTTGCCCAATATGCTGTGGCTGCTAGCGAAGAAGCCATTCAAGATGCTGGAATAACCAATGACAATGTCAACAAACAACGCGTCGGTGTGATTTGGGGTGCCGGAATCGGCGGACTCGAAACCTTCCAAGAAGAAGTCATGAGTTATGCAAAAGGTGATGGAACGCCAAGATTCAATCCTTTCTTTATTCCAAAAATGATTGCCGATATTGCACCTGCCCACATCTCGATGCGAAACGGATTTATGGGTCCGAATTATACCACGGTTTCTGCTTGTGCCTCTTCTGCCAATGCCTTGATTGATGCGTTCAACTATATTCGTTTGGGCATGTGCGACGTCATCATTTCTGGTGGTTCAGAAGCTGCGGTAACGATTGCCGGAATGGGTGGTTTTAACTCGATGCAAGCTTTATCTACAAGAAACGAAAGCCCTGAATCAGCTTCAAGACCATTCGATGCAACGCGCGACGGATTTGTCCTTGGCGAAGGAGCGGGCGCCTTGGTACTTGAAGAATACGAGCATGCGAAAGCCCGTGGCGCTAAAATTTATTGTGAAGTCGGCGGTGGCGGAATGTCGTCTGACGCTTACCACCTAACTGCACCACATCCTGAAGGAATTGGCGTTATTGCGGTAATGCAAAACACGTTGCGCGATGCCGGAATGAAACCTGAAGAAGTAGACCACATCAATACACACGGTACTTCAACACCTTTAGGAGATGTCGCCGAACTCAAAGCCATCAGTGCTGTTTTTGGCGATCATGCGAAGAACATCAATATCAATTCGACCAAATCGATGACAGGCCATTTGCTAGGTGCTGCCGGTGCGATTGAAGCGATTGCGTCAATACTAGCGATGAAGCACGGTATCGTTCCACCTACAATCAATCATGAAGTGGTCGACGAGAATATTGATCCAAGTTTAAACTTAACTTTAAACAAGGCTCAAAAAAGAGAGGTTAAAGTTGCTATGAGCAATACTTTCGGATTTGGCGGACACAACGCTTGTGTGTTATTTAAAAAATTAGAAAATTAATTTTGAAGAAACTGATTCGTAAAATATTTAAAAATTCCCGTTCTAATGAAGACGGGATTTTTTTTACTGCGCTTGAAGACATACTCGGTTTCAGGCCGCTCAATATTGCCTATTACAAAAAAGCCTTTACGCATCGTTCTTCTAATAAGCTTGATGAAAAAGGAAATGCCGTCAATTACGAACGTTTGGAATTCTTAGGCGATGCCATGTTAAGTTCTGTTATTGCCGCCCATCTGTTTAGCAAAGTTCCTAACGGCGATGAAGGTTATCTAACAAAAATGCGGTCTAAAATTGTGAGTCGTGAGCATTTGAATGAATTGGGACGCGATCTGAATTTAATTGAATTCATCGAAAGTAAAGTGCCAACTTCCCATTTTGGGGAAAATATTCACGGTAATGTCTTCGAAGCATTAATCGGCGCAATTTACTTGGACCAAGGTTACGAATATTGCGAAAAATTCATTCAAAAGAGCGTCATACTGCCCTATGTTGATATTGCCAAACTTGAGGGTAAAGTCATCAGCTATAAAAGCCTGTTGATCGAGTGGTGTCAAAAAGAAAAAAAAATATTTTATTATGATGTTTTCGAAGACAATGCCATTACCGGCGAACGACTTTTCGGCGTGAAGTTAAGCATTGATCAGAAAGTAATTGCCAAAGCTAGGGCTACTTCTAAAAAGAAAGCTGAAGAAAAGGCATCACAGCGTGCTTATTTTGCACTCCAAAATAAAATAGATTCTAAATAATTAAAAGTTTGCTAAAACTATAACGTTTTCGTTATCAAATTATCGTTACCAACTGGCTTTTTAGTGTTTTTTATCAATAAGATATCTTATATTTACAGCTTATTTAATTTGAAAAATGGCAGTCTTAAAGTTGCATCTTGACGAGTTTGACGAGGTTGACTATGACCTTATTGCTATTCATTCTTCACTAGAAGATTTTCGCTTGGCTTATTTCATTAATCAAAATTTACCAATCATTTTAAGCAAGTGCAAGGAGGAAGTTGGTGTTGTCGTAAAAGAAGGTGAAGCCTTTTTTTCTAAATTCACCTATGACGACGCAAAAAATGATATACTATGGAGTTTGATTCAAAACAAAAATGACATCATCACCCAACAAAAGAGCACAAAGCAAAATTTATTTTTAAATACCAATATAGAAATCTTACGGAAAGTCCACCTAATTTCCGAACTTAAAAAAGTAGATTACTTCCTCAAAATAAAGCACAACAACAATGCTTTTAGAATCGAAGATGTCGTAAATCGATTGCACAAAATTGAAAGAATTTCTACCGTATATTCCGTAATTCCGGATAAAATAAAATCAAAAAACAATTTAATTTTTTAATTAAAATGCCAACAAACAAAAAAACTAAAATTGTAGCCACACTCGGACCGGCATGCAGTACCAAAGCGGTCTTAAAAGAAATGATCGACGCCGGTGTAAACGTCTTTAGAGTCAATTTTTCACACGCCGATTATGATGATGTAAAAGAGAAAATCGACTTAATCCGTGGTCTCAATGATGAATTCGGATACACAACAGCCATCTTGGGCGACTTACAAGGTCCCAAACTTCGCGTAGGGGTTATGAAAGAAGATGTAGTCGTAAATGATGGTGATTTAATCACTTTTCAAACTGCTGAGGACATTCCAGGAACGGCACAAAGGGTTTATATGAATTATAAAGACTTTCCGAAAGACGTCAATCCCGGCGAAAGAATTCTCCTCGATGACGGAAAGCTTATTTTCGAAGCCGTAGAAACCAATAAAAAAACAGAAGTCGTTTGCCGAGTCATTCAAGGCGGTCCACTAAAATCGAAAAAAGGCGTCAACCTTCCGAATACGAATGTATCCTTACCGGCTTTAACCAAAAAAGACATTAAAGATGCTATTTTTGCGATTGAACAAAAGGTCGATTGGATCGCGCTTTCTTTTGTAAGAACTGCCGAAGATCTGATGGAATTGCAAGAATTGATCGCCAAACATTCTGATCATAAAATTCCAATCATTGCTAAAATTGAGAAACCGGAAGGCGTCGCCAACATTGACAAAATTGTAGCTTTCTGTGACGGTTTGATGGTTGCTCGTGGCGATTTAGGTGTAGAAGTTCCCGCTCACGAAGTTCCGTTGATTCAAAAGAAATTGGTTAACAGAGCCAAAACTGCCAGAATTCCAGTAATCATTGCGACCCAAATGATGGAAACCATGATTTCTAGTCTAACGCCAACCCGTGCTGAAGTCAATGATGTCGCGAACTCCGTTATGGACGGTGCCGATGCTGTAATGCTTTCAGGAGAAACTTCCGTTGGAAATTATCCCATTCAAGTTATTGAAAAAATGACGCAGATCATCGAAGCGGTTGAGGATTCTCCGCTAATACAAGTGCCGCAAAATACGCCTCAAGTAAGAACCAAGCGCTTCATCACCAAATCAATTTGTCACCACGCGGCGATGATGGCGAACGTGATTAAGGCGAAAGCAATCTGCACGTTGACCAACAGCGGCTATACTGCTTTCCAAATTTCGGCTTGGCGCCCATCTGCTCATATATTAGTGTTTACTTCAAACAGAAGAATCCTGACACAGCTTAATTTGCTTTGGGGCGTGAAATCGTTTTATTATGACAAATATGTAAGTACAGATGATACGGTAACAGATATCAATCAAATGGCGCGCGACCGTGGTTTTGTTGACAAAGGCGACTTCTTAATCAATTTAGCAGCGATGCCGGTTGCTGATAAAGGAATGGTGAACACTTTAAGAGTTTCTGAAATAGAAAAATAGATTCCAATCTCATAGATATTAGAACCTTCATTGCAAAATGGAGGTTTTTTTTATAGTCTAAAAGTCGAATTTTAACTGAACTACCACCGTTTTTTTGACTTCCGTATTCAGATTATTAAGTGAAATGCCAAGCAATCGCACTGAGTTTTTGAGCCTTTCTTGAAACAGTAATTCTTTGGTGGTTTCGAACAACAACGCTTTGTCGGATATGAAATAAGGCAAAGTTTTGCTTCGGGTTTGCAGTGTAAAATCGCTGTATTTGATTTTTAATGTGACAGTCTTTCCTGCGATATTGTGCTTTTTTAAGCGTCGTTCCAATTCACTAGCAATGACTTCAAGTTTGTCAAGCATGAAAATCTCAGAGGACAAATTTTCATTAAACGTATGTTCGGCCGCCACAGATTTCGCCACGCGTTCGGCTTTGACTTCGCTGTTGTGTACGCCCCGAACGACATTGTAATAGAAACTTCCAGACTTCCCAAAATGCTTTTCCAAAAAATCAACGGGCTTACTTTTTAGGTCTGACCCTGTAAAAATACCCAATTGATACATTTTTTCGGTTGTAACCTTTCCCACACCGTAAAATTTTCGGATCGGCAATGCTTCCAAAAACGGCTCGATCTCATCCGGGTTTACTGTTTTTTGCCCATTGGGTTTGTTGTAATCCGACGCTATTTTGGCGACGAATTTATTGGCTGAAATGCCTGCTGATGCAGTTAACCCGATTTCTTCAAAAATGCGCCTTCGGATTTCCTCAGCGATTAATGTTGCGCTGGGATTTCCCTTTTTATTTTGAGTAACATCGAGGTAAGCTTCATCGAGTGAAAGCGGTTCTACCAAATCCGTATAGTCATAAAATATCTTTCTGATTTTACTCGAGATTTCTTTGTAACGTTCGAAACGGGGTCGAACAAAGATGAGCTCGGGGCAATTTTTCTTAGCCAGATAACCACTCATAGCGGAGCGAACGCCAAATTTCCTAGCTTCATAACTTGCCGCCGACACAACGCCGCGTGTTTCTCCTCCGCCGACAGCCAAGGGTTTTCCGCGCAAATCCGGATTGTCCATCTGCTCGACAGAGGCGTAGAATGCATCCATATCGACATGGATAATTTTTCTATTTGGGCGCGATTCTTCCATCCGTCGATTTAAATAGAGGCTTTGATTATTGATTTCAACACATAAAGATAATTGTAATATCTTTGAAAATAAAGACATTCAAATTTAAAAAATGATAGAAATAGAACGAAAATTTCTTGTGACTTCTGAAGCATTTAAATCGTTTGCACATTCGAAGCATCAAATCGCTCAAGGATATTTAAACTCCAATCCAGAACGAACCGTACGCATTAGGATTCTTGGCGAAAGCGGATTTCTTACAATTAAAGGAAAAGGGAATGAAACTGGTATGACGCGTTTTGAATGGGAAACAGAAATTTCATTGCAAGAAGCGAAACCGCTATTGGCACTTTGTGAAAAAGGTGTGATTCACAAAACACGTTACGAAGTAAAAGCCGGAAAGCATGTGTATGAAGTAGATGTTTTTTCGGCTGATAATGAAGGTTTAATCATTGCGGAAATAGAACTCACAGCCGAAAGCGAAAGCTTTGAAAAACCGCACTGGCTCGGACAAGAAGTAACCAATGATAACCGTTACTACAATGCTTATTTGAGTCAGAATCCTTATAAAGACTGGAAATAGTACCTACTAATTCATTAGTTCGATCTTCACGATAAGGGCACCGCTGTTTTTATTGTGTGCAATGTCCATAAAAGCTCTTTTAGAAAGATCGAGTTCGCGGCCTCTAGCAAATGGTCCACGGTCTGTAATCTCAACCAAAACGCACTGCCCGTTTACTTCATTGGTTACGCGTAGGATCGTGCCAAACGGTAATTTCCGATGCGCTGCGGTATACTTGCTGTTGCTGAATCTTTTCCCGCTGGCTGTTTTCCTTCCGTTAAATTTATTGGCATAATATGACGCATGCGCCGAACTTTTAAATAAGCTGAATTTTCCCGTAACCGCAATGACCGTGTCATTGAAAATAATTTCGGGTTGAACGATGACTACTTTCTCGGGTATTGGTTTTTCGCCCCCGATTTTCGTAATCGATATCGTATCCTTTATAGCCGATTTTTTTGCTTTGGATTTTGAAACTGACTGCGCATGGGCAATTGTCCCAAAAATCAACATCAATAATATAAAGATTGTTTTTTTCATTTAAACGGGATTTCACGAACTGCTTTTTTAGTTCTTATCAATAGATAAAAAAGACCTTTTTCAGGACTGTCGATTGTTTAGAACCACAATGACCAGGGGATTCTGGAGAGTATCAGCAATAATCCCAACCCATAAAACACAGCTATGGATTTGAATTTCGCTTGGCTATCCGCGGCTTTTTTGTGTTTGGACCAGCCTATCGTAATCAAGGCAATGGCAATAATATTAATAAGCGGATGTTCTAGTGAAGTCAATCGTAACATTTTATCACTCATTTGCCCGAAAGCAGCTGATCCTAAAGGCGAAACGAAATATAATATAACACCCAATACCAATTGCAAGTGCGTGGCTACCAAGCCTAATAAAGCTATTTTTCTGTCTTGTGGCTGGAACTCTTTTTTGGAAGTTCGTTTGACCAACGAATTGATAAAGGCGAAAAGCAAGGCAAGTAATACCAAATATGCCCAGCCGGAGTGGGCTTTCTGAATAATTTCATACATGTTTTTGTTGTTTTGAATTTCAAATATAAACAAAAAGTGTAGAAATGCCTCACATTACCCTAAGGCTTTCTGTGTAAACTTATTTGTTCTTTAAAAAATGGGTCAATAAAAATGCTGTTGAACTATCGTGATTTTTCAGGGTTTTGGCATTGATTTCATCGAGGATCGAATTCGCCAATTGCTTTCCAAGTTCAACGCCCCACTGATCATAACTGAAAATATTCCAAATGACGCCTTGCACAAATATTTTATGCTCGTATAAAGCGACCAGTGACCCTAGGGTTTCAGGCGTCAGCTTTTGAATCAATAACGTATTTGTCGGTTTATTTCCTGGAAAGACTTTGAACGGGCGCAGAAAGTTTGCCGTTTCTTGAGGTACATTTTGCTTATCAAATTCCGACTGTACTTGCTCTTGGGTCTTACCATTTAACAACGCTTCGGTTTGCGCAAAGAAATTCGACATCAATTTATCGTGATGGTCTTCATCACCGTATAAAGGCTTGACAAAACCGATAAAGTCTGTTGGAATTAGTTTAGTTCCTTGATGTATCAATTGAAAAAAAGCATGTTGCGAATTGGTTCCGGGCTCACCCCAAATAATAGTCCCGGTTTGATAATTTACGGGCTTTCCATCGCGACCTACACTTTTTCCGTTGCTTTCCATGATGCCTTGCTGAAGATATGGTGCAAGTTTCTGCAAGTATTGTGTATACGGAATTAGCGCTTCACTTTCGGCCCCGAAAAAGTTGTTGTACCAAATGCTCAGCAATGCCAAAACAACTGGGATGTTTTTATCGAAATTTGCCGTTTTGAAGTGATCATCCATTTGGTTGGCGCCTTTCAACAATTTGTCGAAATTGTCGAATCCGACCGCCAAACTGATTGACAAACCAACAGCGCTCCATAATGAGAATCTTCCGCCAACCCAATCCCACATTGGAAATACGTTACTAGCATCAATTCCGAAAGCAGTTACGTTTTTAAGGTTTGTCGAAACTGCCACAAAATGTTTCGCTACATCTTCTTGTTTTGCGGATTTCAAAAACCATTTTCTTATGGTTTCCGAATTGGTCAGCGTTTCTTGTGTCGTGAAAGTTTTAGAAACAATGACAAAAAGTGTGGTTTCGGGATTCAGTTTTTTGATGATTTCATTGACATGATCGCCATCAACGTTGGAAACAAAATGAACGTTCAGATGATTTTTATAAAACTGTAATGCTTCAACAACCATTGCCGGACCAAGATCCGATCCTCCAATTCCAATGTTGACGATATCGGTGAAAGCTTTGCCTGTGAAGCCTTTTCGTTGACCGTTTACAACTTCGTTGGTGAATTTTTTAATGTTGTTCTTTACTTCAAAAATTTCAGGTATTACATTGATCCCATCTACTTTTATATTGGCTGATTCCGGTGCACGTAAAGCGGTGTGCAATACTGCGCGGTTTTCGGTTTGGTTGATGCTGTCGCCATTGAAATACTTTGTAATAGCATCTTTCAATTGGGCTTCGTTAGCTACTTCGACTAGCAAACGCATCGTTTCAGTAGTGATGTTGTTTTTAGAAAAATCGACTAGAAAATCGTCCCATTCGATATGAAATTGCGCAGCTCTGTTCGGATCATTTTGGAACATTTCTTTGATTCCATTGTTTTTCATGGATTCGAAATGCACCGCTAGATTTTGCCATGTTCTTGTATGGGTTGGATTGATATTTTGTAAAGCCATTGGTCTATGCTATTGATTTTGTTTTGAGCTGCAAATATAATAAAGTTATGGAACGCGGATGACACGGATCATTCAGATTTACACAGATTTAATACCGGTTTTATTTGTACCGAAAGCCCTAGCCCCGATAGTAACGGTATCGCCCGATTTTAGAAAACAAGGCCTTCGCCGTAGCTTTTCTTATCGGGAATTTAGTGGATAGCGGGAATAGCTTCTAAAAACGATCACTTTTTATATCTCAAATTCGCCACGCTATCAAGTTCACGTTTTAAAGGTTTCATTTGCGCTAGAAATCGCGGTAGATTGCGCTTGTCCATCGGTTCTGAATTTGGAAGTTTGAGTCGTAACGCATCGACTTGAACACCGTTTTTCCAAAATCGGTAGCACACGTGTGGACCGGTCGCAAGTCCTGTGCTTCCTACTTTTCCAATGACATCACCTTGATTGACACGTTGCCCGCGTCGTGCTAAAATTTTCGACATGTGCAGGTATTGTGTTGCATACGTCCGATCGTGTTTAACTTTCACGAAGTTCCCGTTTCCAGCCGTAAATCCGGTTTGCTCAACGACTCCTGAAGCGGTTGTCATGATCGGTGTTCCCGTCGGTGCGGCGTAATCCGTTCCTTTGTGGGCTTTCCAGATCATCTGGACCGGATGAAAGCGGTTTTTGGCGAAACGCGAGGTGATATTGACGTATTTAAGCGGTGCTTTTAGGAAGAAATTTTTGAGTGCTTTGCCTTCATCGTCAAAATAATCGAGTTTTCCGGAGCCTTCATTTTGCTCGAATGGAAACGCATAAATGGTTTTTCCTTTATATTCAAAAAACGCGGCTTTGAGACTGTCAACACCATCATAAATCGTGTCGTCGATGAAGCGTTCGGTGAAAGTAATTCCGAATTTATCCCCTTTCTTGAGCTTGAAAAAATCGATCGACCAAGCGTAGATTTTAGTGATTTTACCCGCTAATGCTACGTCGACACCTTGCTTTTGAAGGGCTTCAGACAAAGAACCGTCTAGACTTCCGGCAATGGTGCGTTGTTTGATTTTTATGGGACGGGTTTTTTTGAATACCTGGACGGAATCCCTAAAATCAATCACATAATACGTTCCGCGATCCGGCTGATAGACAAATGCTTCTAATTTCTTTTTGCGGTCTTTCGATCTGAAAAGCGTAAATGGTTTTCCGATGCGTATGGTTCTAACATCAAAGCTGTCTTTGATTTTTTGAATCACATCATACACTTTTTTGTCTCCCAGATTTTGTCGATCGAGCAGCGTCCCGAAAGTGTCGCCGCTTTTGATCGTATCATTCCAAACATTAAAGTCATTGTATTTGAAGCCGAATTGCTCAATGATAGGGATCGCTTTCGTTTCGGCGTAGACAATTTCGTTTTCCGAATTCTTACAAGAAAACAATACCATTAAAGCGATACCTAATGCGATTACTTTATTCAAAGTTTTTGATTTATGCGATGATTATTCTTGTCCCCAATTGTTGAGTTCATCTGCTGTCCATAATTCAGGGAAGAAAATTCTGCGTTGGTATTTGGGGTGCATGTATTTTTTCCAATCGCTTCCACCTGTTGCTTCGCCAGTACCTTGACCGCTATCGATGTATTTTCTCGCTGCGTTCAAATGTCCCATAACCCAAGTGATATTCACGGTGTGGTCGTAGTGCCGCATGGCTTTGATGAGTTCAGGATTGTTTTGATCGGATTGTGGAAGTTGTTTGAATTTTTGCCACAGATTGATGGTGTTGTATTCTTCCATTTCACGAAGGAACATGGCTTTGTACTTGCGTTCAAATTCTAAAATTAGGAATGACTTTTCGCCTGTTTGATGGTCTTTTCCAGCTGCCTGCCAATATAAATGTTCGAAGGCGTGTTCGTAGGGCGTATTTCTGTCGATCGTGGCTCTGAATCGATAATCGATCAGGTTGATTAAATCTGTAGAGGCGAATTCTATGAGTCGGTATTGCGCGCTTTGAAAGCCACTTGCCGGAGTGAGCGTATTTCTGAATTTCATGTATTGCGCTACCTCCATTCCGTCGCCCATAATATCGAACGATTGTGTTAGCATATCAAAGTAACGGCTGACTCGCATAAGTCTTTCTGTGAAAAAATCCGTCGGTGGATTTGGATTATGAGACAGTTGGTGGATTTCCCAGAGGATCATTTTGAAAAGCAACTCATTCACCTGATGGTACATAATGAATACCATTTCATCGGGTAAGGTTGTTCTTTGCGTTTGTAAATTAAGTAGTGTGTCGGTTTGAATATAGTCCCAATAAGTAATGGGTTTCGACCAAAGTAGTCCTTCGAGGTGTGTTTCTGTTTTTTGATTGATTGCTTGAAATTTATCTTCTAGCTGTTCTAAAATTTCATGCGTCTTTGTGGTGATCTCCATTAGGATTTTACTTTTACTTTGAAAGAATATTTTAAACCTCTAAATCCTTCCAAATCAGCTTTGATGGAACCGACGGCCAAACTGGCTTTGATGCGGATTGGTAATTTATTATCATCATTTGAAATCCAGACCGTCAAACTTTCTTCTTCTTTAAAAACCCTGCCCGATTGCACTAATGGTCTGAAAATCATCGTTGGAACGACGCCGAATTTAGTTGCAATATCTTCGTATCCCATGAATTTCAACTTAAATTTTGTAATTTCATCATCAAAAAACATGTCGACTGCGATGGATTCTCCCACTTTTAGTTTGTCGATATTGGGATGGTTTCTCAAAAAATAAAACGTAGAAACCATGTCTTGTATATTATCGGTTACAACGATGGTTTTTTCGGTATTGTGTTTATAATCTTTGACGAGCACTTTGTTGCTTGTTTGATTGAAAAACCCTTCCTGATCCTTTTTGTATCCACCTTCGTCAATTTTTCTGACGAATTGATAAGGGCTTCCTGTTTCCTTATCGAAAAAACTTTCGTAGACATCGTCAACCTTGAAAAAAAACCTTGACATTCCAGTCGTATATCCTTTTCCTACCGCATGGTACACTTTTTTATTGTTGCGCGTAGCTTCGCCCACCTCAAGGGTTGCATAACCTGCGTTGACCAAACCGTAATGAATCCTAAATTTAAACCATTCTCCTACGTCAAAGGATCTTTCTTTTTGAGAACTGAATCCGAAAGTTGATATAATTAATACAAACGCAATGAACTTTTTCATGTTTTTTTGAATTGATTTCTGCCGAGAACTCAATATCTGTTCCAAATGTATTAAAACAAAAAAACCCAGTCAAATTAATGACCGAGTTTTTATGCTATTAACCAACCAAAAACTATAAATTATAAAAACTTATAGAAAAACTCGGGAAACCACTCCTCCGTTTTTTGTTGGCACAAAGATACTATGCTTTTTGATATATTCTTATTTAAAAATCGACTTTAACAAGATTTAATCAAAAATCACATACCTACAACGTTGTATTTTATTGATTTCTTAATAATTTGCTATTTTTATTAAAGAGTCCCTCGTTTTTCCTGCTCTCTCTCAATGGATTCAAAAAGTGCTTTGAAATTTCCTGCCCCGAAGCCCTTAGCACCCATTCTCTGAATGATTTCAAAGAACAGTGTCGGTCGGTCTTCAACGGGTTTGGTGAAGATTTGCAATAGATAGCCATCCTCATCAGCATCAACCATGATCGCTAGATTTTCTATCGCAGTTAAATCCTCGTGCATCATTTTCATGTGATCTCCCAATCTATTAGGAATGTCCTCATAATAACTCCTTGGTGGCGCTGACAGGAATTCTATGCCACGTTGGCGCAATTGCGTTACCGTCGTTATGATGTCGTCAGTAGCTATAGCGATATGTTGAACACCAGAACCTTCATAAAAATCTAAATATTCTTCAATCTGAGAACGTTTATTTCCTTTAGCAGGCTCGTTGATTGGGAATTTAATTCTTCCGTTTCCGTTGCTCATCACTTTACTCATCAATGCGGAATATTCGGTATGAATTTGCTTGTCGTCGAAAGAAAGAAAATTGACGAATCCCATGACATCTTCGTACCATTTTACCCAAGTATTCATTTGGTTCCAGCCGACATTGCCGACCATGTGATCAATATATTTTAAACCTACCGGCTCCGGATTGTAATCGGATTTCCAGTCTACGTAACCCGGTAAAAATGTTCCGTTATAATTTTTACGCTCGACAAACATATGTACGGTTTCGCCATAAGTGTAAATTCCCGCGCGAACCACTTCTCCGAATTCATCTTTTTCTACAGTAGGTTCCATGAAAATTTTGGCGCCGCGTTTCGTTGTTTCCTCAAATGACTTTCTTGCATCCTCTACCCAAAGGGCGACGATCTTTACACCGTCTCCATGTTTTTTGACGTGTTCTCCAATTACCGAATCGCTATTTAAGGCAGTCGTTAGTACCAATCTGATTTTGTCTTGTTTGAGTACATAAGATGCTCTGTCGCGAACATCTGTTTCTAAACCTGAATAGGCCAACGATTGGAATCCGAAGGCGGTTTTGTAAAAATGAGCGGCTTGTTTGGCGTTTCCGACGTAGAATTCTACGTAATCTGTTCCCATTAAAGGCAGGAAATCTTGTGCGCCTTCGAATATTTTTTCTAGTCCGTAATCGACGGAATTGACTTGTTTTGACATAATTTTTATTTTTGATGGCAAACTGTTTGGAACGCGGATGAAGCGGATTGGACAGATTTACGCGGATTTTTATTTATCGTAAAGTAGTTGATGTTTATCTGTAACCCTAGCCCTGATGGCAACGATATCCTTTTGTGCCGGCGTTCGGCGCAAAAGATATAGTGGACAGCAGGAAATAGCTCCTGATCATTCTAACCATGACTTGTAATATTTGCCATCATCGAGTCCCATCGCTTCTTCAGTCACCATTAGTGGGCGGAACGTATCGACCATAACGGCTAGTTCTTGCGTTTCAGTATGTCCGATGCTGCGTTCCATGGCGCCTGGAGCAGGTCCGTGTGGAATGCCTTTCGGGTGCAATGTGATGTGGCCTTGCTCTATATTGTTGCGGCTCATGAAATCACCATCAACGTAATACAACACCTCATCGCTGTCGATGTTGCTGTGGTTGTAAGGTGCCGGAATTGCTTTCGGATGGTAATCATATAATCTTGGGCAGAACGAACAAACGACGAATGTTGCCGTTTCGAAAGTTTGGTGTACCGGTGGCGGTTGGTGTACCCGTCCGGTAATGGGTTCGAAATTATGAATGCTGAATCCGTAAGGGAAATTATAGCCGTCCCAGCCCACGACATCAAACGGATGGGTCGCGTAGATCACTTCGTGAATCATGCCTTCTTTCTTGATCTTGATCAAAAAGTCGCCTTTTTGGTCATGTGTTTCGAGTTCGGTCGGTAATTTGAAATCCCGCTCACAAAATGGTGCGTGCTCCAAATGTTGTCCGGACTGGTTTTTATAACGTTTTGGCGTGTAGAACGGAGCGAACGATTCAACATAAAACAATCGGTTTTCAGCAGTCTCAAATTCAATTTGATAAATAATGCCGCGCGGAATAACCAGATAGTCGCCATATTCGAACGGAATATTGCCCAGCATCGTACGCAATTTTCCTTTGCCTTTGTGGATGAATAGGAGTTCATCGGCATCAGCATTTTTATAGAAATAAGACGTTAATGATTGTTCTGGAGCAGCAAGTCCGATCGTGCAATCTTTATTGACCAACATTGGTTTTCTGCTGTCTAGAAAATCAGCTTGTGGCTGCAATTCAAATCCTTTAAGCAATAATGATTTGATGTTTTTTCCGATGGCGATTTTAGGCTCTACGGAATAGGATTGGAGGATTTCTTTGACTTGCGTCGGGCGATGAACATGGTATAAAAGAGAAGCGTGTCCGTGAAAACCTTCTGTACCGAAAAGTTGTTCGTAGTATAATCCGCCGTTTGGTTTTTCGAATTGTGTATGTCGCTTTTGTGGGAAGCTGCCTAGTTTGTGATATATTGGCATAACTTGTTTTAATTAATAATGGATAATAAATGACCCGAGGCGCAGCCGAACTGTATGGGCCGCAGCGGAGTAATTAATAATTAAAAGCGGTTTCATTCCGGATTTCTTTTGATTAGGAATTTGAGGTGCTGCAATAAACCGATCCAAGATGTTTTCATAGTAACAAATATCGGAAAAAAATCATATTCAATCTCAAAATTCCAATAAAACAAAAATTCCAAATTCCAACAATCCTGTTCTAGAATTTGGAATTTGGAATTTTCAATATTGTTCTTCTTTTGCCTTATTTATTAGGATTGTTAAGCTTGCTGTTTTTCTTGCTGTATGCAAAATAAATGACCAATCCGATGGCTAACCAAACGAGGAGTCGCAGCCAGTTCGTCCAGCCGAGTCCGTATATCATTGCCAAACAAACCACGATTCCCAAAATCGGAACCAAAGGCACAAATGGCGTTTTGAATTCTCGTTTCATATCCGGTTCTGTTTTTCGCAATACGATGACAGAGAAACAGACGAGGATGAAGGCGAAAAGTGTTCCAATACTCGTCATGTCGCCAACGATATCACCTGGAATAAACGCAGCAAACAAACCGACAATCACTAAAATTGCAAGGTTTGCTTTATAAGGTGTTTTGTATTTAGGATGCAGGTCGCCAAACGCTTTAGGCAACAAGCCGTCATTACCCATGGAGTAAAACACACGCGACTGACCTAATAACATCACTAGAATTACCGAAGTAAAGCCAAATAAAATGGCTACGGTTACAAACTGTGCAAGCCATTGATAGTCGGTTCCCATCGATGATGTAATTGCATTTGCCACGGAAGCTTCCTTTCCGCCGGTTCTGAAAAACTCTACAGATTCGAGTCCAGTTAAGACGTGGGCAAACAAGATGTACAAAACCGTACAAATCGCCAATGACCCCAAAATCCCTATCGGCATATCGCGTTTCGGATTTTTAGTTTCCTGGGCTGCTGTGCTCACCGCATCGAATCCGATGAAAGCAAAAAAGACCGTTCCTGCTGCTCCTAATATTCCCATAATGCCGCCAAAATGATGTCCTACCCCGTGTTCGTCAGTGAATACAGAATCCTGAGGAATGTATGGTGTATGGTTTGCGGGATTAATGAAATTCCATCCTAAAACAATGATCAAAACCACGATCGCTACTTTCACCACGACGATCAAACCGTTTACGAAAGCCGATTCTTGCGTTCCTTTGATCAACAGTAGACTGATCACGGCAACAATAAACAATGCCGGCAGGTTGATCAACCCGTTTTCGCCCCAATCAGAAGTTTGAAAAGGCGAGTGGCACAACGAATAGGGTATGGGGCTCGTATGCAGCACATTGACCAGCAAATTGTTGAGATATTCACTCCATGCAATTCCAACAGTTGCTGCACCGACAGCATATTCTAGGATCAAATCCCAGCCGATGATCCATGCGAGCAATTCGCCCATAGTTGCATAAGTATACGTATAAGCACTGCCTGAAATCGGAATCGATGAAGATAATTCTGCATAACACAAACCGGCTAAAGCGCAACCAACTGCTGCAACGATGAACCCAATCGTGACTGAAGGACCTGCGTTTTGGGCGGCTGCTGTAGCCGTTCTTACAAAAAGTCCAGCGCCAATAATGGCTCCGATTCCCAAAGCTATTAATGACCAAGCGGTCAAAGTCCGTTTCATCCCTTTTTCGGATTCCGAGGCTTCACTTAATAATTGTGTTAAAGATTTTTTCTTCCAGATAGACATGGTTGTTCTTTTAATTGGTTATGTTAATTAATGTCGTTGTGTTCGACTTTGAAGTCTAGTGTCAAATATATTATTTTTTCGATAACATCAAGCATAAAATTTAGCCGCACCTATCGTCAAAACCAAAATCCTATGCTGAACCAGGCAAAACCTTTTTGGAGTTCTGGTGACCATGAATATTTTACCTCCACTGGTCCCAATATCGATTCCAAGCCGTAACCTACGGCATATCCGCTATACTTTACCTTAGAAATCCATCGTGAAGTCTCAAAAAGACGGTTCTCAATATTGGCGTAATTTGCCACAAAATTGATGTGGTTTTTTTTGAATATCTCATAATCAACGGTTATACTGCTCTTAATATAACTATCGCCATTAAGGCTTAAAAAATCATAGCCGTAAAAAGGCTTTAAATTGTTGATCGGTGCAAATCCAAAACCGCCGAGCGAAAAATCAAAAAAGTGCACACTTTCTTCTCCCAACGCAAACCCCATTTCCGATTGCAATTTAACCGTTGCTTTTTTAAATAAGGTCTGTGCAAATCCAATGTCGCCTTTCGCTATTGAGAACTTATTAAACTGATTCGTGTAATCCGACGAGAACAAATAAGTCTGATAATCGCCGAAAAAATACCAGCCTTTTTTAGGAAAGTATTTATTATCGAGTGCATCATATTTTACATATGCGAATAGGCTACCATAATTGCTTTTTTCAAAATATGGACGGCTGTCGTTTAAAGTTTTCGATTTAATACTTAAGTATTGATGCTCAATTCCGGCACCAATCAAAAACTTTTGTATAAAGATCGTCTGCACGTAAGTTTGGTTGATTAGGCTCGAAAAATCGATGTTGATCGAGCGGATTCCGAGTTGATCGAACAACGCGCCATCACTAAAATCAGTGCGCACATTGCGATTAAACTCATTGTATTTGGATCGGAATCCGAAACTAAAATAAAATCCGTTATCAATGTAATAGTCCAAATTATAACGCAAATTATCCCCCAAAATCAGGTCAAACGAAGTAATGTCATTTCTGAAAAGCGTTTTCTTTTGCGTCGCATTGAGCAAAATACTACTCTTGTACAATCCATCGTAATGTATTGCAAACTTCAAAAATGTTTTGGTCGAATTCTCCGTTAGATTAATAACCAAATCATCCTTATCGTTATTCTTCTCGAGTAAATAATTTACTGTGCTGAAGTTTTGCGTAGCCGAAATGTTATCCATTCCAATTTTAAGACTGTTGTAGGTGATATTCGAGTTTTGTTTGAATCTCAATTTCCCGATAACGTACGACCTCGTATAATTCTTTAAGGTGTTGATCGAAATGTTTTTAATTTTCAAACTATCAGCATTACGGGAGTACGAGTGACTTTGTCGGACGTTTGTGGAGTCGCCGAGCACGCTGATTTTTTCGTACATCGCAAATGCGGCTTCTTCCCCTTTTTTGATAATCTCCTGACCTTTATCAAATGAGATGATACTGTAATCCGAGATATCAGGTTTGATGTAAATGTCGGTCTTACTTACTTTCTCTTTCATCTTCTCGATCATTTGAAGATTCGAAATTTGAACTAAAATCCGGGTGGCATCTTTCAATGATTTTCGGTCCTTCAAATCATCTTGAACATCGACACCTATAATAATGTCGGCACCAAGTTTTTTGATTTCATCTACCGGAAAATTGTTCGTTACGCCGCCATCTACGAGCAATCGACCATTGACTTCTACAGGAGAAAATAAGGTTGGAAAAGCCCCGCTAGCGGCCATAGCTTCTGCTAAATACCCTTTGTTGAGTAGCATTTCTTCACCGGTTTCTATATCGGTAGCAATGCATAAAAACGGAATTGGTAACGTATTGAAATCGCGTACATGACGCACATTATATGTGAGCCGGTTAAGTAAATTATAATTATACATTCCTTTAGACAATGCCGTCGGAATGCCTACTTTCATTTTTTTGAACGGCAGCGTAAAAGCATACATTTCATCATTCTTTTTTTCAAAAAATGTTTTAGAAGATCTGGGTATATAGTCGCTCAGCAGTGCGTCGAAATCCGTGGCTTTAAAGATCGAATCGATTTGGTGCGCATTATAACCTGAAGCATACAAACCGCCAACCACTGCGCCCATACTGGTTCCGCCAATATAATCAATCTTAACGCCGGCTTGTTCCAACACTTTCAATACGCCAATATGTGCAAATCCTTTGGCGCCACCACCACTGAGAACCAAACCAATTTTTGGTTTCTTTTTGTCTTGCTGTTGAGCATAAGCCTGCACCAATGTGAAAAATGTCAGAATAAGCAAAACCAATCTTTTCATGAAGCCTTTACGAATTAGATGTTTTGTAAAAGTCGGTAATTTTTTTGGCTTTTGATACACCGACAACCGCAGAAATCTCATTTTCAGTGGCGAGCTTCAATCTCTTAACGCTTTTGAAATGTTGAATTAACGTTAGCATGGTTTTTTCACCGATACCGGGAATCGCTTCCATTGATGAGTTTAATGCAGATTTGCTGCGCTTGTCGCGGTGGAATGTGATTCCGAAACGATGCGCTTCGTTACGCAAATATTGGATAACTTTTAAAGTTTCTGATTTTTTATCAAGATATAACGGTGCAGAATCTCCAGGATAAAACAATTCTTCGAGGCGTTTAGCAATACCCACAATTGCGAGTTTACCCCGCAATCCTAAGGCGTCAATGCTTTTTAAAGCGGAGGATAATTGTCCTTTTCCACCATCGATGATAATCAGTTGTGGCAAAGGCGAATTTTCGTCGAGCATGCGTTTGTACCGTCTGAAAACGACTTCTTCCATCGACGCAAAATCATCGGGACCGACTACCGTTTTGATATTAAAATGGCGGTAATCTTTTTTGCTTGGTTTTCCGTCTTTAAAAACGACACAGGCCGCAACAGGATTCGTTCCTTGTATGTTCGAGTTGTCGAAACATTCAATATGGCGTGGCTCAACAGACAACCGCAAGTCTTTTTGCATCTGCGCCATAATGCGGTTTGTGTGGCGGTCCGGATCTACGATTTGCAATTGCTTGAGTTGCTCAATCCTGTAGAATTTAGCGTTGCGAATGGATAAATCGAGTATTTGCTTTTTATCGCCGAGCTGCGGAATGGTTACCTTGATATTTTCGCCCACGACCACTGGAAACGGAACGATGATTTCTTTAGACAGCAAATGGAATCTCTCGCGCAACTCAACAATCGAAAACTCAAGGAGTTCTTCGTCGGTTTCGTCCAGTTTCTTTTTGATTTCTAAGGTGTGCGAACGAATAATTGAACCATGAGCAATTTGCAGAAAATTGACATACGCCGCACCTTCATCGGAAACAATTGAGAACACGTCGATATTCGTGATTTTCGGATTGATGATCGTGGAGCGCGATTGGTAGTTTTCGAGTACTTCGATTTTTTGCTTGATGAAATGTGCCTCTTCGAACTGCATGCTACCA